>JAQUEZ010000024.1 GCA_028684915.1 Desulfobulbus sp.
TCCACGCCGCGATATAACCCCCGATGAAGTCTTCCGGCAGATGGAAGTAAGACATCGACAAAGAAAAGCCTCAATAGACTCAGCATATAGACGACAGGCTGCGGCCGGATAATGTGACAAAGTAGAAATAAGTTATATTTTTCCCGCAGCCCTAATCGAGCATTGCATATGGCTCATACTCCGACAGGTTCCCAGCCATCTCTTAGAGTGTGATGGACTTTTTACGAGTCCATCAAGAATTTGATATTCCCTAATTTATTTTTTGTACTTGGCCAGTTTTATGTATAATCAGTCTGTGTAGGACTGGCATTTGTAGATGATAGGGATTATCAATAGAATTATACAGATAAACTGCTGCAAGGAGAATCGTTATGATAGAATCATTGTATGCCTTCCTGGAAAAAGTTGGTTTCCATCATCCGCTGCATCCCGCGCTTACCCATATTCCCATGGGTATGGTTATGGGATGTTTCTTTTTTGGGCTACTCGCTTTTTTCGGTAAAAAACCCATTTTTTTAAAAACGAGCCTACACTGCTCCGTGCTTGCATTACTGTTCATCGTCCCCACGATCATTGGCGGAATTTTCGACTGGCAGCATCTGTATGCCGGTCGGTATCTCCCCTTGATCGTGGTGAAGATGGTGCTCGCAGCGGTACTGACGGCCCTGCTTGCCTATTCCGTCCATTTGCACCGCCAGGAGGCTGGGGCAAAAAAAATCCTTATAATCTACTGCCTCTGCCTGGCCTGCGCCGTAGGGCTTGGGTTTTCCGGCGGAGAACTGGTCTATGGTGGCTGAATTGTTGGCCATGACTTTTCATTTAACTCACTAAAAGGAGAGATACATGTTTTCTCGTCGTGGAATGGTTTCAACGTTTGGTTTGCTGTCCTGTTCCCTGCTTTTTGCCGGATCTCTATATGCCGGTACCTATCAACATTCGCTGAGTATCGATAAGATGAGCTTTGATTGGAGTGTTGTCGGTGACACCCTAGCCGTCAAAGTTACTGCTCCGACCACCGGTTGGGTTGGTATCGGCTTTAACCCTTCGGACATGATGAAGGATGCCAATATCATCCTAGGTTATGTGAAAGATGGGAAGGTTGAAATTTCCGATGATTTTGGCGTCGGGGTCACCGCTCATGCCCCGGATGATCGAAAAGGGGGAACCTCCAACGTTACGGTCGTCGGCGGCAGTGAGGTCGGCAATACCACCACACTTGAGTTCACCATTCCGCTAAAGAGTGGTGATGACAAAGACGGCGTGATCGATCCCAATGCTGATACCAAGGTGATGTTTGCCTACGGCCCGGATCGTGATTCGCTGAAGATGAAGCACCAGTATGATAAAGTTGTCACCATTAATTTAGGTAGCGGCGCTATGAAATGATTCGTTGGCCCACTCTGTACGTCAGGGCCGTTTTGATGCTGTTCGTACTGTCGGCCTGCTTAGTGTCGATGGTCGGTCAAGGGAGGGCGGAGGAGCAAAACCGCCGCCTTCCCTTTGATGAAGAGGCTGCTGCATCGGCCAATGCCCTACAGGCACCCCAAGACTGGATTGAAGAAAAAACAGGGGGGTACCTGCCGCTGGAGGCACTTTTTGTTGATGAGCAGGGCCGGGAAGTGCACCTAGGCCAACTGATCGACCGACCGACCCTGCTGCTGCCGGTGTATTACACCTGTCCTTCGATTTGTTCCTTTGATTTGGCCAATTTGGCCGACTCAATCCGCCGCTTGCAATACGATGAACCCACCGGTTTTCGGGTGCTTAGCTTAAGCTTTAACAGCGAAGATACGTCGACGATTGCGGCTGCAGCCAAGCCGAATTACACCCATTTATTGAGTGGGCGTTTGCCTGAACAGAGATGGTCTTTTCTCACCGGGAGCGATGAGAACATTCGCAAGGTAACTCAGGCCATCGGCTATCGTTTTCAACGCAATAGCGAAGGGATTTTTGTCCATCCTTCAGCTTTGATTGCTGTGGACAAAAAAGGCCAAATCATAAAGTACATCTACGGATCCTTTATTCCCGGGGATGTTGAACTGGCGCTTAAGGAGGCTGCCGAGGGGCGGCCTTCCACTTCGATTCGGCGCCTGTTAGCCTTCTGTTTTCCGGCCAATCCCCGACAGAATGCTGTTGTTTTGAACGTGCTGAAGATTGCTTCGGCTGCAGTGCTCATCGGTGGCGGCTTCTGGCTTGCCCGCCTGCTGCGGAAGAAAAACCCTCCCCAACTTCCCCCAACATAAGCCATGGCCAATCCACCTTCATTTTTTGAGACTCCCGCACCTCCCGGCCTGACCGGTATCAAGGCCTGGCTGTGTACCCACGATCACAAACGGCTGGGGTTGATGTACCTCTGGGCGATTTTGTTCTGGTTTGTCATTGCCCTCTGCGTAGGATTTCTCCTCCGTATCGAGCTGATGACCATGGGGCCTACCATCATGTCGGCCAAAATCTATAACTCGGCCTTTACCCTGCACGGGGTGATCATGATTTTTTTGTTCATCATTCCGGCAATTCCGGCCATATTCGGCAATTTCTTTTTGCCGATTCAACTGGGTGCGGACGATGTCTTCTTCCCTCGTTTGAACCTGCTTTCCTGGTACCTCTATATCCTGGGCGGAATCTTGGCTATCGGCGCTCTGTTCACTGGTGGTGGTTTTCCCGATACCGGCTGGACCTTTTATGTCCCCTTTAGCGTCGGCACCAAGCATAACGTGCCGATGACGGTGTTTGCAGCCTTCATCCTCGGGATGTCGTCCATGCTCACCGGGCTCAACTTCATCACTACAGTGCATCGCAAACGGGCCGCGAACATGGGCTGGATGCAGATCCCTCTGTTTACCTGGTCGCTCTATGCCACTGCCTGGGTGCAGCTGCTGGCAACCCCGGTGATTTCCATTACGCTGCTTCTCGTGATTGTCGAGCGGGTGTTCCAGGTGGGGCTGTTTGATCCAGCCAAAGGTGGCGATCCCATCCTCTATCAGCATCTGTTCTGGATGTACTCGCACCCGGCGGTCTATGTCATGATCCTGCCGGGAATGGGCGTGGTTTCCGAGATCATCCCCACCTTTTCACGCAAGGCGATCTTCGGCTACAAGGCGATAGTCTTCTCTTCCATGGGTATTGCCGTTGCCGGATCACTGGTCTGGGCCCATCACATGTATACCAGCGGCATGAGCGACACTGCGGTATTCGTTTTCTCCCTTTTGACTTTTCTGGTAGCCATTCCCACGGCGGTAAAGGTGTTTTCCTGGGTTGCGACCCTGTATAAGGCATCCATTGAGATGACCCCTCCGCTGCTGTATGCGCTCATCTTTATATATCTTTTTTCTGTTGGCGGTTTGACAGGCCTGGTTTTAGGAGCCGCTGGTCCGGATATCTATGTCCATGACACCCATTTTGTGGTGGCTCACTTTCATTTCACCATGTTCGGTGGAACCGGTTTTGCCTTTTTTGCCGCCTTGCATTACTGGTGGCCCAAGATGTTTGGTATCCTCTACAATTTCCGCCGGGCCTATATAGCCGCCACCCTCGCCACTGTGGGCTTTATGTTCCACTATGTACCGATGTTCATTCTGGGACTTCAGGGCATGCCGCGGCGGTACTACGACTATCTACCGCAGTATGCCCGCGGTAATGAGTTTGCAGCCGTTGGTGGCGTTCTCCTGTTCAGCGGCGTGGTTCTGATGCTGGTTAACCTGCTGCTTAGTTTCCGCACCCGCAAACCGGCCTCAGCCAATCCCTGGGGTGGCTGTACCCTGGAGTGGACCGTGCCTTCACCACCACCGGTGCAAAACTTTGTCACTGCACCGCAGATCAAGGCGTACCCCTACGATTTTTCCGATATAGTTGGCAGCCAGGATAAATCCTGAAAGGAGGTTGTTTACAATGCACAAAGAAAGCGGCAACCCAAGCCTTACAGGAAAAACGCCATGACAAGCCAGCGCGATCAGGCCGGTATCCGCATTGGGATGTGGCTGTTTCTCTACACCGAGATCATCCTCTTTGGCGGCCTCTTTGTCCTCTATGCGGTCTACTTCCACGAATATCCCAAGGACTTTGCTGAAAACGGCAAGGAACTCAATCGGATTATCGGGGCCATCAACACCGCCATTCTTTTGATCTCCAGTTTCACCGTCGCAGCCTCGATAACCGCCCTCAGGCAACAGAGCAAGAGATTGTGTCTGGGTTTGCTGGGTATCTCTTTTGGATGCGGTCTACTCTTCTTGATCAACAAGTACTTTGAGTGGGGCCATAAATTTGCCCACGGCCTTTATCCTAACTCACCGGATCTAGTCAGTGGGCCGCCCGGCCGGAATATTTTTTTTGGTCTCTACTATGTCATCACCGGCCTGCATGGACTCCATGTGATCATCGGCATGACACTCCTAGCGGTTAGTTTTGTGCTTATTTGGCAAAATACGGTCAATGCTGATCGGTATGCGTTTCTTGAAAACTCAGGCCTCTACTGGCATCTGGTCGATCTGATCTGGATTTTTGTTTTCCCCTTGTTCTATCTAGTGCTTTAAAAGGGGGTTGGAGGCTTTATGCACGACAATGAACAACATATTCTGTCTTACAAAACCCTGGCGCTGGTGCTTGTGGCCCTGCTTGTACTGACCGGGGTGACCATAGGGGTCAGTTATGTCCATATGGGTATTTTAAATGTACCCATAGCCCTGGGTATTGCCTGCACCAAGGTCTCTTTGGTTTTGCTCTATTTTATGCACCTGAAGTTTGAGGGTAAGGCCATTAAGATATCCTTTCTCTGTACCATCTGTTTCCTTGCCATCATGATCAGTTTTACTTTTTGGGATGTGGCTTTTCGTTAGGGCGAATTGGGTAATGGTTGACGGCGTCGTAAAAACTTACAGAGTAAGCAGGTTGCAAAGCGAGAAACGTCATCCTTAAAGTTAGTTAAGGATTGACAAAAATCGAGGAAAATCGAATGGATCCAGTTGTCGGCATTGATCGCGCATTTTGGTATATCTTTGTTGTTTCAGCCGTGCTCCTGACCGGTATCACTGCGGTGATGATTTACTTCGTGATCCGTTACCGCCGCAGCCGGCATCCGGTGGCTGCCGATATTCGCGATAACTGGAAGCTGGAACTGGCCTGGACCATCATCCCCACCCTGATTGCTTTGTCGATGTTCGTAGTTGGTTGGAAATCCTACACCGGCCTTCGGACTGTTCCCGCGGGAACGGTGCAGGTGAATGTTTTGGCACAGATGTTTTCCTGGATCTTTATCTATGGTAACGACAAAGAGTCGGAAAATCTGCTGGTTGTTCCGGAAAATACCCCGATAAAACTCAACATTGAATCCCTGGATGTTATCCACAGCTTTTATCTGCCAGCCTTTCGGGTCAAGGCGGATGCAATAAAAAATTACCCCACCTATGTCTGGTTTCAGTCCCGAGGGCCAGGAGAGTTTGATATTTTCTGTGCAGAATATTGCGGACTTGACCACTCCCAGATGCTTGCAAAACTTAAAGTTGTGCCCAAAGCGGAGTATGAGACCTGGTTGCAGGAGGATTGAGAGCGTTATTTCCAGTGTTGTGTTGTCCTTTAACCATTCTTTTTCCTGGCTGGGGCGTTGGCTGCAACTGACCAAAATTGCCCTCTGCCTGCCGGTAGCCTGCTCCTCTGGATTTGGCTACATTCTCTGTCGGCCCGTGCTCGAGTGGTCCCTTGTTTGGGTTATGCTAGCGGTGCTGGCCTTGGCCTGCGGAGCAGCAGCCGGCAACAGCCTGCAGGAAATAGACATTGATCGGTTGTATGCACGCACTTCTCGGCGCCCTTTGGTCACAGGTCGCGTCGGGGTGCGTGAAGCGCGCCTTGTCTGTGGTACATTGCTCTGCCTCGGCCTGGTTCTTTTGCTGGTTTCTTCAATCCATATCATACCGCTCCTGTTGGGTGCGTCGGCCCTGGTGGCCTATAATCTCCTCTACACGCCTCTTAAACAGATCTCGCCTTTTGCTCTTGTTCCCGGTGCAATTGCCGGGGCTCTCCCTCCCTTGATCGGTTGGACCGCTGCCGGAGGGGCCTTACTCTCGGCTGCCTCCTGGCTTCTTTTTTCCCTCTTCTTTTTGTGGCAAATTCCCCATTTTTTCTTGATTTTCTTTCGACACCGACACGATTACGAGCAAGTTGGACGGCCCATCCTGATTCGGCAAATTTCCGAACCAGGCCTGTGCCGGGTATTTCTGGTGTGGCTGCTGGCACTGGTTACCGTTATTTTAACTTTTCCCTTATTGCTACCGCATCTGTTACTGGCGAGTAAAGTCCTTTTGCTCATTTTGGCAGGGGAGGTCTTGGCTGTAGGGGCATTTTCTGCGCAGTTCGGCAGAAAAGGGAAGGGGCAGGGACATGCGTTTCTTTGCTTTAACGCCTGCTTTTTTCTCACCATGGTCTTGGTGATGGCGGTCCAGCTCTGGTGGTGAAGGTTGCTGCGGTGGCGGAGCGTGGGAAACGCTGATTTGACGTATTGTCGTTTTCGTAAAAAATTTCGAACCCGACGTGCCTGGTTCGGTAAGATCCTGTATTTTCGGTGCGGTGCTTGTTGGCTTTTGTTTATTTTTCGCGGCCCTTTATTCGTTTTCCGGAGAAATGGTCAAGGCGCCGAGGCGGGCACGAAGGGTGTGAAGGCGGTTTTCTGATTTATACCCCTCTCCGGCACTGTAGGATTTGAGCGTGGTTGTCGCGTGTTGTTGCGGTTTGCCCTTGGAGATCTCCTTGAGAATATGCCTTTGGATCTGGTTGTATTTCTGCAGAAGCTGGTGGATTTCGGTTGGGTTGCCTTTGAGGGCATACGCCAAAGCCGGGGAGATATTACCGATAACCTTGATCGAATTGATGTAGACCGGTATGCCGTCTTCCTTCTCGACAATACGGCGGATTCCCTGGTGAAGGCTGTTTTTGTCGCTGATATTGCGCTCAATAGTGTCGCTGTGCCAGATATCAGCCGGTGTTCGTTCCCGAGCCAGACCGACAATGGAGCCTGTGGTCATCCCAAGGGGAAAGTTGGTGATTGTCTCACGAAACACCTGGGCAAAGGTTGAGTCGAACAACTGCACGATCCGATTTTTTGACGGATCATGGAACACAATGCCGTAACTACCCGAATCTCTTTTAAATTGGGCCAGTAAGGTGATGTATGAGTTGTAAATGTTTATGATGTCATTAATCTTTACGAGGTTCTGCTTCACTGCGGTTCCTTTTCTTCGGTATGCATTCGGTTAATCTGCAGGCCCGCATCCCACAGACTCTCGGTGAGTTTTTCCAGATCCTCGCCCTGTACCTTGAGGGTGACTAGCTGATGTTCCTCGGAAAAATCGGCAAATACAGTGATGCCGAGCACGGTCATGCCGCATTTCTTAAACACCTGCATCATGGCGTAAAAAGCCGACGGGCTCTTATCGATTTTCAACTCAATGCGAGCCCCCTCTTTCCGCGCTCCCAGGACTTCAAGGAAAGCGTCAAAGATGTTGGTTTCGGTGATGATGCCTACCAGCTCGTCCTCATGAACCACCAGCAGCGAACCGAATTTATGGGTCCGCATCAAGAGCGCAGCCTGTTCCAAAGGGGTGGACGGTTCCACCGTGATTGGTGAAGGCGTCATGATAATTGCGGCGGTGATCCGACCGGCCTGTTCCAACTGTTCCGGGCCAATGCTGGGGTCAAAGATCGAGGGCATGGCGCGAAAGAGGTCCTCGCGGCTGATAATACCCACCAGCTTCCCCTCATCCACCACCGGCACCCGGCGGATGCGATGCTTCCGCATCATCTGCTCTACCTCGATAATGGGTTGGCTGCTGCTGATCGTCAGGACATTGCTGGTCATCCATAATTTGACGAACATAGGGGACTCCGGGTTATTTTTTGTTGGGGAGGATAAGTATATCTCGGTTGACGGCTCCGGGAGCAATATGCTCACGCAGACGAAAACAAACATTATGCATGGTTGAGGGTAAAATCATGGAGCTGTTGCCAATGCGAATCTCGCTTCCGGCAAAAATGGTCCCCTTGACGACAATAGTGCACTCCAATGCGTGTGAGAGGCCCTGATCCGAGGCCGCATCCGCATCCGCATTGGCGGTAATCAGGTTGAGTCTGTTGAACGCCTTGCGGCTGTCTTCGTACTCCTGCTGCAGTTCTTCGAATTCTTCACTCTCAGCCTCCGGGCCGAGGCGTCGACGCAGGGTCTCAAGCACCTCTTTGCGGACGGCTATGTCTCTTATCAGGGCATACATTTTATGTAACTGTTCCGGAGAGACGGCCGCTGCCAACAGGGAAGGCTCCGCGTTATCCGAGCCGATACTGCCCAGCACCATGGAATCGGCCGCCACCAGTTGCGAGGCGAGAATGCGCGCCCCAGGGGGACTGGTAAGGTTGCCGCCACTGTGCAGCCGGCAGTAATAGGCACTTTTTCGCAGCAGGATAGACCCGCCTGCAAAGATACGACCCCGTTCGACAAACTGGATATCCACTTGACCCCGACAGCGGACAACCGCGTATTCACCAATCAGCCCGGTCTGGACCACTACGTTGGCATCGGAGCGGACCTGGGCTTTTTCGATATTTCCCCGGATGAGAATATCTCCCAGGGCGTTTACCCGGAATTTAGGTTTGATCGAACCCCGGATTTCCAGAGCATCCCGAGAAACAATATTGCCGGTTTTAAAGTCGATATCCTGGGAGATCACCTGCCGCGAACAGACCTTGACCGCTCCTTCGGAAACCAGGGAGAGGACGCCCGAACGCAAGGCCCGAATCTCACCTGAGCCCGGATCATAGGACGCATCATCAGTCACGCGCACGGTGATGTCCTTGCCTGTGGTCTGGGTTATGGTGTTGCCGAACACATCCGTGCCCGGACTGCCGGGGGTTGGCGGTACCCGAACCGCAATCACCTGGTCCTTGTTGACTCCGATGAACATGTTGCGTTCTCGGTAGTCGATTTCTCCATTGCCCATGACCTTTCCCGGCATGGGGCCGATATCCATGGCAAAGCGGAGCCAGGCATCCCGTCCTTTGATCGGCAAGATGCCAAGGGCGATGGTCTGGGTTTGCGGCTGCTGCTGTTGGCCACAATGGTCCAGACATTGCTCTATTGCTCGCGGCAGGCGACCGTAGCTGATCTGCATGGTTTCCAGCTCATGCTCAATGGTTTCAGCATCCGGGAGCAGATGGCCCGAAGGCGCAGGCTTGAGGTTAAGCAGAGCCTGCATCTTGTCCGGAGTCACCTGAATCAGGGGCTCGATGCCGAGGTGCAGGTGCTCGATTCCGGCCTTGCGGGTGGTGTAAAGCAGGGGGTAACCGGTAGCGGTAGCCAGCAGATGCTCACCAGGTTCATCGAGTGCAGTGTGGTCTCCGGCGACAATGTTCTGCTCCGGAGGAAAGGGACAGGATACCTCCTGGCCATAAATATTCTTGCCGGTTTCAGGATGACTGGCAGGGCCGTGATCGGCCAGGACCTCACCGTTCTGGACTAGGGGAAAGATCAGCGTTTCCTTGGATTCTTCGCTTCCGTCCTGGTTGAGGGATGTTACGTGAAGAGGAAAAGGCGTATGGAGCGGATGCAACCCTTTTTGCCCCATCCTGGGCGCTGTTCCTTGGGCAATCAGGAGAGGGGTCTCAAGTTTGCGCCCATTCACCCGCGCCACTTCTGCCTGCTTGAGCAGGTCCTGATTTAGGCCGTGCACGATGTGCGCTGCAGAGAGCTGGTCAAAAAAAGATTGGTCAGAGCGCAGGGGAATATCCGCGGAATGCCCGGCCTCGCAAGACAAACTGGCCTGAAGCTGATCCGGGCTGATATGAAGAAAATAGGCCGTGCTGCTCAAGTGCCGCTCTCTGGATGATCACTGGTTGCTAAAAAAAAAGGCAGTTTCGTGAAAAGAAGCGAGAATATACGTCCCGTGTTTATCACGCACTGTTTCGCAAATGGACTGTCTCGATTTTTTCAGGTTTTACGAGAAGATCATTACTGTCGAACTCGTAAAAAGTCCATCACACTCTAGAAGGTGGCTAGGTAAAAACACAGATAGACAAGGAACCGTGTTTTTTCCGGCGTGAAGGCATACATCAGGTATGTCGAGTGTCGGGAAAAATGCTGCGACGCAGGAGGTCGAAGTTTTTACGACGCCATCATTACTTCTTTGATAGCACAAAGCACTCAGCGCAACAAGGCCGGAACCCTTGAAAAATCAAGGGATGGCACAGTTGGCGCAAAATAATCATCGCCTCTCCTGGGACCACAACGATCGCCTTGTGCCATTAATGTTCATCCGTGCGCAGGTTAAGCGACTCAAGATGGGAGGGTATATCGTAGAGTGGTCTGCAATTATTCCTTGCGTCGCTGTAGTTCCTCCATGTACTCATCCCACTCGATGGGTAAGGCATTTTTTTTCTTAGTATTGCATTCCTTACAGCTAGGAACGAGATTGTCCTTGGTGCTGCGTCCCCCCCTGGCTAGAGGGATGACATGGTCCATGGTCAGGCTGTGATACCCCACCTTTTGGCCGCAGTACCAGCAGGTCCCGGTGGAGGTCTTCTGTTGCCACCAACGGCTCTTGCGCAGTTCACGGGCTTTTTGGCGTTCAGCCTTGATCAGGGCTTCGTCTATGGCTCCGAGACTGAAAAAATTATCCATGCTCAAGCCTCCTTTTTGAGTAACAGATGGCGAAGAATCCCCACCAGGTAGAGTGATCCGCTCACGCAGATCAAATCGTACTCGGTGGAGAGCGCAAGTGCATGTTCCAAGGCAGATTCCGCTGGCTCAATGCAGTGCGCTTTTTCCTGGATGCATTGGGGAAGCCGATCTTTGAGGGTTTGCGGGTCTGCTGAGCGCTCACTCTCTGCCCGAGTAAGGATCAGGCTGTCGGTGAACGCGAGAATACGCTCAAAGGCCGGGCCCATGGCCTTATCGGCCATATTACCCCAGATCAGCAGTAATCGATCCCTTGGAAACCCGTGGCTGAGCGACTGACAGAGTTGGGTCACTCCGGCCTCGTTATGGGCTCCGTCAAAGAGGATTCGACGATTTTTCCCCTCGCAGGTGGCGTGTACCAACTCCATCCGTCCCGGCCACTTGACTTGGTCAAGTCCAGTGCGAATCTGATCCTGTGAGAGGGGGAGTTCGTGCTGTAAGATTTCAAGAGCACCCAGCGCCAAGCTGGTATTGATCCCCTGGTGCGCACCCGAAAGTCTTAAGGGATAGTGATGGTGACTCCCGGCCAGGGCGGTATAATCCAACCCCTCTGCCACGGCTTGTCCGTGAAAGTCGCGACCAAAGAGATAGAGGGGACTTTTCTGCTGCAGGCATCGCGCAACGATCACCGGCAGGGCCTCTGGTTCACGACCAGAAAAGACGACCGGTAATCCAGGTTTGATGATACCGGCCTTTTCTCCGGCAATGGCTGCGATGGTGTTGCCCAGATACTGTTCATGATCGCGGCTGATATCGGTGATGATCGAAACCAGCGGAGTGACCACGTTGGTGGCATCCAATCTGCCCCCCATGCCGGTTTCGAGAATGATAACCTCGGCCTTTTGCCGACTGAACCAGAGCAGGGCCAGGATCGTGGTCAGCTCGAAATAGGTGGGGTGGGGCTGTCGCTTAATAAAATGAGCGAGTTCGTTGATCAGTTCGGTGAAATCGGCCTCAGAAATCCAGGTGTTGCCGATGCGAAACCGTTCTCGCACCGAATGGAGATGGGGCGAGGAGTAAAACCCGGTCCGATAGCCTCCGGCTCCAAGGCAGGCGAGCAAGGTGGCGCCCACCGATCCCTTGCCGTTGGTCCCGGCGATATGAATGATTTTGAGCGTATCCTGGGGATCACCCAATGCATGGAGTAGTTCGCGGGTGGTTTCAAGCCCCAGCTTGATTTTGAAAAACTGGTGCTGATCAAGCCAGGCGCAGGCTTCCTGGTAGGTCATGGAGTGATGTTCCTGAAAGTGAGCAAAGGGGACAATAATGCCCCTCAGGTGAAAATCTCGAGCTTGGCATAATCCAAATGAAGGATTTTGGTACCGTGTCGATCAAAGCGGACCTCAACCCTTCGCGGGCCGGGAATGGAGATAATTCGTCCCAAGCCGAAAAAGGTATGGTTGACCTGCATGCCTTCCTTATAGGCGACCCGTGCCGACTCCACCCGAGGTGCGGCCAGGGGCGTGTCAAAATTTTCACGGTCCGGTCGTGGCACAATAGGCCCGGATTGGGAGCAACCAGGTTCTTCTTTGACGTAGAGGCCACCGCTGATTTCGCGAAGAAAGGGAGTGAGATTGGCCCGCATGGTTTGCCGGTCGGCGGTCATCATCTCACGCGGGTAGGTTAGGTAAAGCTGTTTTTTGGCACGGGTGCAGGCCACATACAACAGGCGCCGCTCCTCCTCAAACTGTTCGCCGGGTACTGCATTCTGATGGGGAAATCGCCCCTCGGCAAGCCCTATGACAAATACCGTGCCCCACTCAAGTCCCTTGGATGAATGGATAGTTGAGAGGGTCAACCGTTGCGAGTCTACCTCGAGTACATCCTCGGTATTGCTCATATCCGGTGGATCCAAGGCCGTGTCGTCGACAAAGGACTGGAGATCGCCGTAACCGGCAATGAGCACCTTGAACTGATCCAGATCACGGCGGCGTTTGGGGTAGTCGTCGTAGTAGATCTTCTCAAACACTGGCTCATAGTAGGTCATGACCAGGTCAAACTGGTCCGAAGGCGACTGCGAAGGTTGTACCAACCGAGCGAGCATGGCGTTGAGCTGGCTAAATTGCTCCTTCCAGGCCGCGCCAGGTCGGTATTTGGCCAGAGCCTCCACTGGGGTGTCGTTTTCGCGGATGGACTCGAGGATCTTGCTGACCGTTTTCGGGCCGACCTTGTCGAGTTGCAGCAGAATTCGATTCCAACTTAGGTTATCCCAAGGGTTGATAACGATGCGGAAAAAAGAAATTAAATCCTTGATGTGGGCTGATTCAGTGAGCTTAAGCCCGCCGCGTTTGTCAAAGTCAAAACCTTGGCTGGCCAGTTCAATCTCGAGTTTATAGGAGTGGAAGCCGGAGCGGAATAGAACGGCCATGTCGTTAAGGGGGGTTCCCTCATTATGGCGCTGTTTAATTTCACGAGCGATGTAGCGGGCCTCGGTCGCCTCATTGGGGGCAACAATTAACTGCGGCCGGACACCGCCGGTAATGCTGGTGAACAAGGTTTTGGTGAACTTCTGTTCAGCGCAGGCAATGACCGCATTGGTCAGTTGGAGAATAGGTTCGGTGGAACGGTAGTTTTCTTCGAGTTTGACAATTTTTGCACCGGGAAACTGGTCGGGAAAACGCATGATATTGTAGAAATCAGCGCCACGAAAACTGTAGATCGATTGGGCATCGTCACCGACCACCATGACGTTGTTATGGGTGTAGGCCAGAAGACGCACGATATCTGCCTGCAACTGGTTGGTATCCTGGTATTCATCGACAAGAATATAGCGAAACCGGTTAGAAAGATCGGTCCGCGCCTGCTCCGAATCCATCAGCAGTTTTTTCCAGTAGACCAGAAGATCGTCATAATCCATCAACCCATGATCGAGCTTGAATTGGCGGTAATGCTCGGCGATGGTATAAAAATCAGGAATGAATTCGGTGAAATGAACCTGCTCCTGATGCACCAATTGCTCGATGCTCGCGGCCTTGTTGATTGCACCGCTAACCAGGTTCATCACAACCCGTTTAGAGGGAAAGCGCTTGCTAGAGCCTGCCATGCCCAAGGAGGACTTGAGTAGGTTGATGATTCCTTCTGCATCACCCCGATCAATGATGGTGAATTTGGAGCCGATGTCGATATGGTGGCCATAGCGACGAAGGAGAATATTGGCGGTGGCGTGGAAGGTCCCGCCCATAACTCGACGGCAGGACCCGGCGGTCAACTCATCGGCCCTGTGGAGCATCTCCTGGGCAGCTCTGCGAGTAAAGGTGAGCAGCAGGATTGATTCCGGCTCAACTCCTTGCTCAATCAGATAGGCCATGCGATAGACCAGGGTCCGGGTTTTACCGGAACCTGCCCCGGCAATAACCAGGATCGGCCCTTCGCCATGGGTGGCGGCGGTGTATTGGGCAGGATTGAGCACCTCAGGGGTGACGGCGCTTTCCGGGTGGGTTGCTCCCGGTTCGGGTGTCGGTTCGGTATTGGAAAAAAGATGACGTTGCATAGTCGGTTTTCTACCACAGAGGGCCAGGTGCTGCAATGGTGTTGACATGGACTGGGGGGAATGGGTAAAGTCGCAGCGACGAACGAGGCCCATTTTTAATGAGATGTGGAACTTGTTGAAACGATAAATGATTTCTCTCGAAAAGGTATATTATATAACCTCTTGAGGGACTCCGCCAAATTTTTGACGAATAGTTGGAGCTGTAGATGCAACCTGCGCAGATTTTTACACCGACCGCCCTTGCGACCCTTTTCCCCCCCGAGCGAACGCATGATTTTTTTGATGCCCTCTTTGGCGATGCGGAGGAAGGCGCCTATGACATCACCCTCAGTTTTGAAGGCTATGATGAAGGAAAAAATAGCGTGCGTTTTTTGCTCAACTTGCACGAACGTCCGGGCCGTTGCCTGGCCTGCAACCTGACCCACGGACTACCTGAGGTTTTTAAACGGCACCCGATCATCAACGTTAAGGGCTTGGTCGAGGATATTGTTCAACTGCTCGGCGATGGGGTTTCCTGTGAGGATTGGCAGCTAGGAAGTACCATCCAAAAGGGACGCGCCCTGCACTGTATTCCGGTGCTGATTAAACTTAAGGGCGCTTGATACAGATAAACGCACCAACCGAAGAGCATCTCGACCAAGGGGCGTGAGCTCCATCGCGTCGCTGAGGATTTTTTGTGTTCCCAATATTAGCTTTATCCTTGCTGGAGCCGATGTTGTTGAATAAAAAAACGCCGTTTCTCCTCGGAGAAACGGCGTTGATGATGAGCGTCGAATAAAGAGAGGGGGAGTCAGTTCACAGCCACCTGCGCCCGGCCGTTGGCCTTGGCCTGGTAGAGGATGTCGTCGGCGCGTTCGATCCAACTGTTGATGTCCATATCGCCTGACCACTCGGAAAGTCCGATACTGACGGCCAGTCGCCCGGCAGCGGTATCGATATTGAGCTCCTCCACTGCCTGGCAGAGTCGTTCGGCCAGAAAACGGGCATCCTGCAGGGCTGTATCCGGCAGCACGAGAAGAAACTCATCCCCGCCCATCCGCACCAGTAGGTCGGTCAGGCGAATCTGTTTTTTCAGTACCTCCGCTACCTGTTTGAGCGCCTGGTCACCCATGAGATGGCCCATGGAATCATTCACTGCCTTGAAATGGTCCAGATCCAACGCGGCTAGGGTTAAGGGGTGAGCGTGCCGTTTGGCTTGCTCGACGATCGATCCGATCCGCTCCTTAAACACATAGCGGTTGGGTAAACCAGTGAGGGTATCCTTTCGAGCCTGGGCGAAAATCTCTTCATAGTCAAGTGCCCGCTTGAGGGGATCGGCGAGAATCATTAGCGATTCTTCGATAAATTCCAGTTCGTCTTCGCTCAGCGGTTTCCCCTTACGCAACATGACCAGTACCCCGTAACATTCGCCGGAGTCGATAATCCAACGATGGACGTGAAAACCATCGAGCTGAGAGGGGCATTTTTCCGTTGCGGATTCAGGTTCGAGCAGTTCCTGGGCCAGTTGGATGGCCTGACGTCGTTTTGGCCCATGGTAAGAGCAGAACATGTGCATCCGTTGCCGACAGGGGTTGTGGTAGCCAATCAGTTCATGGCCAACAAATTCCATCAGCCAAATCGAATACGCCTCAATCATTGCCGGCAAATCGAGAATGCCAGCCATTCTCTGGTAGAGTGTATTGATTTTTTTCAGCTTTTCCGACTGTTGCCGGTAGTGGCTCAACTCGGTCAGCAGGTTTTCCATGGTGGAGGCAATTTTTACATCAACCTGCTTTTCTAAAGCTTTCATTTCCATGGCATGTTCACGTGTTGGAGAATTCCGGGAGTTGAAGACTCGTTGAGTGTCGGCCCGACAGCCCTGAAGGGATTGGCCGATAATGTTTTCGCAGAATTTGTAGCGAAATATATGCCTGTTAAAGTAAAAAATATTTTTCTTTGTGAAAAGAAGGTGTTAAATTTTTGATACCTAATTTTCCAATCACATGCAAGCGATAACTTGCCTCCGTTGTCATTTTCCCGACAGGGTAAATTTTAGAGTGAAATTCGAGGGTAATAGATGGGATTAGTTCAAGAAATAGCACAGCTTTTTCTGCTTGGTTTTCGTGGCTGCACCCTGCCTCGGGACCATTGGCTGACAGGGGTTTTGGCCGAAACGCCTCCTGGGGGAGTGATCCTCTTTGACCGAAATGTCGACCGTAGCGTACAAAATATTGAATCACCAACGCAGTTGGCAACGCTCACTGCAACTTTGCAACAGCAGAGCTGTACGCCTCTACTGATCGCAGTCGATCAGGAAGGAGGGCTTGTCTGCCGCCTTAAAGAGCGAGACGGTTTTCTGGCATCAGCCTCTGCCGCTCAATTGGCTGAGCTTGGGTTGGAGGCCACCAGGGATGCTACGAAGCGGCTTGCAGGTCAACTGGCCGCCATGGGGATCAATCTCAATTTTGCGCCGGTAGTCGATCTCAATCTTAACCCCAAAAATCCGATCATCGCTCGGTATGAACGGAGTTTTGGGGATAACCCTGCCGCTGTAACCGCCCATGCCCAAGCGGTGATCGAGGCGCACCATCAGGCTCGGGTGGCCTGTTGCCTTAAGCATTTTCCCGGTCATGGCAGCGCCGGCGGTGATTCCCACCTTGGCTTTGTCGATGTTTCCACCTGCTGGCAACCGATTGAGCTCGAACCCTATCGCCAATTGATTGACCTAGGCTATGCTGACGGAATTATGACAGCGCATTTGGTCAATCGGCAACTGGATCCTTCCCAAATCCCAGCCACCCTCTCGCCCCGGGTGATTGACCAACTGCTGCGTCGAGATCTCGGTTTTACCGGAGTGGTCTTCAGCGATGACCTCCAGATGCGAGCGATCAGTAACGGTTGGAGCTTGAGCGGGGCCATTCAACAGGCCATCCTTGCCGGTGTGGACATGCTGGTGATTGGGAATAATCTTGATCCAAGGGAAGATGTGCTCACTCTCGGCATCCGCGCCGTGCACGACCTACTTGACAGTGGCCGCATCGATAGTCACCGTATTCTTGCCTCAACTGAGCGTATCGCCCGACTCAAAGCAACCTGTACAGGATAAACTTCCATGGAAATCGACCGCCCCACCCATAGTTTGCTCATTGGTTATCTCGCCTGGATTTTCGGTTTTATCGGAGCCCACCGTTTTTACTACGGTAAATCGGTCTCCGGCACGATCTACTTTTTTACTCTGGGGATTTTTTTTATTGGCTGGATTGTTGACCTTTTCCTTATTCCGATGATGGATCGGGAGGCGGATCTGCGATATATCCCCGGGCCGATCGATTACAATGTTGCCTGGCTGCTGCTCGTTTTTCTCGGACTATTCGGGGTGCACCGTTTCTACATGGGCAAGATCGGGACCGGCATTCTCTACCTGTGCACGGCCGGTTTTTTGGGGCTGGGGTATATATATGACTTGTGGACCCTGAATGATCAGATTTCATTGATCAACGGCCAGTACAGTCGAAGACGACCGTACAGTAGCTTCTAAGAAAGGGAGACGTTTACGTCTGGGGACGGGTGAAGACCAGAAGACGTTCTTTTGACAACTCCGGGCGGAAGAGGTATCCGCCCTCGGAAAAATGGGTAATGTCGGTCCGGGTGCTCACCCGATTTTTAATGAGAAAATTTGCCATCATGCCCCGAGCACGTTTGACATAGATGGCCACGGATTTAAGCTTGCTCCCGTTTTCCTCTTTGAACTGAATATCCAAGAGGGGGCGGCAGAGTTGTTTTTGCTCCACAACTTTGCTGTATTCCAGTGAGGCGAGGTTAATTAGCCACTTGCAGCTGTTTTGCTCCATGGCCGCATTGAGATGGGCGGTGACCTCGGCCTGCCAGAAAGAGTAAAGATTTTTACCCGTCGGGTTCGAGAGCTTGTAGCCCATTTCCAGCCGGTGAGGTGCGATCAGATCAAACGGACGCAGCACCCCGTAGAGGCCGGAAAGCACCCGAAAATGTGCCTGGGCATACTGGGAATCCTCGGTGGAAAAGCCGCCCGCATCCAGGCTGCGAAAGGCTTCGCCGCTGTAGGCCAAAAGAGCTGCTTTGCGTTCAGCCTGGGCAACGCCAAGGATTTGCGCCTGGGTTTGTCTGGCCAGAGATTCACTGATACCCATCAGCTGCTGTAAACCGCCAAGATCCAAATTACGGAGGAGGGCTGTCAGTTTTTCTGCTTTTTGCTGGAAATCGGGGGCGGTCGGCGGCAGAGGTGGCTTGATCGGGCTGAAATCCTGGCCTTTGGATGAGGTGAAGATGATCATGGGCAGCAGAGGACCTGGTTACCACCAGCTGCTTTGGCCTGCATCAGGCAGCGGCTGGCAATCAGGAGCAGATCATCGACATCGGCATTGCGACTGGAGTGCTCCGGGACAAAACCGGCCACCCCGAAACTGGCGGTGCTATTCACCTGGTGACCTTCCTGAAAGCATACGGACTGGGTGAACTGTTCCCGCAACCGGTTGGCCACCCGTCCGGCACCACGGATTTGGGTCTCCGGGAGCACTAGCAGAAATTCATCCTCACCCCAACGGGTAATGGTGTCAATATCCCGACGGACGTGCTGCAACGCTATTTGGGCAAAGGTAGTCAGCACCTGGTCCCCAATTTTATGGCCAAAGGATTCGTTGACTCCCTTCAATCCGTCGATATCGCAAAGAATCACCGAGAGGTGGTGTCCGTAGCGCAGTGAACGGGTTAGCTCTTTTTTAAGGTGATCTTCCAGGTGAAGCCGGGAAAAACAGCCGGTGAGCGGGTCGATCAGGGTGAGCTTGCTCATCCGTTCCCACAGATTTTCCTCTTGATGGATTAGGGTGTGCTGGTGGGCTGCATCGAGCAAAATTTTTGCCAGGGTGTTGCCCGGGGTGCTTTCCGGGACCACCCGGAAGATGGAGCGGCTGTTGGCAAAGTTGAGTGTCTCCAGCACCTGATTATCCGGCGCCAGCATTAGGGGCACCGCCTGGGACAGGGTAACGGCCTGGCTAAGAAAGGCCATGCCACTCATGTCGCCCAGATCCGTGGCCACGAGCACTGCCGACCAGTTGTTTGAGAGCGCCAGGCGTTCCAGGCCTTCCTTGCCGTTGGCAGCGGTCACGAGATCAAATTTTCCGGAATAATCCGGTGGCAGAGCTGCTCTCTGCAACTGAGTGTCCACAATCAAAACCTGATGACGCATAACAGTCTCCGCAAAAGGGGAATGGGTTGCCGCATTGTATCATCGGCTCCCGAAAATGAGGAGCGCTATTTCCTGTTGGCAAGCAGGGACAAGCTGCGGTATAAGGCCGCACAAGGAGTGAATATGAACTGTATCAACGGCTGCAAGCCAAATATCGAGTACCCCTGCCAATGGCAGTATCGCATTATCGGTGAAGATCGGACTGCGATCATGGAGGCCATCCACGCTGCGGTAGATGTGAACCTCTGTGTCATCTCCGAGGGCAATGCTAGCTCCGGCGGGCGGTATCTCAGCTTAAATCTGGAAATCAGGGTGAACAACGAGGCCGAGCGGCTGCGATTGTACCAACTGTTCTCCGATCATCCGGCAATTCGAGTAGTGATATGAACCAAGAGACAACAGAGAATAAACCCATGGTCGACAACAAGGTCGTCCCGGTGATGCGGGAGGCTGTCACCACTGTGCAGATGATCCTGTTTAAGGTGTTGCGCCAGAGTGTGCACGACCGTTATGTAGACCAGCCCGATACCTACCACACCCAATTGGCGGGAGCGGTAATGAATAACCTCTTCGGCACCCAACCCCTGGATGCAGAGATGATTGCCTTTGCGGGCGGCAACCGTGAACTGGTGGAGCGCGAACTGCGCGATCTCAAAGATTCAGTCGGCGACCTGATTCCCATCATCACCGATGCGCTGCGGATGAAGACCATCTGCGACAATCAGGAGGGCATCCATTCCATTGGCTCGCTGCTCATGGCCAAGGCCCTGGGTATCCTCCAGGAGGAACGCGAATTGCCGCTGCCCTCGACCTTTATGCTCCAGGTTCGCCTGCTGGCTTCGACCCATGGACTCATTGAGTCGATGGAGGTAGCCCCTCCGCCCGAAGCGTAACCAGTGTCGCTCCCCAACCACCGCTGGTCTCGTCGCCAAGACGAAATCCAGCCACCATCTTCATCCGCATCAGCAAGGCATGCACCGTGCGCCGCAAAGCCCCGGTGCCCTTGCCGTGGATGATCCGTACCTCCAGTATTCCCAGCCTCCGACATTCCTGCAGATACTCCGGGACAAGGGTTTTGACGTCTTTGGGCGAAAAGGCGTGCAGATCAAGCACGCCGTTGATAGGGATTTCTACAGGGGGAAGGTTGTCCATACCCTATTTGAAAAGTAGATTTTTGATCAAATCCGATCATGTGGTGCTTCCAGGAGACTAACCGACGGATTATGCTCTTGACTCCTCGGAGAGGAGGGGCCAGGAACAAACAAAATGAATGCCCTCACGCCAGTATTGTTCTTCGGACCAAACCCTTGGTACGCAATGAATTCATTCAAGACAAGGGCCGTTCCCCACTTTACAAGATCAGACTGTTTTCATTATACTGCAAGCAAACCAAGTAGTGCGTTTAAGGGTCGCGGAAAGAAATAATTATCCAATTCTGCTTGTCTTTCGGCCCGGCTACGGCGTTGCTTTAGCTGGTGAATATGCTTGAAATTCACCAGCTAAAGCGCCTTGTGTCCGAACCGAAATCCGGCGCATTATTCGAATGCTTAATTCTTTCCCCGACCCTAAGAACCTCATTTATAGCCAGCCGAAACCGAAGTTTTTTGTACTCTCCCAGGTCAGGAGCTCCGCCTTTGATCAATTCAAAACAGTCCAATGCTCTTGAAGCATCGACAGCCTTTCCACTAAAAGCGGTGACATTCCTCCCCCTTGCAATCAGGGTTGCTGCCGCTCTTGACGGCTGGCACAGTGGCGGCGTCCCGCATGGCAGCCTAACACCTGGTCAGATCTTGGTTCCCTCTGACCCCTCGGGGGAGATTCTGCTTATCGAGCAACGCGGTACGCGTCATAATCAGGGAAACATTGTCGGCTACACACCCCTAGCTGGGGTACAGGACCCCTTGGCCTATATGTCACCGGAACGAATTCGGGGGTTGGGTCAAGCCGTGGACTATCGGGCCGATCTCTACTCCCTCGGCGCCATTTTCTATGAGATGTTGGCGGGACAGACACCCTTCCAGGCCAGCGACCCTTTAGAATGGGCCCATTGCCATATTGCCAGGTTGCCAGAATCTCCGATCTCGATCGACCCAGATCTGCCGAGACCACTTGCCGATATTGTCATGAAGTTGCTGCATAAGACGGTCGAGGAACGCTATCAGAGCGCGGCGGGATTAAAACGGGATCTGGAATTTTGCCTTGACCAATGGCGTGCGAAAGGTGTTTGGGAGTCCTTTCCCCTGGGGGCTACTGATGCCGCCAATCAGTTGTATATACCACATCGACTCTACGGCCGCGAACAGGACATTGAAAAAATGATCCAGAGCTTTGAGCGAGTGGCGACAAGCGGCTGTCCGGAACTTGTCCTCATTTCAGGCTACTCTGGTATCGGCAAGACGTCCCTGGTGTGGGAATTGTTCAGACCGGTGGTCCATCGACATGGCTTTTTTCTCCGGGGAAAGTTCGATCAGCTGAACCGAAATATTCCCTATTCCACCTTGATCGAGGCCTTCGAGGAACTGGTTCGGCGTCTTCTCACAAAAGAAGAGCACAACCTTGCCCAATGGCGGGGTCGCCTTCAACAGGCGCTGGGAATGAATGGCCAATTGATTGTCGATATTATCCCCCAATTGGAGCTGATTGTCGGGCATCAGCCGCCAGTGCCTGAGATGCCTGTTCGTGAGGCGGAAAATCGTTTTAGGACGGTCTTTCTCCGTTTTATAGATGTTTTCGCCCAAAAGAATCATCCTCTTGTCCTTTTCCTCGATGACTTGCAATGGGCTGACTCGGCCAGCCTGGGGCTGCTGGAATATATATTTACCCAGCAGCGAACCCACGCGCTTTTAATCATCGGCGCCTATCGAGACAACGAAGTTGACCCCAATCATCCTTTGCGGCATTCTCTTGATACCATTACACTCTCCGGTCGTGAGATTCGGACCATCCACTTGCAACCGCTGTCCCATGCCCATCTGTGCCAACTGCTTGCTGATACACTCCATGCTGACCATGCTCATGTGGATTCCCTGGCCCGATTGATCTACGAAAAAACCATTGGCAACGCCTTTTTTTCTATCCAGCTGCTCAAAACGCTCCATGGTGAACAACTGCTCAAGGTCGATAACGGAAGCCGCAACTGGCTGTGGGATATTAAAGCCATTCAGGCCAAGGGATATGCCGACAATGTAGTTGATCTTATGGTCGGCAACCTGAAGAAGCTGCGCCCAGAAACCCAGCGTCTGCTCCAGGCCGCCAGTTGTATCGGCAATAGCTTTCATCTTGCGGATCTGGCCTCGATCAGCCGGTATTCGGAAGAGAAGGTTCGGGAGATTCTTCGAGAGGCGATGCAAACCTCTCTGCTGCACTTTTATCCCATGGAGGACACCTACAGCTTTCTGCACGATCGGATCCAGCAATCCGCCTACTCACTCATTCCCCCAAATCAACGACAAACTACCCATCTCGAAATCGGCCGGAGGATGCTCGCCAATCTGCCCCAAGAAGCGATTGAAGAGCGTATCTTTGATATCGTCAACCAGTTCAATCTTGGCAGCACCGCATTGATGGACCGGGATGAACGCTACCGGATCGCCCAACTCAATTTGATTGCCGGACACAGATCCAACGCTTCCTCGGCCTATGATCTTGCCTTGACCTCCTTTGCTCAAGGTACACGTTTGACCGATGAGGCGGGTTGGGAGACCCATTATGCCTTGATGTATAACCTGCGCAAGGAACTGGCCGTTGCGCTCTATGTCAACAGCGATTATGCCGAATCGCAGCACCAGATTGATATCCTTCTGCAACGGACGCAAACCGATCTACAACGGGCAGAATTGCTCAATATTTTGATTATTGAGTATACCCTGACCGGTCGGTATCACGACGCTCTTCAAACAGGCAAGGAAGGTTTACTCCTCCTTGGCGTGAAGGTTTCGTTGGATCGAGCGAGCGAGGAACTATCCGCACAACTCGAAGTGTATCGGGAAATTCTCGGCGAACGAACAATCGAATCACTAGCTGAAGAACCGGAGATGACTGATCCGGAAAAGCGGATAGCCCTGGAACTGCTTTCCAACATGGTGGTTCCGGCCCGCTATACCGATAATACGCTGTTCGCTTTGGTCAGCCTGCTCAATGTCAATCATTCGCTCCGTTACGGGCCCACGCCCAAGTCGACAGTCGGATATACTTCGTTTGGCATGTTCCTCAATTCGGTTAAGCACCAATTCAAAGAAGCCTATGCGTTCGGCAACTTAGCTCTTCGGATTGGCGAGCGCTTCAAATCTCCGGCCCAGACATGCCAAGCCTGTTTCATGCTGGGGCATTACCTGAGTCATTGGGTCGAACCGCTGGAACAGTCCGATGCCTTTAATAATCAAGGGATTGCAGCTGGGCTCGCCTCTGGAGAAATGCAATGGACCGGCTACATCCAGGCCTATAAATTGTTTCAACCCTTCTATCGGGGAAGGGAGCTGAAGCTGCTTCGTGACGAGGCTCCCGATTTACTCTCGTTCACCGGAAAGACCTCGAACCAATGGGCGAGCGATACCTTACGCGGATTTCAACTCATCATCGATGCCCTGATGCAGAGCGATTGCAGGGGCCTACTTGTTGTTCCAGAAGGCAGCGAGGCGGCCATTGTCGATGAGCGGGATTACCTCATGGCCTGCGAGGCCAACCGCAGTTTCGGAGCTTTGGGACGTTATCAGGTGCTCAAGGTGCAACTGCTGCATCTCTACGGCCGCCTTCCAGAGGCTCGCAAGGCGATGACCGCTGCCGAAGGTTTGCTCGGCTACTATTCAAGTTCGGTTTCGGTACCTGCGTTGTGCTTCCATTCTTCTTTGGTGCTTGCCGCATCCTATGATCAGGCTTCAACGTCGGTTCAAAATGAAATTGTGGCAACTCTGGAACATAATCTTGCCCGTTTTCAACTGTGGGTGGCTCACTCTCCGGATAATTTCACCCCTCTCAACCGACTGATTGAGGCGGAATATGCCCGCATTACCGGTAAGGAACTGATCGCTGCCAAATTATTCGATCAGGCAATCCTTGAAGCTGCTGCTCGCAATGTGATGCAGTATGAAGCTCTAGCCAACGAGACCGCCGCCCGGTTTTTTCTCCATAACGGTTTGGCAACAGCCGCAGAACCTTACCTGATCCGTGCCCGCGCAGGATACCAGCGCTGGGGAGCTGCGGGAAAGGTCCGACAGATGGAGCGCCAATTTCCTTGGCTCAAGGAAAATCGAAACGGCAAAGTCGGCAACGGCGCATGGCCAAACGGTGTAGGCACGATGGATGCGCTTGCTGTTGTCAAGGCGTCCCAAGCCATTTCCCAAGAGATCGTTCTTTCCAATCTCGCCACCATCCTGATGCGTACCGTGTTGGAACATGCCGGTGCCCAGCGTGGATTTTTACTCTGTGAACATGACGGAATGCCCATGGTTGAGGCTGAAGCCTGGGTCGATGGCGCGAACATTACGATCCATCAACCAGAACATATTCAGGAACCCAACGAAATGGACTTGCCGCTCTCGGTACTGAACTATGTTCTCCGCAGCCACGAGGTGGTGTTGGTGGACGATGCTTCGAGCGGGCAACGCTTTCAGAACGATCCCTACATCAGCAAGACACGTCCTCGTTCACTCTTGTGTTTACCGATACTGCGCCAGACACGATTGATCGGTATTCTTTATTTGGAAAACAATCTGGTCAGGGGGGCTTTTTCCAAGGATCGGATAGTGGCGCTTGAGGTTTTGGCCGCACAGGCGGCAATATCGTTGGAAAATGCAGAACTCTACAAGGAAAGGGAGAAGGTTGAAGCCGCCCTGAGAAATTCGGAAAGCAAATACAAGACCCTTTTTGATCATTCAGGGGCCGCCCTGATGTTCATTGAGGAGGATATGTCCATCTCCATGGTCAACAAGGAATTTGAAAGCCTATTCGGCTATCGCAGGGAAGAAGTGGAAGGCAAACTCCCTTGGACCGAATTGGTCGCTACTCCTGATGATCTTGAACGGATGATCAGCTATCACCAGTTGCGTCGATCCAACCCGGGGATGGCGCCTCAAGGGTATGAATGCCGAGTGCGCCATCGTCAAGGCACTGTACTTGATGTGGTTGCCACCGTGACCATGCTACCCGGGACACGACAGAGCCTGGCTGCCGTGTTGGATATGAGCGAACGTAAACGTGTGGAAACCGAGCATCTGCGATTGGTAACCGCCATAGAGCAAATCGACGAGGCGGTGTTTATTACCGATACGGATTTCACCATTCTCTACGCCAATCCCGCTTTTGAGCGGATGTGCGGGTACGACCGTCACGAGATCATCGGTCTCTCCACCCGTCGCCTTGAGCATAACAAGCACGAACGGGGCTTTTATCAGGGGATCCGCAGGGCTCTGGGAAATGGCACGGTTTGGTCCGGGCAGATGACCTGTACGCGCAAGGACGGTTCAAGTTACGAGGCCGAGGTCGTTGCCTCACCGGTTTTCGACAAGCAAGGCCATATCATCAACTTCGTCGGCACACACAAGGATGTCACCCATGAACTAAAACTGGAAGAGGAACTCCGCCAAGCACAAAAAATGGAGGCCATTGGTACCTTGGCAGGCGGTATTGCTCATGATTTTAACAATATCCTCACTTCGATCATGGGCAACGCCGAAATGATACATAATAATCTGCCACCGGGGACACGAGATCAGCAACGGTTGCAACACCTCTTGACAGCCTGCAATCGGGCTGCTGATTTGGTGCAGCAGATCTTGACTTTCAGCCGAAAAACCAAAGCTGAGCGCAACCCCATCCACCTGGTGCCGATTGTCAAGGAAACCGTCAAACTGCTTCGCTCGACCCTTCCGACCACAATTGCCATCCGGTTTTCATTGGCTTCAGATCTGGACACGGATACGGTATTGGCCGATCCGACCCAGATTCATCAGATCCTCATGAACCTGGCCACCAATGCCGCCCATACCATCGGCCCGAATACAGGTATCCTGGAAATAGCTTTGACATCGCTGGAGGTGAATGGTCCCACAGGGCTAATCGTGCCTGGGTTGGCAGCTCGATCCTATCTTTGCCTTTCGGTGAGTGATACCGGCCAGGGGATGGAGCCAGCAGTTGTGCAACGGATTTTTGAGCCGTATTTCACCACCAAGGATGTAGGCAAGGGAACCGGACTTGGTTTGGCCGTGGTGAAAGGAATTGTAGACAGCTACAAAGGCGGGATAACCGTTGATAGCGTCCCTGGGTGTGGAACGACCTTCCGCATCTTTTTTCAACCTGCCCAGGTCTGGGAAGAGACCGTCGCGCCGGAGCCGATTTTGCAACCAACCGGTCGGGGGCGGATCTTGCTCGTCGACGACGAGGAGGTGCTCGTCCAGTTGGGAATAGACGTATTGACCTCCCTTGGATACGAGGTCGAGGGGAGCAGCAATAGCCAAGAGGCGCTGCAGCGGTTTCGAGACCGACCAGACGACTTTGATTTACTCCTAACAGACATGACCATGCCCGGCCTGACCGGAAAAGAGTTGGCTGAGGAGATATTGGCACTGCGGCCGCAAATTCCGGTTGTATTATGTACCGGATTCAGTGAATTCATCGATTCACATCAGGCCGAAGAACAGGGAATCCGTGCCTTTGTGCAAAAACCGTATACAGTGGCCCAAATAGGAAGAATTATTCAGCAGATCCTGGAAAGGAAAAACTGAACCTTGGTATTGTCATCAGGTTTGTGGCAGTGGGCTAGGCAAGGCGTTGCGAGGTAACAAGGAAAGGGTATTGGTAGAATAGGGATGAATCCGGCTGATCCCTGATGGGGTCTCCGATTAGGTGGCGTAGATTTATTGTAAAAGCGGAGATTTTTCCCACTGGTCGTCATCACGGCTAAGGGTGAAACACCCGAGATAAAGATGTTGAAACGATCATTCTTTTATCACGAAGAATCAGCATGTTAACTGCAAAATCGTTTTTCGCCTTTTCTGTTACTAATTTGCTGATTTTCCGATGATTTTACAAATACTTTTCAACACACTTTACATGTGTATAAGGAGGAGACTATGAACCAAATTCAGGAAATGGACTGGGCTGAGGATTGTTGGCATGGACATACCGGCATGGATAGCGCCAATGATTATTGCATTGTCGATGAAAAAGGCAAGAAAAAGCAGGGAGAAGAACCTGAGCCGGAGAAGAAAGAGCCTGGCGATAAGTAAGATATCTGCCATTCGCCCGTGATTTTTTTTTAGGCAGCAGTCGCTTCAGTTGTTACTGCCAAGGACGGTCAAGGCCACCTGGGCGGTCCGCTTGGAGGCCCCAGGACCGCCGAGACGCTTACAGACCTCAACAAAGCCATCCACCATGGCACTGCGTTGAGGCGACGGCCCGATAAGAGGCGATAGCTCAGAGGCAATCCGCTCCGGAGTGACCTCATCCTGGAGCAATTCGGGGATGATCTCGCGCTCGGCAATGAGGTTGACCAGGGAAAAGAAGCGTATACCGCGGATGAGTAGTCGACCCAATTTGTAGGTCAGCGGCGTGACCCGGTAGGTGGCCACGGAGGGAACGCCAAGAATGGCCAACTCCAAAAGCACCGTGCCCGAGGCCGCCACGGCTGCGTCACAGGCGGCCATCATTGAGTAACGGTCCTCGGTGATGACGCGGATGTCGAACTGTTGCTCTGCCTCTTTGAGGCCATGGGCCTCGAGCAGTCCACGGTCAATGGTCGGCGCCTGGGGCAAGAGAAAGGTGAGGTTGGGCTCCTTCTCGGCAAGCAGTGTTGCGGCTTTGAGGAAATCGGGCAGGAGTGAGGTGATCTCCTTGCTGCGGCTACCCGGTAAGAGGCCGACCAGACGTCGGTCCGGTCCGATCCCCAACGATTGACGAAACGCTTCGGCACTCTTCTGGGGGCGAACCGAATCGAGCAGCGGGTGGCCGACAAAATCGACCTCATAGCCGTACCCTGCGTAAAAGGCCTGCTCAAAGGGGAGGATGACCGCCACCCGGTCGGTGAGGCGGGCGATTTTGTGGACCCGGCTTTTGCGCCAGGCCCAGATCTGGGGGCTGATGTAGTAGAATACCGGAATCCCCAGCTTCTTGGCCTGTTTCGCCAAAAGCAGGTTGAAATCCGGATAGTCGATCAGGATCAGGAGGCTGGGGCGGCGACCGCGCATGCGCCCGATCAGAGCCCGGCGGGCGGCGAAGATATCGCCCAAATGGCTTATAACCTCAAAGGCTCCCACTACCGCGATTTTGGACGCATCGCAGAGCAGCTCCACCCCGGCGCGTTCAAGTTCGATCCCGCCCATTCCGGAGAAATGTACCTCCGGCAGGCTTTCTCGCATGGCCCGTACCAAATTGGCCCCGTGCAAATCACCCGAGGCCTCTCCAGCCACTATCATTATTTCCATAGCCTGTCCTGGCATCGTTTTACTGCTGCTCAGTGGTGACCGAGGAAGGCCAGCAGATCCGAGCGCCCTTCCTCCACCAGGATCTGTTCGACATGCTTGCAGTTCTCCTGAATCTGCTCGACCACCTGCAGGGCCACATCCAGGGCGCGGCGGCCCTGTTCGCCGGTGACCTGCGGCAGGCTGCGGTCGCGGACATGCTCGATGAAGTCGCGCAGCTCCAGTTCCAGGGCATCCTGATCCTGGAAACCGGATTTGCTGATCTCCGGCACCGGAATGGCACCGGGGGCTCCCGGCTTGAGACGCACCGACATGACCTCCTTCTTGCCGAAATCCACCGACAGGTACTGGCCGGGCTGGAATATGCGCATCCGCCGCATGTTGTCCATGGAGATGCGGCTGACGGTGATGTTGGCGGTACAGCCGTTGGCAAAAATCAGGCGGGCGTTGGCAATATCGGTCAGTTTGGTGACCACCGGCGAGCCAGCGGTGAGGATGGAGACGATTGGCGCCTTGACGATGGAAAGCACGATATCGATATCGTGGATCATCAGATCAAGGACCACATCCACGTCCGTACCCCGGTCCTTGAACACGGCAATGCGGTGGGCTTCGATGAACAGGGGGTGGGTGAGCAGGGGCTGCATCGCCAGCACCGCTGGGTTAAAGCGTTCGAGATGCCCCACCTGGAGAATGCGTTTGTGCTCCTTGGCAAGTGCAATCAGGTCGTCGGCTTCTCCCAGGGTGGTGGTGATCGGTTTCTCCACCATCACGTCGACCCGTGCCTGCAGGCAGGCCTTGGCCACCTCGTGGTGGAGGCTGGTCGGCACCGCAATCGAGACCGCATCCACCTTGGGCAGTAATGCAAGGTAATCGCTGTAGGCTTGGGTGCCTACCTCCTCGGCGACCTGTTTGGCACGTGCAGGATCGGCATCCGCCACTCCGACGAGTTCCACGTTTTCCATGGCCGCATACTTCTGGGCGTGGAAACGTCCGAGATAGCCAACCCCAATAACTGCAACCTTCACTGTCGTACTCATAAAAATCCTTTATTGTTCCCGGCTGGGACCGCAAATGACGGTCTGCACTCAAATGCCGAGATACGCTTTTTGTATAGCGGTATTGCTAAGCAGCGCTGCTGCCTGATCCTGCATAACCACACGACCGTTTTCCAGTACATACCCCCGGTGGGCCACCTGCAAGGCAAGGTTGGCATTTTGTTCCACAAGGAAGATGGTCGTGCGTTGTTCATTGTTGATGGTTTGAATGATCTCAAATATTTGCCTGGTTACCAGCGGGGCCAGCCCCATGGATGGTTCATCCAAGAGCAATAACCGTGGCCGGGCCATGAGGGCGCGGCTGATCGCCAACATCTGCTGCTCACCGCCGGAGAGGTTGCCGCCGGGCTGGTTGCGTCGCTTGGCCAGGATCGGGAACAACTGATACATGGCATCACGATCATTATTGATCCCCTTGTTATCCTTGCGGAGAAAGGCGCCCATATCCAGGTTCTCGGCCACGCTTAAATCCGGGAAGATGTGCCGTCCTTCGGGTACCTGGCTGAGCCCGAGTTTGACGATGCCATCCGCTACCATACCGGTAATATCTCGGCCCTCAAAGCGAATCGATCCCTTGCGCGGTGGAATAATGCCGCTAATCGCCATCAGGGTTGTGGATTTCCCCGCCCCGTTGGCACCGATCAGAGTGATGATTTCCCCTTGACTGACGGTGAGGCTCACGCCGTGGAGCGCTTGGATGTTGCCGTAAAAAACATCGATATTCTCAAGCTCAAGCATGGACGTTCTCCTCCCCGAGGTAGGCCTTGATCACCGCCGGATTGTAGCGTACCTCTTCCGGGGTACCTTCGGCGATTTTTCGGCCATAGTCCATGACAAAAATATGATCCGAGAGGGACATCACCAGCTTCATGTCGTGCTCGATCAACAAAATGGATAAACCATCCGCCTTTATCGAGGTGATCAGATCGTCGAGTTCCAGGGTCTCCTGCGGATTCATCCCTGCTGCCGGCTCATCGAGTAGCAGCAGGGATGGTTCCGTGGCCAATGCCCGGGCAATTTCCAACCGTCGCTGTGCCCCGTAGGGAAGGTTCTTGGCAAAGGTATTGGCCTGATCCGCCAAGCCGATTCGTTCCAATAAAGCAAAGCTTGTGCCAACGATATTCTCTTCTTCACGTACCGTGGCCGGATTACGCATGATGGCGCCGAGGATTTTGGCGTGGGTGCGGCAGTGGCGGCCGATCATTACATTCTCGAGCACGCTCATGTTAGGAAAAAGGCGGATGTTTTGGAAGGTGCGTGCCAGGCCGAGTTCGGTGATTCGGTTGGGCTTGAGGCCGTTGATCCGCTTGGCTTTTTTTCCGGCTCTGGCGAGAAGAATATTGCCGGCCGTTGGCGTGTACATGCCGGTGAGACAGTTGAAAAAGGTGGTTTTACCGGCGCCGTTGGGACCGATCAATGCCGATATTTCACCAGGATTGATAGAGAGCTCAACCTGATCCAGGGCACGGATACCGCCAAAATCCATGGTCAGGCCTTGAATGGAGAGCAATGGGTTCATGGGCTGTGTCAAATTTGCAACAGTTTAACGTTTGAGTGTGTACGTTCGGCGCACCGTGGAAATTATACCCTGGGGACGGAAGATCATCATTACCACCAGAATGGCACCGAAAGCGAGCATACGATAGTCGGCAACGGCTCGGAGGTATTCGGGCAAAAGGATGAGGATCAGAGCGCCGATGATGACGCCGATGATGGAGCCCATGCCGCCAAGGACCACGATACAGAGGATGATCGCCGATTCGAGAAAGGTGAAACTCTTCGGACTCACGTAGGTTTTTTGCGCCGCAAAAAAGACCCCGGCCATGCCTGCCCAAAAGGCTCCCAGGGCAAAGGCGGTGAGTTTGGTCCGGGTCTTGTCGATGCCCATGGCCTGGCAGGCGATGTCGTCCTCGCGGAGGGCAAACCAAGCTCGACCGATGCGGGAGTTCTGCAGCCGATTGACCACGAAGATGGTAAAGGCCACCATCAACATCATCAGGTAGTAGGTGTAGGTGATCGATTGATCCAGGCTCAAATCCATGCCGAAAAAGCCAGGCCGGGGAATGTTGGAGATGCCGCTTGGGCCCTGGGAAAATTCACTCCAGTTTTCCAGCACCAAGCGGATAATCTCGCCGAACCCCAAGGTGACAATGGCCAGATAATCGCCTCGCAAACGCAGTACCGGAAAACCGAGCAAAATGCCGAATAGAGCCGCCAGCAGACCTCCCACCGGGAGAACGGTCCAGAAGCCAAGACCGAAGTGAAGGTTGAGCAGGGCGTAGCTGTAGGCACCCACGGCGTAGAAGGCCACGTAACCGAGATCGAGCAACCCGGCCACACCGACCACGATATTCAGGCCCAGACCAAGCACCACATACATCAGGGCCGTGGTCATGATCGTGGTCTGGTAGGTGGAGAATTGGGTCGGAAAGATGAGAAGGAACAGCACTCCCACGAAAAGCAGGGGTAGGTACACCGCACGGGTTTGCAGGTGGTGCCCAATTACTCTCCATGGGGAGATGGTCTCTTCGGTACTGCTCCTGCTCTGTTCCCTTTGCCGGGCAAGTATCGTCTGGCCGATGCGAGAGAGCAGGGAAAACACAAAGCTGATTCCGCCTACCCAGAACATGTTGGACCAGCGCCAGAGGATGGTGTTTTCAAGGGTGTTGACCTTTATCACCAGCAGAGGAAAGGTCAAAAACATGAACCAGAGACCGATGAGGATCGCTTGGCGGATATCTTTTAGGCACAGCATGTAGGGCCCCTCCTCAGACCTTTTCCACCGTGGCCTTGCCGAGCAAACCGGCAGGACGGAAGGTAAGGATCAGCACGAGCAGGGAAAAGGCGAACACATCTTCATAATCGCTGCTGACATAGCCAGTGGCAAAGGCCTCGGTGAGACCGAGAATATAGCTCCCCAAAACCGCGCCGGGGATGGAGCCGATACCACCGAGCACGGCGGCAGTGAAGGCCTTGATGCCGGCTATAAAGCCGATAGAGAAGTTGATTTGGCCGACATGAGAAGCAATCAATAAACCGCCAAGGGCAGCGAGTCCGCTTCCGATGACAAAGGTGATCGAGATGATGCGATCGACATTAATCCCGAGTAACAAGGCCATTTTCTGATCCTGGGCCGTGGCACGCATGGCTTTGCCGGTGCGGGAATATTTAATCAAAAGCATTAACAGGAGCATGACCACGGCCGAGACAACGAGGATGGCCAGGTCGGTGGAGCCGACAATGGCGGCATAGGGCTCGAGAAATTCAAAATCAGGAATCAGAGTGGGGAAAGGGAGGAAATCCGGAGTTTGCGCCAAACGAACGTAGTTCTGCAGAAAGATCGACATGCCGATAGCCGAGATCAGTGGGGAGAGGCGCGGCGCATCCCGCAGAGGTCGGTAGGCGATCCGTTCCACGGTATACCCGTAAGCCGCAGCCCAGATGGTGGCGGCCAGGGCGGCCAGTACCAGGATGGCGGGCAGGGGCAGGCCGAGGATGGAGAGCACCGAGGAGACGATCAAGGCGGTGAAGGCGCCGATCATGTAGATCTCGCCGTGGGCGAAATTGATCAGGCCGATGATCCCGTAGACCATGGTGTACCCAAGAGCGATCAGGGCATAGATGGATCCACGGGTCAGACCGCTGAATATGAGTTCAATAAAATAATCCATGGAATACAAATAACGCCGGAGGGAGTAGCCACCGGTGGCTGGAGAAAAGAGACTCAAGCTATAAATATATACCCTCGTAAAAACTACAAAACAAAATGCCTGAAACCGGCAAGCGATTCCAGGCATTCAAACTGTGCGTACAATGGGTTACTGGATCTGAACGAATTGCTTGTCCTTAACCTGATAAATAGAAAAACCGATCCCGATGGGATCTCCTTTGTCGTCGAATTTTATTTTACCAAAAGGGGTATCCACCTCTTCGGTGTGCAGGGCCTTGGCCAGGGCCTCGGGTTCAGTGGAACCGGCCTTGGCAATGGCATTGGTCAGGGCCAGGGTGGCGGTGACGGCATTGTCAAAGAAAGCGCCGGGCTCACTGCCCTCTGCCTGTTTGAATTTTTCGCGGTACTCCCAGGCAATCGTGTTCTTAGAAACATCGGCCGGCCCGGTGGCATAGACGCCTTCTGCATTTTCACCGGCCACCTGGATAAAGGTGTCCAGTTTGACGCCGTCGTCAGAGATAAAGGGCAGGTCCAGCCGTTTCTGATGCATACGGATGACGAGCTTGGATGCCTCGGGATGGTAGCCGCCAAAGATAATCGCATCGGCTTTATAGCGTTTGATCTTTTGGATCACCGCTGAGTAGTCCACGCCGCCGGTTGTGATCCCCTCAAAGAGCACAACTTCAGCCTTACCGGATTTCTTGATAAAGTCTTGAGCATATTCGGCCAGCCCCTTGCCGTAGTCGCCCTTGTCGTGGATTATGGCGATCTTTTTCGCCTTGAGTGTGTCCAGGGTGAAATCGACCATATACCGAGCCTGGACAGCATCGCTACCGATGGTGCGATAAAAGTTGGGGTAGTCACCGCTCTGGGTGAGATCCGGGGTGGTGGCCGACGGGGAGATGACAATCACCTTGGCATCGCGATAAATGGGCAGGGCGGCTTTGGTGGCGTCGGAACAGATATGGCCGATGACCGCCTGCACACCGGAAGAAACAAGCTTGGTCGCGGTGTTGATGGCAATCTCGGGTTTGCAGGCATCGTCTTCAATTAAAAGCTCAATTGGGTTGCCGTTGATGCCGCCTTGTGCATTTAAATCTTTGACAATCAGTTGGGCGGCTTTTAAAGTCGGCAAGCCGTAGGAGGCGAGATCGCCACTGTGTGCACCGGCAACGCCGATCTTGATGGGCGCGCCCGCGAGTGCAAGCCCGGCGGAAAAGGCAATCGCGGCGCAGATGGCTGCAATAATTAATGATTTCATCATAAAAAAAGACCTCCTTATCAACAAAGTTCGCTCTAATTTTTTGCGCTTAAAAAAGAACTTTTTCTTACCCTATTGAAATAATTTTGCACTAAAAATGACGGAATTTTCCCGGGGCTTGCCCGAGACATTGCAAACCCTCTGGGATTTTTTTATCCCACAATGCAGGACTTAGCGCAGGTATTGATCCATGAAGACAACAGCCTTTTATTACGCCCTAGGTCGGCCGTTTTCGCCGATTTACAGCCTGACCATGCGTCTGCGCGAGAAAATGTACCACAGGGGTATTTTGCAATCCTACGCCATGTCTGTACCGGTGATCAGTATAGGCAACTTGACCATGGGCGGCTCCGGTAAAACCCCCATGGTGCAATATTTGGCCAGGGAATTACAGAAGAACGGCTATTATCCGGCGATCATCAGCCGCGGTTATGGGGGCAAGGCCACGGGCAGGGTCAATATCGTTTCCGATGGTACCGCTGTTTTGCTCAGTGCGGACCAGGCCGGTGATGAGCCGCGTTTTCTCGCGGAAACCCTGCCCGGAGTGATGGTGCTCACCGGCATTGTGCGCCGCTTTCCCGCGCAGCAGGCCATTGACATGGGAGCGGATATTCTCCTGCTGGACGATGGGTTCCAGCATCTACAGATTAGGCGCGATGTTAACCTGGTGCTCTTTAACACCGACCGCCTGGCTGGCAACTCACGGGTTTTTCCCGGTGGCGATCTGCGTGAACCGGTGGTTGCCCTGCAGCGGGCGACACGTTTTGTCATGACCGGGGTACGGGAAGACAATCGGGAGCGGGCAGCTAAGTTTGCTGAACTTTTGGGGAAGCGTTTTCCCGCTATCCCTGTGTCGCACGTCCACTATGGGGTTGCTGGAGCGGTGCGGCTCGATGGTCGCGGCATGCTGGAGCCAGTTGAAAATGATCCCTTAAAAACAGGCAGCTGGTTTGCTTTTGCCGGAATTGCCCACCCGCAATCGTTTCGGCAAAGTCTAGCGGAACACGGTGTCCAGTTGGCGGGGTTCCACGGTTTTGATGATCATCAGCGCTACACACCGGAATTTATGGCACGGCTTTTGGACCAGGCGACCAAAGCCGGAGCCTGCGGCCTGGTGACCACGGAAAAGGATTTGGTTAAGCTAGCACCGATTGGTGGCAAGCTCGATATGAACCTGTTCGGATTGCGAATGCAGGTACGGGCCGATGCCGCCTTTTTTGAGGCGATTACAGACGTTTTTGCTAATAAAGTTGGCTAATAACGTGTGGATAAATTGCCACTGTGTGAAAAAGTCACAGTGTAGATCCGGGTCAAGTGTGTTTTTTTTGCAACAGATACCTGTCGGCCATGGCGCCGCTTTATCAAAGATACAATTTTTTTTACTTTATTTTTCTTCTTGAATCAAAGGGTTAGTGTTGTTTGCTCCGGCTGTGGGGGCGGATCTGGAGTAGTTGTTGCATGATGAAACCCGTAACAATTACCCCCAATTTTTATTTTTTGCAGATACAGGACTCCCTCATGGCATCTCCAATAGAGCCAAATCAATATACAGTGAAACGCGCTGTGAGTTGTTGCGGCGTTGGCTTACATACCGGCAGGACCGTTAACCTAACCATCAATCCGGCTCCGGCCAACACCGGCATTCAGTTTGTTCGTTCCGATATCGCTGGCCGACCGACCATCGCTGCCCGCGTTGAACGAGTTGTTGATACCACCTTGGCCACCACTATTGGCGACGGCACCAATCGAATCTCCACCACCGAACATCTCATGGCTGCCTTGCGGGCCTACGGCATCGACAATGCCCTGTTGGATATCGATTCGCACGAGACACCGATCATGGACGGCAGTGCCGGTCCTTTTATCCGCTTGCTCAAGACTGCCGGTCGTCAGCGTCAGAAGGCCCTGCGTAAAATTCTCCGCATCACCAAACCTATTTCCTTTGTTGATGGCGAGAAATCCATTCGGGTTGAACCCTTTGACGGGTTTAAGGTTTCCGGGCGGATTCAGTTCGATGATGCCCTGATAAACGAACAGTGTTATTCGGTGGTGGTCACTCGCGATCGTTTTATCAAAGAGATCGCCTTTGCCCGCACCTTCGGTTTTGTCGAGCAGGTGGAGCAACTGTGGCAAAACGGGCTTGCCCTCGGCGGCACCCTGGACAACGTTATCGCTATTCACTGGAATCGTCGTTCGATCCTCAACGAGGACGGGTTGCGTTTCGACGATGAGTTCATTCGCCACAAGGTGCTTGATGTTATCGGTGATATGGCCCTGCTCGGCTCACCACTTATGGGCCATGTGATTGCCGACCGTTCCGGCCATGGACTGCATCTCGGTCTGATGAAAACCATCATCGAAAATCCCCACTGCTGGGAGTATGTGACCTTTGAGAAGCAAGGGGACTCATTCCTGCGCCGGGTTGTCCAGTCCACCCAGCATTCCGGGCATCGATTTGCTCCTTTTTTTGCTTCGGCTGGGGAATGCTTAAGTTCCCCGCAGGCCTGTCCGATGTAACGGATCGTTTCTGCGATCCACGCGAAACCGTCGGGATTCACCGGCGGTTTTTTTTTGCCCAAAACACAGCATTCGGGGCAGGGTGGTTGTCGGTTGTCCGCACGATGCATACAAGAGAGTATCGTCACTCGTTCGATTTTCTGGGTCACTGTTTTTTCCCAATATTTGTTGTTCTCATAACAAACCCCGAAGACGCTCGTTCCGAGCTTCGTACTGTAAAAAAGCTCTTTCTTGCGTATCTGTGTTTTTACTGAGCCATGACTGAGAGTGTGATGGATTTTTTATCAGTCCATCATATAATGACCTTCGTTTTTCTTTTTCCTTTTTCGAACAAGTTATCCAACCACAGGAAACGTATGAGCGTACTTATTGATTCGATTGGTTTTGTCGGCGGCGGTCAGATGGCCGAGGCCATGATCCGCGGCATTCTCGCCAGCGGGCTGGTGACTGCGGACAATGTCATGGTCGCCGAGCCGACCGCAACCCGTTGTCAACTGTTACAGAGCCAATATGGCATTGCCTGTACAACCGACCCCAAGGAGTTGTGCGCTCGGTGCAGCGTCTTGGTGCTGGCGATCAAACCGCAGTTGGCAGCCCAGGTGCTCAAGGCCTATCAACCTTGCCTTGGCGACCAGCACCTGGTGGTTTCGATCATGGCCGGAGTACCGCTTGCAATGCTGGCCGAGCTCCTTGGTGCATCCCGGAGGCTGATTCGGGTGATGCCCAACACCCCTGCCCTAGTACTGGCTGCGGCCACTGCCTTTAGCCCCAATTCACTGGCAACAGAAGAGGACCGAGCCATTGCCCAGACCTTGTTTTCCGCTGTGGGAAATTGTGCCGAAGTTCCGGAGAGTCAGCTTGATGCGGTGACCGGTTTAAGCGGTAGCGGACCGGGGTACGTCTTTACTTTTATCGAGGCCATGATTGATGGTGGCGTCCTGGCCGGTTTGCCGCGTCCTGTTGCGGAAAAACTGGTGCTGCAGACTGTCTACGGCTCGGCCAAGCTGGCACTTGAAACCGGCGAACATCCAGCGGTGCTCAAGGGAAAGGTCACCTCGCCCGGTGGGACGACTATTGCCGGGATTCAGGCCCTGGAGGATGGGGCGCTGCGAGGGGTGGTTATGAAGGCGGTTGAGGTTGCTACCCAGCGTTCACGGGAGCTTGGTGCATGAACATTGCCTATGCTGGGGTGATTACCCGCCCAGACAGCCCGGAAGTTGACCAGATCGGGATCGAGGTGATTGCGTGGTTTGCTCAGCGGTCCATTCGAGCCGAAATGAACCGTATCGACCCGGCCATGGATGTCGTCATTGTCCTCGGGGGCGATGGCACCCTGTTGCATGTCGCTTGGGAGGCAAGTCGCTACCAAATACCCATTTTAGGTGTGAACTTGGGAAATCTCGGTTTTCTCACCGAGGTGGCTGCCGATGAGATGTTTGAGGCATTGGAAACCTTGCTCGTTGAAGACGATGTCCGCATGGAACATCGGATCATGCTTTCCGCCTCCACCATTAACGGGGTTACCGGCGAGAGGAGTCCAACCTTTCATGCCTTGAACGAGGTGGTGATCGTTAAAAAAAGTACCGAGGCCATGATCCGTCTTCGGTGTTGGGCCGATAAAGAGTATGTGACCACCTATCGTGCCGATGGGCTGATCATGGCCACACCGACCGGATCAACCGCGTATAATTTATCCGCTGGCGGCCCGGTGGTGCATGCCGAACTGGATGCCATCGTGGTTACCCCTATCTGTCCGTTCATGCTTGAATCAAGACCCGTTCTCCTTGGTTCCGAATACAAGGTCACTACCCAGTTGCTGGCACCGGCAGGCCAGGTGAAGGTCATTATCGATGGTGAGCTGCGTTGGACCATCACCGAAAATGATTACCTGCTGGTGCAGCGAGCCTCAAAGCCGCTGCGCTTGATCAGTTCCCCATGGAAAAGTTATTTTAATATTCTGCGCAGCAAACTGAACTGGGGAGGGGCCAGTGTCGATTTGCCCTTGCCGGAAAAGGTGTGCAAACACTGCTGAATAGGACGGGAGTAGTGAGGATTTGGATCGTTACTCGCTGTTTTATCGTTATAATTTTGATATGTTTGACTTTTGGTGAATTTTCTGCTAGATTGCACAGGTTTTGATAACAGGTCGACCATTTTGATCAGCAAGCGGTGTGCCCGCTTTTTCGAGAATATATTGTGGAGAGAACATGGCCAGTGTGGTAGTTGTCGGCACCCAATGGGGTGATGAAGGCAAAGGCAAAATCGTTGATCTGCTTACCCGATATGCGGATTATGTGGTCCGTTTTCAGGGGGGCAATAATGCCGGACACACCTTGGTCGTCGACGGTAAGCAGTATATTTTTCATATAATTCCCTCAGGAATCCTCTACGAGGATAAAACCTGTGTGATCGGCAATGGCGTGATCATTGATCCGGGTGTGCTGCTCAAAGAGATGGCGAATCTTGCCGACAAGGGGTTGCCCGTTACCCCGCAGAAGCTTTTGATCAGCTCCAATGCCCATCTGATCATGCCCTATCATCAGCGGCTGGATATCGCCCGCGAGAGCGCCTTGTCCAAAGAAAAGAAGATCGGTACCACAGGTCGCGGCATCGGTCCCTGTTACATGGATAAGGTCGGTCGTGTGGGGATGAAGGTAGGAGACCTTTTGGATCCGGTCCTTTTTAAGGATAAACTCCAGGCCGCTATCGAGGAAAAGAATTTTATTCTTACCCATCAGTTCAATGCTGAGCCAGTGGATATGGCAGCTATTATCGACCAATTTTCCCAGTTTGCCGAGGAGCTTGCTCCTTTTGTCGGTAATGTTTCCGTGATTTTGGATCAGGCTCGCAAACAGGGAAAAAATATCTTGTTCGAGGGCGCCCAGGGCACCCAGCTGGATATCGATCACGGCACCTATCCTTTTGTCACCTCGTCGAACACCATTGCTGGCAATGCCTGCATCGGTTCGGGTTACGGTCCAAGCCATATCGATGAGGTTATCGGCATCCTCAAGGCGTATACTACTCGTGTCGGTGAAGGTCCATTCCCCACCGAACTGCCCGAGGGCGATGAAATCGGTGATACCCTGCAGCAGAAGGGACACGAGTATGGTGCAACCACCGGCCGCCGTCGTCGCTGCGGTTGGTTTGACGCTGTTGTGGCCAATGACGCTGTTCGTCTCAACGGTTTGACCGGCTTTGCCGTGACCAAACTCGATGTCCTCTCCGGACTGAAAAAGTTGAAACTAGCCACCGAGTATATGGTAGATGGGGAATCCTGTTCCTACATGCCCGAGAATATACGACGCGCTCGTGCCGCCAAGCCGGTGTACGAGGAGATGGACGGCTGGGCAAATGAACTCACCGATGTTCGCTCCTACGATGATCTGCCCGAGGCGGCAAAATCCTATCTCAAACGGTTGGAAGACCTGACCGGTGTGGCCCCGGCAATCGTCTCGGTCGGCCCGGATCGTGCCCAGACGCTGTTGTTGCGTAACCCGTTTACCAAGTGAAAAACGCTGCGTTGGTTGCGGGTCCCCTTGTCAACTGCTGAAGAATGATTATTACTCAATCGATTGGTATCCCACCGGATTTCTTCATCTATTTACCGGTATTCACCATCATATACGCTTAAGACCGACTCCCGGAGGCTTTCCCTCCGGGATTTTTATTCCATGGAGGCTCATACATGGCACGAATTACAGTAGAAGATTGCCTGGCAACAGTCGGCGACGACAACCGTTTTTCCCTGATTCACTTGGCGGTGGAACGTATCCGTCAGCATCGGAAAGGGGAACCTTTTCTGGTCAATGGTAAGAATAAGGAAATCGTTATGACCCTGCGTGAGATTGCCGCTGGTAAGGTAACCTTCGGCAATATTCATGATCTACCCAGAGAGCGCAAGGCTGCTCAGCGGGCACCCGAGGCTGCGGTTGAGACGGAAGGAAAAGAAGATTAAGCAAGCAATGAATAACGGATTATGAGCAAGAGCTACTACGAAATCCTTGGTGTGGCCAAGGACGCTTCGGCGGACACGATTAAAAAAGCCTACCGAAAAATGGCCATGAAATTCCACCCGGATCGTAATCAAGGCGATACCGCGGCCGAAGAAAAGTTCAAGGAAGCCGCCGAAGCCTATGAAGTGCTCAGCGATCTGCAAAAGAGGCGGATTTACGATACGTACGGAAAAGAAGGGCTGAAGAACAGCGGTTACAGCGGGCCCGGCAATAGTGATGATATCTTTTCCCACATCAACGATCTCTTTGGCGACCTGTTCGGATTCGGTGGCGGCGGTCGCGGTCGGCGCCGTGATCCCAACGCTCCGGTTCAGGGAGAAGATCTGCGGTACGATATTCGGATCTCTTTCATGGAGGCGGTCCATGGCGTCAACCGTGAGGTAGAGATTAGCAAACGCGAGACCTGCTGGACCTGTGAGGGCTCCGGCGCTCGACCCGGCCACAAACCGCAAACCTGCCCCACCTGTCAGGGGAGGGGACAAGTGGTGCGCTCCCAAGGTTTTTTCCAGGTCAGTACTACCTGTCCGCACTGTCAGGGCTCGGGACAAGTGATTAGCGATCCCTGCCAGGATTGCCATGGTGAAGGATTGGTCAATCGCGGGAAGAAGGTTAGTGTCCGCATTCCCGCCGGTGTGGACACTGGTTCAAGGATGCGGCTCTCCGGTGAAGGAGAGGGCGGACGACGCGGTGGTCCTTCCGGGGATCTCTATGTGGTGATCCACGTTGATGAGCATGAACATTTCCAGCGTGACGGTCAGACCATTTACCTCCGTCTTCCCCTTTCCATGGCCAAGGCTGCCCTGGGCTGTGAGGCGGATGTGCCCACGATTCATGGCACGGCAAAACTGAAGATTCCGTCCGGTACCCAGACCGGCCACCGATTTACCCTGCGTGGAGAAGGCGTCCCCAGTTTACGTGGGGGAGCCAAGGGCGATATGGTTGTTGAGGCCCAGGTACTGACACCGACCAAACTCTCCAAGGAACAGAAAGAATTGCTGCGCGAGTTTGAATCCCTGGAAAAAGCTCAGGAAGAAGAGGGCTTTTTTTCCCGCCTGTTCCATGGACATTTAGGAAAACAGAAAAAGAAAACCGAAGAAAAAGAAAAGGTAGCCAATGGTTGAGCACGCCGAGTTTACCCATTTCGATGACAGCGGCAATGCGCGGATGGTCGATGTCAGCCAGAAGGTTGAGACCGTGCGTCAGGCTATTGCTGCCGGCACTATAACCATGTCCACCCAGGCATACGACATGGTTCGTCAGGGAAACGTGAAAAAAGGGGATGTGCTTGGAGTGGCCCGCATTGCCGGTATCATGGCGGCCAAGAAAGTGGATCAGTTGATCCCGCTCTGTCACCCTCTGGCCATCACTTCGGCAGACATCAGCTTTTCTTTTGATGATGATCACTGTGCCATTAACGTGGAAGCGACCGTATCGATGGCCGGTCGCACGGGGGTGGAAATGGAGGCACTGACAGCGGTCTCTGTAGCTACCCTGACCATTTATGATATGTGCAAGGCTGTGGATAAATCGATGATCATATCGAATATTCGGCTCTTGCGCAAAAGCGGCGGGAAGAGTGGCCTATTTGTCAGGCCTGAAGTCCCATGATATAAAAGAGACAAACAGACCACGACAACACCTTGTTGGAGAGCGATATGGACGAGACTAACTTGCTGCGATTTAAAGAGCGGCTCGAAGCTATGAAGGCCGAAATTAATTCCGATGTGGAACAGACGCTCAACGAGATGACTAGCCATACCGGCAACATTCCCGACCCCAACGATCGTGCTACGGTTGAATCGGATCGGAGTTTTGAACTGCGGATTCGCGGTCGGGAAAGGAAGTTGATGGAGAAGGTCGAAGAGGCCCTGATCCGGATTGATGACGGAACCTACGGCGTCTGTGCCGGTTGTGGGGAGGATATTGCGGTCAAACGCCTGGAGGCTCGCCCAGTGGCTAAATTTTGCATCGACTGCAAGACCCGCCAGGAGCAACGCGAAAAAGAACAAGGCCGATAGGCGGAATATATGCCGGAATTACGAAAGGATCCGATCCTCGGTCGCTGGATCATCATTGCCCAGGAACGGGGCAAACGACCGACCGACTTTTTGATTGAGGAATACAAGGTCAAGGGCGGATTCTGTCCACTCTGTCCAGGAAATGAAAAGACCACTCCGGACGAGGTCCTCGTGTACGGACGCGAATGGGGCTATCCCAACACCGCAGGCTGGAAACTACGGGTTGTACCCAACAAGTACCCTGCCTTGGTGATTGAAGGCGATCTCGACAAACAGGGCGAGGGGCTTTATGACCGGATGAATGGTATCGGTGCCCACGAAGTGATCATCGAAAGCCCTAACCATAATGATCGTTTCTCTCATCTGCCGCCGCACGATATGTTGCTGACATTCCGTGCTTTTCGCGATAGAATTCGTGATTTGTCCAAAGACCCCCGCTTCAATTATGCGGTGGTGTTCAAGAATTTTGGCAAAGCTGCAGGTGCCTCCTTGGAGCATTCGCATTCGCAGTTAGTGGCCTTGCCGATTTTACCGCGGATGGTCACCTCCGAGCTCGACGGCAGCCTTTCCTATTTCAAATACAAGGATCGCTGTGTTTTCTGTGATATTATCCGCCAGGAAACCCAACAGAAAGTCCGGCTGGTCTGCGAGAACGAACTGTTCGTCACCCTGACCCCCTTTGCTCCACGCTCACCCTTTGAGATGTGGATCATGCCCAGGTATCACAACTCTTCCTATATTGAGCAGGAAGACAACTCCCTGATTGCCTTGGCGGAAATTTTCTCCGAAACCCTGCGTCGGTTGGATACCTGCATCCCCAACGTGCCGTACAATTTTGTTCTACACACCCAACCCCTTCGCTCCGGGCCGCTTGAGCATTATCACTGGCATTTTGAGATCGTGCCCAAGTTGACCTCTATTGCCGGTTTTGAATGGGGAACCGGATTCTACATTAACCCCATGCCGCCGGAGGAAACGTGTCGTTATCTTCGCGAGGTCAAACTGTAGGAGGTGTCTGTGGAGAAAAAACGTATTCTTTTAGTGGATGACGAAGAAAGTATTCAGCTACTTTACCGCGAGGAGTTTGAAGACGAGGGGTATGTCGTTGATTCCGCCTACAACGGGGCAGAAGCTCTGGCCAAGTTTCAGCAGAATCCACCGGATTTGGTGGTCCTTGATATCAATATGCCAGGCATGAACGGGATCGAAGTGCTCAGGCAGATGAAAGAGCTCAAGGGCAATTTACCGATCATCCTCAGTTCCGCCTATCAGGAATACAAGCAGGATTTCGGTAGCTGGGCCTCCGAGGCCTATGTGGTCAAATCCGCCAACATGGATGAACTCAAGGCCACGATCCGTAAATACCTTGAGTAACGTGGTGCCCGCGCTGCAAATTCCTGCCCCCTGGTAATGGGGGCTTTTTCATTTGTCGTTCCCGCCAATGACTGCGAAATGGCATCCCGAGCTCAGGGAACTCCTGATGCATTGGGTACGGCTTTTTTGTTTATTGCGACTTTCCCTATTTCGTCTGCATGAAAGATATCCAAAGCTCCGCCGACTCCCGCAGGATTGATATCCGTAAAGTAGGGGTCAAGACCATCACCTATCCGATCACGGTGCTCGACAAGGCGAACCGGACCCAATCAACCATCGCCACGGTCAACATGTATGTAAACCTGCCCCATCATTTCAAGGGCACCCACATGAGCCGATTTGTTGAGATTCTCAATCGATTTCACGGTGCCTTCAATCTCAAGACCTTTCGTTTGATTCTTGAGGAGATGAAGCTGCGTCTTGACGCCGAAGCCGCTCATCTGGAGATGGATTTCCCTTATTTTTTTCAGGGAAAAACTCTGCCGGAACCACTGTCCCTTTGTCGATACGACTGTCGGCTGCACGGGTCGTTGGCAACCCGTTTTGATCTGCAGGTGGAGGTGGATGTACCACTTTCCCGTGAGCAAATTGGCAGCCTCTCGGACAGTGGCCTTGCCGGCCTCTGGGGCATGGTGACGGTGGCCGTGCGCATGAAATCTTTCCTCTGGATCGAGGACCTGATCGCCCTTGTCGAAGGCGCGGTCCAGTCCAGGCATTGGGAAAAGGAAACCGTTGAATCCCTCTGCCTGCAGATCAATGATGTCCTGATGGCCAGCCAGGCCTTTCAATGGTACAAAGTTGTTGTGAAAAATAGTGCCAACGGGTATTCAGCATTTGCTGTCTCTCAATGGACGGAACAGTCGGCAGAGCAGTAATTCCCCACTGGTAGAACCCGAAACCGGCGTGTAATCCCGGTGGCTTGCCCTTACGCTTAACCAACTCAACACCAACAGACTGCGATGAGTGAACTTCTTTTTGAAATTGGAACGGAAGAAATCCCCGCCGGATATATCCAACCGGCCTTGGATACCCTGGCTGCGGAATCAGCCAAGAAACTTGGGGCCCTGGAGCTCTCCTTTGGTGCTGTGCGCACCTATGGAACCCCGCGTCGATTGACCCTTATAATTGAGGATCTCCAATCCCACCAGGCCGATCGGCGTCAGGAACATATCGGACCCTCGAAGAAAGCAGGGTACGATGATGCCGGTAACCTGACCAAAGCGGCCATCGGTTTTGCCCGCTCCAAGGGATGCGATCCCTCACAGTTACAGGTTATCGACACCCCTAAGGGCGAATACCTGATGGTGGTTGAGGATGTTAAAGGACAGGACACCGCCGCCCTGTTGCCCGCCCTATTGGAATCGCTCATTCGTGAGTTGGTTTTTCCAAAATCAATGAAGTGGGCCGATTATGCGATCACCTTTGCTCGGCCGATGCAGTGGCTTGTTCCCCTGTACGATGGGCAGGTGCTGCCATTGAACATCGAAGGCGTGTGTTGCGGTCGGACCACGCGTGGTCATCGCTTCATGGCCCCGGGCGAATTCGAACTCACCAGTGCTGCCACCTACCTTGACGATCTGCGCGAGCGTTTTATCATCGCAGATCCGACCGAACGGCGGAAAATGGTGATTGATGAAGTCAAACGTGTGGTTACAGAGGTTTCCGGTGTGGCAGGGGCTGTGCCCATTCTCCACGAGGGCTTGCTGGACACGGTCACCAATCTGGTTGAATATCCGTACGGGGTTTGCGGTTGCTTTGACGAAAAATTCCTCCAATTACCCGAGGAAACCTTGGTCACCTCAATGCGTGAGCATCAGAAATATTTTCCAGTGGCTGGCGCAGATGGCAAACTCCTGCCCCTGTTTGTCGCGGTCAATAACACCAAGATCACTGATCAGACCCTTGCTGCCAACGGCCATCAACGCGTCTTGCGGGCTCGGCTTGAAGACGGGCTTTTCTTTTTTAACGACGATCGTAAACGGTCGCTCGCCAGCCTCTGTCCTGAGTTGAAGGGGATTGTCTTCCAGAATAAGCTTGGCACCATGCTCGCCAAGAGTGAACGAACGGTGAAGCTGGCAGCAATCCTTGCAGATACCATTGCCCCGGAATTGAAAACTGATGTCGAACGGGTAGCGGTCTTGGCTAAGGCCGACCTCCTCAGTTCCATGGTGGGCGAGTTTCCAACCCTACAGGGAATCATGGGCCGGGCCTATGCCCTCAATGACGGTGAAAAACCTGAGGTCGCTCAGGCGATTGAAGAGCATTACCTACCGGTTCGTGCCGGTGGCGAGTTGCCGCAGTCTCTGCTTGGTGCCTTAGTGGGTATCGCCGATCGTCTTGATACCCTGGTAGGGTGCTTTGCCATTGGAGAAAAACCCACGGGCAATAAAGATGCCTTTGGCCTCCGTCGTCAGGCGATCGGCCTGATCAGCATCATTAAAGGGCTTACCATAGCCTTCTCCCTAAAAGCGATGGTCACTGCCGCCCTGCGTGGCTATGAAGGCGTTGTTGAGCAGAAACCCGAGGTTGTGGATGAGGTCGTTGCCTTCATTCGCCTCCGCTTCGAAAACGATCTGGTGGCAGGCGGCTTGCCGCAGGAACTGGTTGAAGCCGGGACTTCGGTCGATTTCGACAATTTGGTTGATTGCCTTAAACGAATCACTGCCCTTGATCAAATCCGCAGTCAGGAGAGCTTCGCTGTTCTTGCTCGCTCTTTTAAACGTATTCGCAACATTGTGAAGGACAACAAGCAGACCGAGGTCAATGCGGCTTTGTTGAGTGAAGCGGCTGAACAGCAGCTCTTTAGTGCTCTGACAGAGGTCCAGTCCAAGGCCCAACCTTTGATCGAGCACCAGGAGTATGGGCAGGCCCTGCTCGCCCTTTTGGAGATGAAAGAGCCGGTTGACCAGTTTTTTGACAAGGTCATGGTCATGGCAGAAGATGCGGCTGTGCGTCAGAACCGGTTAAACCTGTTGACTGCCTTTGGCGAGTTAGTGCTCTCAGTGGGGGACATTTCCCGGATGCATGCCGAGTAAACCGATGCAAAAGTAATGACTGATTCTTCAGGACAAAAAAAAGGCTGCCCATTGGGCAGCCTTTTTTTGTCTGTATTTTTGCACCTGAAGGAGGCCCGCGAGGTTACACCTGCGAACCAGCCCTCCGCTCAGCATGCTCAAAGAGTGATGAACTTTAAGAAATGGCTAGGAAAAAAACGCTACGACGCAGAAATGCGAAGTTTTTACCACGCCATCACTTATGACAGACAGAACACTTGGCCAGTTCGGGTTTGTTTTTCTTGTGGCAAGACTGACACAAGGCGTGGGCTGCTTTCTTGAAGGTATTGACCTGCTCCGGCATTGCCGCGTCCTTGGTGTTATGACAGGTCTCACATTTTTCGATTTTTTGCCCTTCTACGTAGGAAATCCGTTTTCCGTCAGCGCCCTTGCCGTGATGACAAGTCTTGCATTCCAAACGGGACTGATGTTCTCCATGGGGAAATTGGGCTGGCTTTGGTGTCTTGGCCGGGTCAACGGTGGATTGCAGGGTTATTTCCGCCGGACCTTTATCGGCTGCCTGGGCATTGCTCAGCAGGCAGGGAGCGCAACACACGGCCAGGAGAGCACCACAGACAATAAGTTTTTTCATCATACTCCTCCTTCCAGGTTTATTTATTTGAATTATCGTAAAAACAGCATGATAGTAAATGCTTTTGCACAAATACAAGCTCTTATAGCGCGCACCCTCATGCTTTGTCAAGTATTCCCGGGAATATACCCTTTACCGGGTAAGGCTAGCCTTAGACTGAGCCATAGCTGTGTAGTCCGGCAAGGAGAAAGTTCACACCAAAATAGGTAAAGAAAACAGCGAGAAAACCTAAGATTGCCAACCATGCAATCCGGCGGCCACGCCAACCGCGGGTAAAGCGGGCATGGAGGGTGGACGCATAGAGAAACCAGGTGATAATGGACCAGGTTTCCTTGGGATCCCAACTCCAGTAGGTTCCCCAGGCTTCATTGGCCCAGATGGCACCGGTAATGATGCCGGCAGAGAGCCACATGAAACCAAAGACGATGGTTTTATGGGTGAGGTCGTCGATGATATTTAATTCCGGCAAGGCAGTGAGAAGAGTGGAGCTGTTCGGCTTTCCCTGTGAGGAACTTTTGAGCAGATACATCATGCCAAGGCCTCCGGCAACGGCAAAGGCCCCGTAACCGATGAAGCAGGTGACCACATGAGCGATGAGCCAGTTGGACTGCAGGGCCGGAATAAGCGGGCTGATTTTGTCATCGATGCGGACGGAGAAGGAGGCATAGGCCATGGCTATAGCTACACAGGGCATGACAAAGGCGCCCATTATTCGGGCCTTGAAACGATATTCGAGCCCCAGGTAAAACAGGGTAGTGCACCAGGCAAAAAAGACCAACGACTCATACATGTTGGTCAGTGGGGCATGGCCGACGCCCATTTGGTAGGATTCGTGCCACCGCAGACCGATGGCGACGGTTTGCACCAGCACGCCGCCAGCGGCCAACAACATACCAACAAAACCAACTTTACTGTTTTTAAAGAGAAAAAGGCCGAGGTAAAAAGCGGCCGCCAGGATATAGGCGATCATGGCCAGGCCGAAGAGTTGGGAACTATCCATAAGCTATCCTTACACAGAAAAGAATTCTGAGAATGAGTCTTGATCAGGAATTTGATTCTAACGTCTTGATAAGCTCAGAAAATTTCTTTTCAAAGCCTACCTTGTTTTTATTGGCATCGCCAGCCAAAAAAATTCGGCACTTGTTCCCGTCCTTTTGTACAAAGGTATACAAGCGGCGGTGGGAGAGAAAAAATGCTACATAAAGGCCGAGAAGCATGAGCAGACAGCCGCCGTAAACAAGCCCAACTCCCGGGTCTTTGGTTGCCTGTAAGCCGGTGGCATAGACCTGGTCAGCCTTAAGGTGATAGAGACCGTTTGGTCGCTGGACAAGCGCGTCCTGCCCTGGATTGACCCAGAAGATAGAAGGTTCCCCCTGGTGGTCGCTGAACCATATTTTGAGCCGTCTTGTTACCTCTCCCTGGCTTTCTCGGTTAATGATCCCGTAGCTTACGCCGGCCTCGCCCCAATTAACCTCTTCGGCAGTAGTCATCATAGAGGTGTTGCTGAGCCCGTCTACCTCGCGTTTGAGGTGTATCTGGTAGCTCTGGAAGGGCTGGTAGCTGGATTGATAAAAGGTCACGCCCTTGTAGGTCAAAGGTTTATTGACTTCAATCTTTGCCTGCTGCACTACCTGGTCGTCCTCGAGGATCGAAACCAGGGAGCGATAGGTTTTAGGCATGCCGTTGGGGTAATACTCGATGGTGAAGTCGTCGCAGCGCAGTTGAAAATCAAGATCAATATGTTTGCCCTGCCCGAAGGCGGTCACATGGCCTGTGGATTGTCCTTCGGGCAGCATGATCGATCCCTTAAAGGCAAAAGTCGGCCGACGGAGGATTTTCTCCGCCACGACCGTTGAACCAATCACCGCCCCGGCAAGAATAATCAGGATAGAGCTATGTACGACATAGACCCCAAATCGACTCCAACCGCCTTTGTCTGCAGCAAAGAGGCGCCCTCCGTTTTTGTCCATGGTTTTGGCCTGCCAGCGATGCTTGCCAAAAAATGAGCTCACCTTGTCGAGCGCCTGGTCATAGGTGGTTTCCAGGACAAGCTCTTTTCGTATCGGCATCTTGCGCAGCTGTTCAAGACTGAGCGCCAAATTGTCGCGGCGAAGAAGACGAAACACCTGGGGGATACGCTCTAGGCTGCAGACAATCAGGTTGAGCGAGAAGAGGCCGAGTAGACCGAGAAACCACCAAGAGTTATACATGTCGGTAATGTCGAGCAGCTGGAAAAACTGGGCGGTTTTTTCACCATAACGCTGCACATAAAACCCAGAGACATTAGTTTGCGGAATTACCGTGCCGATAATGGAGGTGGCAGCCAGGATAAAAAGCAGGAAAAGGGCCAGTTGTACTGAGGCGAACAGACTGACAAAGGCGTTTTTTTTGTGCATGGTCATGAAACAAGTTGTTTGAAGACGGGATAGTATGCGGTTTGATCGCCTGAAATCGATCGCGAGAGGAGCTTACGCGGTTTTCCTTAGCACGCTGCCCCCAAAGTGGCAACAGAGAAAGGTCGATTGAGGCACGATGTGGTCCTGGGTATCTGGTTAAAGGCAAAACGAAATTGCTGATAATGGGGACCGTAGGCCGCCAGGGATTCGTTTTCAGTCTGGTGGGTATGGGGGCCAGAGGCGATATAAAAGTGAATTTGGTGGCTGTCGGCCTGGACCGGTACCTTTACCGAGGAGACGGGCTGTTCGCCAAGACAAAGATCAAGCAGCTGTTTTTTCATCGCCATCTAGTGCCTGGGTAATAAGCTCCAGGCTATGCACGGCCCGCATTTTCAGGCTGGCACGGTCGATAATATCCTGGAGTTGAAGAATGCA
>JAQUEZ010000486.1 GCA_028684915.1 Desulfobulbus sp.
TCACCGATAACATCAAGCCGGATCGAACCCCTGAAGACCTGCTCGTCCAGGTGTTACTGGACTGGGGCGTGGATCTTTCATTGCCTATCCGTAAGGAGTCCGTTCAGGGCAAGACCGTCTTCTTTGTCAATCAGCCGCCCTACGATCTTATCGCCTGTTTCGATACCGGTGTGAATGAGGATTTGGTCAAAGAGCTCGCCCATTTTGAGCCGCTGCGGGTGGTGTTCCGTGACAACGGCTTTGTTTCCGATGCTGTCAAGATCAACGTGGAACAGATCTTCAAGCAGATGTCTCCGGGCACCGAAGTGAAGTCGATATAGAGGGGGTCCCATGAACCAAGCGGAACTGCAATCCTTGCTGGATGGCTTGCTCGCAACTTGGGAAAACGAGGTTGTAGAGTTCAAACAGGCCGGAAACGACTATAAGACAGATAAAATCGGTGAATACTTTTCTGCACTAGCCAACGAAGCCAACCTGCGAGGCCAGGAAAAAGCCTGGCTTGTTTTTGGCGTCAATAACAAGAGCAGGAAAGTCTGCGGCTCCGATTATCGGCCCGAACCGGAACGGCTGCAAAGCACAAAGATGCAGATGGCGGAAAATGCGGAACCCAGCGTCACCTTTCGCAATATCTATGAGCTGCAACATCCACCGGGCCGAGTGGTGTTGTTTGAGATCCCGGCGGCACCGCGTGGCATGCCGATCGCCTGGAAAGGGCATTATTATGCCCGAGCAGGGGAGAGCCTAACCCATCTTGGTTTAGATAAGTTGGATGAAATCCGCCTGCAAACCCGCTCAACGGATTGGTCAGCACAGATTGTTCCAAATGCAACTTATGAGCATCTGAACGAACAGGCGTTGCAAAAAGCTCACGAGTCTTTTGCCCGCAAATACGCCAACCGCTTTTCCACAGAAGAGGTTATGAACTGGCCGCTGACAACGTTCCTTGATCGAGCCAAGCTGACCCAAGACGGCAAACTCACTCGAACTGCGATCCTCCTGCTGGGCAAACAGGAGGCGGCTCATCTGCTTTCACCTTACCCCGCACAAATGACTTGGAAGCTGGAAGGTCCGGAGCGCGCCTATGAGCATTTCGGTCCACCTTTTCTGCTCAGCACTACGGCGCTTTATCGTAAGATTCGCAACATTCAGCTTCGCATTCTTCCTAATGATGCGCTTTTTGCGGTTGAGGTGTCTAAATACGACCAGAAAGTCGTTTTTGAGGCCCTGCACAACTGTATCGCCCACCAGGACTATGGCCGCAACGGTCGTATTTTGGTCATCGAGCAACCGGATAGACTGATTTTCGAAAACGAGGGGGGATTTTTCGAGGGAAAACCTGAAGATTATGTGACAGGTGAGAAAACGCCGCGCCGTTACCGCAATGCCTTCCTCGCCCAGGCCATGGCTGAGCTGAATATGATCGATACCATGGGGTACGGAATTTACTCCATGCATATTGGACAGGCACGGCGCTATTTTCCAATGCCTGACTATGATCTGAGCGAACCGATGGCGGTGAAGATGACAGTTTACGGGGGAGTGGTCGATCCTGCCTACAGTCGTCTTCTGATGCAGAAAACAGATTTGCCGTTGTATGAAATTCTGGCATTGGACCGCGTTCAGAAACGCTTGCCACTGCCCGATGCCATGATAAAGCGCCTGCGCCGTGATGGGTTGATTGAGGGGCGAAAACCCAATCTGCATGTGTCTGCGTCGGTGGCTAAAGTGACGGCCGGCAAGGCTGATTACATTCGTACCCGTGCGCAGGACGATGACTATTACTGCAAGCTGATTACCGATTATCTGAAAAAATTTGGCAAGGCTTCACGTGAGGAAATTGACAAACTCCTTTTGGATAAATTGAGCGATGCTCTGGGGTTAGACCAGAAGTCCAACAAAATTGCGAACCTCCTGACAAAACTGAGGCGTCGGGGCGCCATTGTGAATAAGGGCTCAAACAAAAAGCCTTCATGGGAAATCGCAAAAAGGATTGCAGAATAAAATGACCCTGTGCAGAACATCTCTTGATGTGATTTTGATGGATAACACGCTGAGTTTAAAGGAATTACTCTTATTTTCTGTTTGTTCTGCAGGACAAATTTGCAGAATAAATGCAGAGAACATGCAGAAAGGGGAGGGCTTGGCATGAAACTGAAGTTCAAAGTTCAGCCCTACCAGACCAGCGCGGTCCAATCCGTGGTTGATTGCTTTGCCGGGCAGGTAAACAGCTCAGGCATTTCCTACCGGATCGATCCTGGATTTGGCAAAAAAGATTCGCAAGGACAGTATCAAGCTTCATTTTTGGAACAGACCGGTATCAAGAACACTGATCTCCAGCTGGTCGAAACTCAGTTGCTGGCCAATATCCAGGCCGTGCAACGGCGGCAAAACCTGCCTCTGTCCGACAGGCTGGCCTCCAGCGCTGGATGCCAGGTCAACCTTGACGTGGAGATGGAAACCGGGACCGGCAAGACCTACTGCTACATCAAAACCGTTTTCGAGATGAACAAACGATACGGGTGGAGCAAGTTCATCGTGGTGGCGCCCAGCATTGCCATCCGTGAAGGCGTGCTCAAGTCTCTGGAAATCACCGCCGAACACTTCACCGAGAGCTACGGCAAGAAGGCCCGATTCTTTGCCTACAACTCCAAGCAGTTGCACCGTCTGGAAAGCTTCTCCTCCGATGCGGGCATCAACGTCATGATCATCAATATCCAGGCGTTCAATGCCACGGGTAAGGATAACCGCCGCATCTATGAGGAGCTGGACGACTTTCAGTCACGCAAACCTATCGATGTGATCAGCAGCAACCGTCCCATCCTGATCCTCGATGAGCCTCAAAAGATGGAAGGAAAAAAGACGCTGGAGGCGCTGGCCAAGTTCAAGCCCCTGATGATCTTGCGCTATTCGGCTACCCACCGGACCACGCACAACAAAATCCATCGCCTCGACGCCCTGGATGCCTATAACCAGAAACTGGTGAAGAAGATTGCGGTGCGCGGTATCGCCGTCAAAGGCCTGGCTGGCGCCAATGCCTATCTCTACCTGGAATCCATTGAAATCTCCAAGCAGGCGCCGGTAGCGCGAATCGAGATGGAAGTGCGCCAGGGTGGCGGTATCAAGCGGATCGTCAAACGCCTGGGAAAAGGCGACAATCTTTTCGTTGAATCAAACGAGCTGGATCAATATCGAGACTTCGTCATCGCCCAGATCGACGCCAATAAAGACACGGTTGAGTTCACCAATGGCCATGTTCTGTG
>JAQUEZ010000160.1 GCA_028684915.1 Desulfobulbus sp.
GGTGCTGGGAAGAACACCTGAAGGCCAAGGAATTATTGGGCGAAGAGCCAGAGACCAAAACGACATTTCTAATTGATGAGGTGGAGTCCCATCTTCACCCAAGGTGGCAGCGTACGGTGATTCCAGCGCTCATGCAGGTCATGGCCAAGCTAAACACGTCGGCAGAGGTCCAGCTTATTGCTGTCACACATTCGCCGTTGGTGATGGCCTCAGTCGAACCACAGTTTGACGATCAAAAAGATGCCTGGTGGGATCTGGACCTGGTTCATCCTACGGACGGCGTGCCTTTTGTGAAGTTCACCAAACGCCAATTTGTACGCCTGGGTGAAGTCTCACGTTGGCTGATGAGTGACGCTTTTGACATGTGCAGCGCAAGAGCACTTGAAGCCGAAGAGGTCTTGCAGCAAGCAGCAAAGATTCTCTCGGAAGAGATCATCGATGCTGATAAGGCGAAAGCGCTTGACGCCAAGCTACGCACTCTTTTGGGCGATACCGATCCATTTTGGATTCGCTGGCGCTATGTGGGTGAAAAACAGGGGTGGCTGAAATGATCCCTGTGGCCGCTCAGCCAGAGCCCGCTACTTTCGAGGCAAATGTACGTAAAAAGGGGCTGGCGCATCTTAAAAAGAAGGGTTTTCCTCTGGATCAACCCTTGCCGCCAAAGGCAGAAATTGAACCGTATTGGCGCGACTGTCTGACCGACTTGCACCAAGCGTATGGTGGCATTTGCGCATACATCGGAGTCTTTTTCGAGCGCGTCATGGGCGGCGGTAGCGTCGATCATTTCATCGCCAAATCTACTCATGCCGGATTGGCCTATGAGTGGAGCAACTATCGATTGGCGTGCTCAACCATGAACAGTCGAAAGCGTGAATACAGTGATGTGCTGGACCCGTTTTTTCTCGCGCCTGATTTATTCCGGTTGCAGCTTTCAACTGGACACATTTATCCAAATCCTAACTTGCAAGCTGTTCCAATGCGCCTTGTTGAGGAGACGATTGAGCGCCTTGGTCTTGATGATCCGCAGTGTAGAGATCTGCGCGAACGTTGGTATCAAAACTATCTCGAATACAACTTGCCTGCCGACTACCTCAAAAAGAAATCGCCTTTTGTTTGGTACGAAGCGAATCGCCAGGGGTTGCTATGAGAGTGCTTGATCATCTCCTGAAAGCGATTCGTGGATGTCGCCGTCTTCAACCCGGAGGTCCAGGTCGTTCCGGCCTGCATTCTGTGGCCGGACCGTGACCGTCAGTGGGAAGCAGCCGAATGAGTGCAGCCGTTAAGATCGCAAAATGGGTTCAGAAGAAACCCTTGATCTTGATACGCTTCGATGAGGCGTTTTCAGAGTCTCTGCACAATTCGCGGCAGGGATTCGAAAACCTCACCATTGTAAAGCCCCACTCCGTCTTCCAGGCTATCAAATTGCCAACGCTTTGTTTGCTGGAGATTCAAGAAGGCGATGCAACCAAGTGCTATCTGGCCACTGCCACCCGCAAAACGGCAGTGAGCACTTTCGATTCTCGCCTTACCCTCAAAAAACTGCGTGTCTTGCACACTGATTCTCTGGAGGCCCTAGAGGCATTGGTCTCTGATGCACGGATGAAACGCTTGCTGGGTGAGCGCCTACCTGGTGAAAGGGGCATTACAAAACTCTCGCCCAAACTCAGCACTCACTTGGTCGAAATTCTGGCGGCAAATTCTGAAAATAATTCGGCCCTGGATACGGCTCTTTCCATTTTGCCAGTGTTGAGGCAGGTAACGAATGCCAATTGGGCACAAGAAAATGCCATTCAAACGGCAGTAGCTGCTTTTGGAATTCGCGGCAATGCCATACCGGATCAGGTTGCCCTGAAGAGGGGTGCATCATCCGGCCTCGGAATGATCGGAGCCCACCTCTATGAGGACAATGTGGTGCATTCGGATGCATCACGGCTCCCCGGGTTCGATGCGATCTCCCCTGACGTGACAGGACGGGCTGTTTTTCAGAAGGGCGACGAGCGACTGGTGATTTACACCGCCAACAAACTGCCTTTGGAGCAGATGCTGGGTGTTGACCTCATCTACATCAATGAAACCCGGGGCAATATCATCATGATCCAGTACAAAATGCTGGAAGAAGACAAGCAAGATAGTGACAACCGTGATTGGCTGTTTCGTCCTGACAAGCAGTTGCGCGATGAAATAGCCCGCATGCGACTTCCCGACTTTAAGGGGTCCTTGAATGACTACAGGCTGAGCCGCAATCCATTTTTCTTCAAATTTGTCAAGCGCAAGATCGTAGACGACATGCATCAGTCGTTTCTCGTCTCTCTCGACCATCTGAAACAGATCCTTGCCGCCCCTGAGGCCAATGGCCCGAAGGGCGGAGTTCGTCTCAGTTACGAAACCTTGGATGGAACCTATCTCCGAGAAGTCGACATGCTCGGATTGATCCGTTCCGGTTATATCGGAACGCATAAGGCCGAAACAGCGGCACTTGCAACAATCATTCAAGAGGCGGCCAAGGGAAACAAAGCAGTGGTGCTAGCGTGGCAGCAAAAGACACAGGAGGCGGCACAATGAGCAAACGGATTCGGCGTGTCGGGTCCATTAAAAGCGAACTGCTCAAAAAATCGCGAGAGGCGGCCCTGGCAGCCGTGCAGATCTTCAACAACCCCAACATCAGCTTCAAGTCGGAATCCTATGTAGTGCTGATGATTATCGCCTGGACTTATCTTCTTCATGCCTATTTCCGCGATCAAAAAATCGAGTATCGATATTGCCAGCAGAACGGCAAACGGCGTGAATTCGATAAAACCAAGCATGGCGCATACAAGTACTGGGAGCTTGAACGCTGTCTGAATGACGCCAAGTCGCCTATCGAAAAGGACACAGCCAATAACCTGCGCTTTCTGATCGGGTTGCGCCACGAAATCGAGCACCAGATGACAACCCGGATCGACGACTTTTTAAGCGCTCGTTTCCAGGCGTGCGGGCTGAACTATAACAAGTACATCAAGAAATTATTCGGAGCCGACAACGGGATTGAAAAGCACCTTTCTTTCAGTCTTCAGTTTTCGACAATCTCCACTGAGCAAAAGGAACTGCTCGAAGAGCATCCTGGCCTACCAGCAAACATTCAAGGCTACATCATAAATTTTGACGCTGCGTTGTCAGATGAGGAGTTTTCTCATCCTCACTATGCCTATCGCATATTGTTCATACCCAAAACGGCCAATCATAAAGGACAAGCAGATCGTGTGATCGAATTTGTTAAAAGCGATTCGCCCTTGGCCGAGGCTGTGAATAAGGAATATGCCGTAATCAAAGAAACCGAAAAGAAAAAATACCTGCCAGGGCAAGTTGTAGAATTGATGAATGCTGAGGGTTATCCCAAATTCTCAGTCCATTACCATACACAACTTTGGCAATCACTTGACGCTAGGAATCCCGCCAAAGGCTATGGCGCTCTGGTCGCCGGAAAAGCTTGGCATTGGTATGAGCGCTGGGTCGATGTGGTACGGAATTATTGCAGAGACAGTGGCGAAAAATATTTGTAACGATTTTGCAGGTTACAGCGATCATTACAAGCCGACAATATAAAGCCTAGTCACACCCTTAAAGAAGGAATCCGAAAAATCATTCCGCAGGCCAAAAAATATATTTTTTGAGAATAATTGATGAGCAAAAAAATCAGTGGAGCCGAGTACCCTCTTTCCAAAATATTCAGCTCAGATTTCGAGTATGTGATTCCCTCATATCAGCGACCTTATGCCTGGACCGTTGATCAGGCCTCGGAGCTTTTTGATGATCTCTACGACTTTCATCAGAATGGGCAGGATGAAGGATATTTCTTGGGCAGCATCGTCCTGATCAAGGAAGAGAACGTACCCTTTGCCGAGGTCATTGATGGCCAGCAGCGTCTGACCACGTTGACTATCCTACTCGCTGCACTTGCGGAAACAATGGAGGGTGCCCAGCGGGATACGCTTCTCAAATATATCTGTGAACCAGGCAATGAATTTGAAGGGCTCAGGCCGAAGCCGCGTCTGACCTTGCGTGAGAGGGATCAACCTTTTTTTAGCGAGTACATTCAAAATTTGCAGTTTGCCGGGTTGTCGCAACTGGATGAACAACAGCTTGCCAATGAATCCCAACGAAACTTACGGGCAAACTGTATGCTTATGAAAAACCGGCTCAACCAAAATTTTTCTCATGATCCAGAGAAGATCAAAAGTTTTGTGCAGTTTCTGCTGCAGCGCTGCTTTTTGGTGGCGGTATCAACCCCTAGTCAGCAGTCTGCATTTCGGGTGTTTTCCGTCATGAACAGCCGGGGACTCGATCTTCAACCCACGGATATCATCAAAGCTGACATCATTGGCCAGTTTGCCTCTGAAACTGAAAGGGATGAATACAGCGAACGATGGGAAGAGATGGAGGTCGAGCTCGGGCGATCCGGTTTTAACGACCTGTTTTCATATGTACGGATGATCTATGCCAAGGAAAAAGCCAAACGTGCCCTGTTGGAAGAATTTCGTTCGTTTGTCCTGGCAAAAGTGCCCTCGGCACAAGCACTCATTGATACGGTTCTGGAACCGTATGCCACTGCCCTTTCGGTGGTCCGTAGTGCGAACTACTCAGCTTCCGCCAATGCCCAGGATGTAAACACCTATCTGAAGTGGCTCAACAAAATCGACAACTCCGACTGGATTCCACCAGCGATCTTTTTTCTCGCTCACCACAAAAACGAGCCTGATTATGTTCTCTGGTTTTTTCAAAAGTTGGAGCGTTTGGCGGCTTTTCTACATATCTGCGCGAAAAATGTGAATGAACGTATCGAACGGTATGCCGAGTTGATCGGAACAATGGAGGCTCCCCATTCACGGAACAATCCGATTTCTCAGATTGAACTGACCGAATCGGAAAAGATCGAAATGCAGCAAGTGCTGGATGGAAACATTTACACCTTGACCGCACGGCGCCGGAATTATCTCCTCCTACGCCTGGATTCCTTTCTGTCGGATGGTGGGGCTGTGTATGACCATACAATTTTGACCATCGAACATGTGTTGCCCCAAACTGTTGATCCAGACAGCGAATGGGCAACTCTCTGGCCTGACGCCGACCAGCGGCAGCTTTGGGTGCATCGACTGGCAAATCTCGTGCCTCTTAATTTTCGCAGGAATGTGCAGGCTTCAAATTACGATTTTACAAAAAAGAAAGCTGCCTACTTTGGCGGAAGATCGCAGGTTTCTTCTTTCATCCTGACCACTCAGGTGCTGAATGCCCCCTCTTGGCTGCCCACATACGTCCAGCAAAGACAAGTTGATTTGCTCGGTATTTTGTTCGATAAGTGGGAGATTGCTGAAGGATAGGCGGAAACAGTTGCTCCACATCGTTGCGCCGCGTCCTCCTGATAGACGCTACGACGGTATTGAATCCCAGTGATATTCTCAATGCACAACGCCGTAAATTTGAACATGTAACATCGTTATTGCGCTGTAACTCGATTTAAGTTACCGTGCAGAAATACTGTTACAGGAGGCGGCAATGTCCTTGCTGATCGAGCAACTCATAACGTATCTTCGCGACGTGCTTAACGTAACCCTGGTAGTACAACCGTGGGGAGAGAGCGGCCGTCTACCCTTCTTTTTGCAGGATAGCTATACCTACTACCATACCGATCTGTATGGACTTCAGCTGCTGTTAATGGTCGATAACGGTGACGAAGAGCACTCTCCGGCAACTGTCCGCAAGCACATCGATCTTGTCCGGGAAAAGCATGTTGGTGAGGTCATATACGTTGGTGGCCGGGTAACAGCCTCTAACCGTAGACGTCTGATCGAACAAAACGTGCCGTTTATTGTCCCCGGCAACCAATTATATTGTCCTCTTTTAGCTATTGATCTTCGGGAACATTTTCGGCAGAGGCGCAAAAAGGTCCATGTCTTCAGTCCCGCCACCCAAGCCTTGGCTCTTTACTGGATTTACAACCACAACGATAAAAATGACGAAAGAGGGTCGCCTACGGAAATGGCCAAGGTGCTCGGCTATTCAAAAATGACCATGTCCCGGGCGTTTCAGGAAGTGGATGTTGCCCTCGAAGAGGTGTTTGCAGATAAGTGGCGTCGCGGCGAAATTAAGCAAGAAATAAAAGGAAAGGAACTCTGGTTGGCGTTGCAGCCGTACTGGCGTAGCCCCGTCAACCAGAGATATTATTTGCCCAGAAATGACATGGATCGCAGTCTGGGGGTTCGGGCAGGATTGTCGGCCTTGGCAGGATACTCTATGTTGGCGGAATCTAGCCGTGAAGTCTTTGCCGTGAGCCAGAGTGAGTGGAAGGTTTTCCGGCAAAAGTCACAATCTATAGTATTCGACCGGCCCGATGCACTGACGTTTGAAATGGAAGTCTGGGCATATTCGCCTCATCTGCTGTCGCAACAAGGTAACTTGGCTGACCCGCTCTCGCTCTACCTCTCGCTACAAGAGAGTAAAGATGAACGAATTCAGTCGGCACTGGATGAGTTGCTGGAAGGTGTCAAATGGTAAGAGGGCTTGAACGCTTCAGGGATCACTTTCAGCCATTCACCGGTCAATATGTCTTGATTGGTGGAGCGGCTTGTTATTTGGCCATGGAAGACGCGGGATTAGATTTTCGTGCAACGAAAGATCTCGACATTGTCTTGTGCGTTGAGGCCCTCGACAGGTCTTTTGTCGAAGCCTTTTGGACTTTTATCCGGGCTGGTGAATACCAGATCCAGGAAAAGGCCTCTGGGGAAAAACAGTTCTATCGATTTAAAAATCCTCGACATGACGACTTCCCATTGATGCTGGAATTGTTTTCGCGGGTGGCCGATATCCTCAACACAGGGGATGCAAGCCATCTCGTTCCTATATCAGTGGAAGAAGAAGTGGCAAGCTTGTCTGCTATCCTTCTTGATGAGGAATATTACAGCTGGATTCAACAAGGAAGAATTTTGCTGGGTGGAATTTCTATTGTAGATCCGAAACATATCATTCCGCTCAAAACAAAAGCGTGGCTGGATTTAAGCGCCAGAAAGGCGAGTGGCGACACAATTAGCAGCAGGGACATTAAAAAACATAGAAATGATGTGTTTAGGCTATTTGCCGTTATTACCCCGGAACCGCTCAGCAATGTCCCATCGTCGATAAAAGATGATTTGAAAGATTTTATAGCAGCGATGCAATCAGAAGAGATCGATCTCCCGGCTATGGGATTGGGCAAAAGAACAAGGAAAGGTATTTTAGAAAACCTAATGGCTATCTACGAGATTGAACGATGATTGTCGTCGATAAAGAACATATTGAGAATGGCATCAGAAAACGGATTCGAACATTATCGGGGAGCAGTGAAACATGCGAGTGATGGAACATCTCCTCAAAGCCATTCGTAGTGCAGCCGTATTCAATCCTGACGTTCAAGTGGCTCCTGTTTGTATTCTTTGGCCAGATCGAGACAGGCAATGGGAGGCGATCATACCGCTCCTTCAGGTCGAAATGCCAGAACTTCTCATGCTTGGTGATCATGAGCCAGGAAAGAAAACCGGTCCGGCCATCTGGTTGCGTTGTGTTATTGCAGGAAACACGGATGACATATCCTTGTCAAAAGACAACACCCCCATATTCTATTTACCCGGTGTCAGTCGCCAGGATTTACGCGCTGTCGAGAGTTGCCCCGATCACCTGAAACCATTGGCGGAACTGCAATACCGGGGCGTTATCTGGTCGCAGATCAATGCCAAGGATTGGACCATTCTAGCCTATCTCAAATCAGACCAAGGAGGGTTGGGGTTAGATGTCGCTCAGGATAACGACACTAAAAATGCGATGCAACTGGCCCTGTATTGGTTACTGGATGAAAAACTGGAGCTTCTTCAAGGAAAGCGCCTGGACAAGGACTACTTTAACAAACTGCTTACCGGCGGAGATCCTGTCCGAGATTTATTGCAATGGCTCGACCAAGGTGATTCATTTCAAGCCAGCCGTGGTGAAAACGAATGGAAGGCCTTTATTGAAGTATGCAAATCCCAGCTTGCTTTTAACCCAACAAGTGAGGGGATACTTGCAGGTGCAACCAAATTGGCAACCCACGAAGGGCCGTGGCAAATTGTTTGGGAACGATTTTGCGAAGCTCCTAAGCGGTATCTGAACATTCCTGACCAGATACGAAAATGTCGTCCGCCAAGCGATACACTTTTTTGGCACATGGGGACGAGTGCCTTTGATGGCTGGCCCCAATGGAATGAAGACCAAGAAAAGGTGCTTCACCGTGACCTGATGGCGCTTGGAAATGGGCCAGCTCCAGAATGTAGAAAGAAATTATTAGAGATTGAAAAGCAACACGGCCGTAGACGATCTCTTGTATGGGCCGAGTTGGGTGGAGCTCCTCTAGCATGTGCATTGAAACATCTGGCTTTGCTTGCTGAAATCACCAATACAAACTTGGCTGCGGGTACAGTTGAAGATCTGGTGGCAGGCTATAGCCACCGAGGGTGGAAAGCAGATGATGCCGTCCTGAGAGCCTTGGCTCACACAGAAACCATTACCGATTTTGAGGCGATTACCTGGGCCATCCGGTCGGTGTATTTGCCTTGGATCGAAGAATCAGCTCGCCATTTGCAAAAAATATCAGCTTGTGATTCCTATCCCGGAGGAGGCTGCTGTTCGACAAAATCAGTGGCCACAATGCCCGGTGATTGCATTCTGTTCGTCGATGGCCTTCGCTTTGACGCAGCCAAACGTCTGATTGATTTACTGGAACGTGATGGCTTCAATGTTACGGAAGAGTCTGCATGGGCCGCGCTACCCAGTGTGACTGCTACGGGGAAGGCAGCCGTAACACCGGTCCGAAATTTGCTTTTAGGCCAAGATAGTAATGCTGACTTCGAGCCTGCAGTAGCGGCAACCGGTCAATCACTCAAGGGTGGGTATCACCTGAAGAAGTTACTAACAGAAGCAGGTTGGGCAATCCTGGAACGTACAGATAATGGAAACGGTCAAGGCCAGGCATGGTGTGAATTTGGCGACATCGACCATGAAGGTCACGATCGGGGATGGAGATTAGCGAAACACTTAGAAGCCTTGCTCACAGAGATTCGGGAAAGAATTGCTGCTCTCATTGCAGCTGGATGGAAACGGGTCAGGGTGGTCACCGATCACGGCTGGTTACTTCTTCCAGGTGGACTGCCAAAAGTCGAATTGCCTAGTGCCCTAGCCGATAACAAATGGGGGCGTTGTGCTTCGTTAAAACCCGGAGCATCTACGGATGAAAAACTTTTTCCTTGGTATTGGAATCCGAATCAACATTTTGCTCTGGCAGATGGAATTAGCTGTTACAGAAACGGCGAGGAATACACGCATGGCGGCTTGAGTTTGCAAGAATGCTTGACCTTACAAATAACAATTACCAGAGAAACCGCTCATCAGAAAACTGCTCCGATTGAGGTTACCGATCTAGTTTGGAAAGGGTTGCGTTGCACCGTAGCGGTGGATAAGAATTTTTTGGGTCTATCGCTTGATGTTCGCACCGAGGCCGGCAATGCGTTCTCCAGCGTGATCCTCAGCGTCAAGCAGCTAAAAGCAAACGGAACGGCTTCTGTGGTCGTCGAAGATGAAACTATGGAAGGGCACGACGCCACAGTGGTCTTAATTGATGCCAGTGGCTCGTTGGTAGCGCAGATTGCCACGGTCATCGGTGGAGAAAAATAATGATTGAATTGGATCAAATTGATAGAAAGGCGGCCATTTCGCTAGAAGGGTTTTTAGTTCGCAAAGATCTTGTCCGGACATTCAGCCGCCAGTTTCCAGTGCCGACATATGTGGTCGAGTTTTTACTCGGCCGTTATTGTGCCAGTATTGATCAGGAGGAAATAGAAGAGGGATTGGAGATTGTCCAGCGGCAACTTAAATCGCGCACCGTTAAGGCTGGGGAAGAGGAACTCTTCAAAGCCAGAGCCAGAGAAAATGGTGAGGTCAAAATTATTGATATCATTACGGCCCGTTTGGATGCCAAAACCGATTCCTATGTTGCTACTCTGCCAAGTTTGAGGCTGACGGATGTGCGCATCAGTCCGGAGTTGGTTAACGAACATGAACGAATGTTAACTGGTGGATTCTACGCTGAGATTAGCCTTGGCTATGACGCGGCAATCGCCCAGGAAAGCAAGGGACGTCCATTTGGGATAACGTCACTTCGGGAGATTCAGCTTTCCAAAAGGGATGTACTGGATACTCTGACAGAGGCTAGAACCGAGTTCACTACAAAAGAATGGAAAGATTTTCTCTTGCGCTCCATCGGGATCGAACCAGGAGGTCTGCCTGACCGTCAAAAAGATGCTTTTATGTTGCGCATGGTGCCATTTGTCGAGCGCAATTATAACCTGGTTGAACTTGGACCAAGAGGAACAGGAAAAAGCCACTTGTACCAACAGGTTTCACCTTATGCTCATTTAATTTCTGGAGGAAAGGCGACGGTTGCCAAGATGTTTGTCAACAATGCCAACGGACAGCGTGGGTTGGTGTGTCAATACGACGTGGTCTGCTTTGATGAAGTGTCGGGAATATCCTTTGACCAGAAGGACGGCGTAAACATCATGAAGGGTTACATGGAATCTGGTGAATTCAGCCGAGGCAAGGAAAGCATCCGTGCCGATGGCAGCATCGTGTTAGTTGGTAATTTCGAAGTTGATGTGGAACATCAGCAACGAATTGGACACCTCTTTGGCCCGATGCCACCAGAAATGAAAGATGACACTGCTTTCATGGATCGTATTCATGCGTTCCTACCAGGTTGGGATATACCTAAAATAAGCAAGGAACTCCTGACTAACCATTTTGGCCTGGTAAGTGATTTTTTATCTGAATGTTGGAGCCAACTGCGAAATCAAAGCCGTGTGAGTCTTCTGCAAAATCGCGTCTTTTTTGGCGGTGCACTCTCTGGTAGGGATACCAACGCCGTCAACAAAACTGTCAGCGGATTGCTCAAATTGCTCTATCCTGGCGACGGCGATGTTTCCGATGAGGACCTTGAGTGGGCTGTTAGGATTGCCATGGAGTCTAGAAGACGCGTTAAGGAACAACAGAAACGAATTGGGGCAGCGGAATTTCGCAATACTCACTTCAGTTATTCCATAGGAAATGATGGTGTTGAAAAATTCGTTTCCACCCCTGAGTTGCAAAGTGAAAATAGTATTAGCAATGACCCATTGGAGCCTGGACAAGTATGGACAATCTCTCCTGGTAATGGAGAAGAACATCCGGGCCTTTATCGTATAGAAATCAACGAAGGACCAGGTTCGGGGGTCAAGGTTCTTAATAAACCGGTTCCACCAGCTTTCAAGGAGAGCATTGGCTACGCTGAACAAAATCTTTATGCCCGGTCCATGCAACTCGTTGGCGACAAAGATCCGCGTCAGCATGAATTCACTGTACAGCTGCGAGCGTTTGATGCGTCAAAGTCAGGGGCAAAACTCGGTATTGCATCCTTAATCGCTCTTTGTACCGCTCTCCTAAAAAGAAGCGTACGCGGTGGTCTTATAGTTGTGGGTGAAATTAACCTCGGCGGTTCTATCGAGCTGATCCACAACCCTGTATGTATGGCAGAAATCGCTATTGAGAAAGGAGCGGCGGCTCTTCTGATGCCAGTTGCTTGTCGACGGCAATTGTTCGATCTCACAGACGACATGGCAACGAAAATAGATATTCAATTTTATTCCGATGCTCGGGATGCCTTGCTGAAGGCAATGGCAGATTGAAAGAAAAAATTTTTATTTTTAGATTGTTTCTTCCATCACGCTGTTTCTTCTTTCTTGGCAAAATGCCAAGTTTCTTTCCTTTCTTGCCAAATCAAACCGGCAACAAAAAACGGCTGCCCAACCATAATGGTCGGAGCAGCCGTTTGTGTTATTAGGAGAATCGTTTCTTGAGCTTTGTTCCTTATGCTGCCGCCGGCTGCGTTTCTTCTTGAACACCAACAACTCCGGCTTTGTCGAGGACAAAGTCGGCGGCTTGCTGGACCTTGGCGGCTCAGTGAAGATGGCCTTGCTGTCGCCCTGGAGGATCTGCAGCCAGTGGTGGATATAACTCCGGATGACGCATATTCTCAAAGGGGGTACCGGTGTGGGCACCGATTTCAGCCATCAATTTCTCGAAGGCATAACCAAGATCACCGAAGCGGTGTCGATTCGATACCAGCCGTGGTCCTTGAGGAAGACAGCGTTCAACCCGTGGAGGCAATATGGTGGGCCTTCCCCGTCTAAAGAGAGTCTCTGATAACACAGGAGCATATGGCAACTATCCAAAATATGGCACCAGCGGTGCGTCTAGTTTCTGATAGAGCGGGTGAACTGAAGAACCATTCTTGTTCTTGCCAAAACAGAAGACTTTCTCAGGGGCGCACACTTCGCGCAGGATAGTCTCCACTACAGGTCCCCGGCCTGATTTGTGACCGAGATTACCCCAGCTCACCACGACAATTCGGGCCTTGGCCGCGATTCGCTGGATCCATTCATCATTTTCAGGGAGATTGACTGGGTATTCCGATGAAAACGGCCAGTGGCTCTGCCGCGAAAGCGGCCGCCGTTATGCTGTGAAAACAGCCGCCATTCCGGCGAAAACGGCCAGGGTGTGAGAGTGAGTCACGGGGAAGTGTTTTTATCCTTTCACCGTTTCTGCTTTTTGGTCAAGCACTGATCGCTTTCGTCGCATGGATTCTCCTTTGAGTTCAAGTTTATGGGCGTTGTGCACCAGCCGATCGAGGATGGCGTCGGCCAGGGTGGGGTCCTGCATGGCAGCATGCCAGGCTTTTACTGGCAATTGACTGGTGACGATGGTGGATTTGCGGTCATAGCGTTCTTCGACAATCTCCAGGAGTTCCCGTTGTTCTTCGCGGGTCAGTGGGGAGATGAGGAGATCGTCGAGGATCAAGACCTCGCATTTGCTGATTGGTGCGATGAGTTTGGCGTAGCGGCCATCGAGCCTGGCAACCGCAATCTCCTGCAGCAGTCGGGGGACTCGTTGATAGAGGGTTGAGTGTCCATCGCGACAGGCCTTTTGCGCCAGGGCGCAGGCGAGGTAGCTCTTGCCGGCCCCGGTTGGTCCGGTCACCAGGATATTGTGGTGGTTTTTAACCCAGTGGTTGAGGGCAAGCGACATCACGGTGGCCCGGTCCAGGCCTCGGCCCTGCTTGAAGTCGAGATCTTCAAGGCAGGCGGCAAGGCGGAGCTTGGCGTTTTTAAGCCGGTTGTGCATCCTGCGGTTTTCCAGATCAGTCATCTGGTGGTCGACGAGCAGGCCGAAGCGCTCCTCAAAGGAGAGTTGGGCCATGGCGGCGAGCTTCATGGCGTTGAGTTTGTCAATGGTCGGTTGGGTGAGCATGTGGATTCCTCTCGTTGGTGTAATACTCCGTGCCCCTGATGTTGTCGTGGACCACGGGGATGCAGTCCATCTGGTGCGGGAGCGGTCGTTGATCCAGTTTGTGTTCCAGGTGATGCTTCTGTAGGAGACGCCTTGAATGGCGAGGGCGCGTCGGCAGGCCATCTCCAGTCGTTGCTGGGTGTAGCGTTTGGCCAGGGAGATGATGCCCATGCAGGAGCGGAACCCCTGTTCAGGATAGGCCTTGCGGGAAAGGATCTTCTCCACCACCTGCGCGGTGGCCGGTCCGTTCTGGGCCGCCCATGCGATCATTCGCTGCGGGGG
>JAQUEZ010000487.1 GCA_028684915.1 Desulfobulbus sp.
GAGAAATGTTATCATGCCCGAACTGATGGAAACAAAAAATGCTCTCGGAAAGAAAGCTCTCCGCATGGTTCGCCGTTAAGCAAGCAAGACTTTTTGCTAAAAAATATGGTTTTCGTTCAGGCACTAAATAATTGAATGGAGCGATGGGACTTGAAACGAACAATTAATTATCATTATCTAGAGTTTCGCACACCACTCAGGCACCCTTTGGCGGCTATAACTCTCTGAAATTCTAACGTTTATAATGGAAAAGCAGCTCCAGATGTAGTAGAGCTCCAGATGTAGCAGTATTGTTATTGCTAAGTAACTATAACTACACACAAAAAAGGAGCTGTTGTGAAGAAGAATATCTCATTTTCACTTTCCATCCAACGGGAAATCGAAAGCCATGGCCTCAATGTTGATTCCGAGGTCAACAAGTCCTTCAATGAGCTGGGCATTAGAACGCTCCTCCACCAGGCTAGACTCCGGAAAGAGAAGGGCTTCCCTCCCGTCACGCTGCTCTTTGTCATGACCGTCTTGCCGCTCATCAAGCACAGTCTTTGCTCATTGTGGGCCAGCCAATTCTTTGCCAATGTCATTGCCGCCCAAAAAGACACCTACTACCGGTTTTTAAATCATCCGTGTTTTAACTGGCGTAAATTGGTTCTTTTACTCGCGTGCCGCGAGATAGCCCGCACTGATCGGAGTGCTTTCAACGACAAGACACTCATTGTCGATGACACCATCCAGGGCAAAACGGGCGAAAAGATGGAATTGGTGAGCTATCATCACGATCACACCACCAATCGTTCTAAACTGGGCTATCAGATGCTCCAGCTCGGATATCATAACGGTGCCCGCTTCTATCCCCTGGATTTTGGTTTTCACACCTCCGCCAATCAGACCAACGACAAGCTCAGGGACCTCGACAAGCGCTGCTGCGGCTGGAAAAGGCGCATGGAGTCCTTCGAAAAGAAGACCGATCTCATGGTGGCGATGCTCAAAAGGTGCTGGCAAAACAACGTCAGCGCCCGATTTGTGCTTTTCGACTCCTGGTTTGCCAGTGATTCGGTGATCTCCCAAGTTGTGGGCATCGGTTATAGCGTCATCTGCCGGCTCAAACGAACAAGACACGCTATACCTACAACGGCACGCCCATGACCCTGTCACAACTCTGGCACGATATGGCCAGCCATGAGCTGCGATGGGTCAGCTCATGGCGGATTAAAGCGGCCATTCTTCGTGTCGAGCTGCCCCTTTCCGGGCAGGTGTCCGCTGGAGCAAGAAGACCTGGCATGTTTTCCTTTGCACCGAAACCGGGATGGAACTCTCCGAAATACTGAACTATTATTCACGCCGCTGGGCGATAGAATGTTTCTTTCGAGACTGCAAGCAACTTCTGGAACTGGGCAAGGGACAAATCATCGGCCCGTTGTTCAAAGAATTGGCCGACGAACACCTGCTGCTGGCCGTCATGCGCTCACTTTGGGACAGGTTCAGGCAGATTTTGATGCTGTCAAGTCAGCTATTTTCTTCAAGCCAAGACCCAGAGGAACTTTTCCATTTCCTTGATGTACTGGAAAACTCGTTCACTCTCCACACAATGGTGGGGTGTGCGAAACTCTAGTAAAAAGTTACCAGATTTCATGTTAACAATTCCCCCCCAAATACCCCCAACTCAAAAGATTTCTTTTGGGAGGGGATTTCCTTTAGCGCCGGGAGTTGAACCAGCTCCTGATCTTTTAATTATTTGAATTCACCCGCTTTAATTCTGCCCCGTGATCCCGCTGTGATACCGGGAGTGAAACAGTTACCATAAGTTATGACCGAAAGCGGTGCTTAAGGGAGCCATGACAAAAAATATCGGTCACAAAAATTTTACTTTATTCTTGCCGATATACTTCTTTTCTGTGGCCAACTTTGATCACGCATACAACCAATTTTTCATCCTCTATCGTGTAAACGATCCGGTAATTCCCTTGCCGGACTCGGTACAGTTCGGCTCCGGTGAGCTTCTGGCTTCCTGGCGGCTGCGGCTCAACCCCGAGTTGTTCAATTTTTGATAGAATCCGCTTTAAATCGGTTTTCGGGATGCTTCGCAGATCCTTATAAACCGATTCTTTAAACAGGATTTCATATCCTGCCATCGTTTCTTAGCCTCTTCACCATCTCGGTAAAACTGACAACCTGCTCCTGTTCCCGTTCCTCAAAGGTGGTGATGTCAAAAGCATCTTCAGCGAGAGCATTTTTAACGGCTTGGTTGACCAAAGCGGAAATGGATTTGGAGGTTTCGATTGATTTGAGCTTGAGAGCTTTATGCAACTGGGGGTCAAGGTAAATAGTTGCGCGTTTCAAGGTGGTTTCCATGATATCACCTCCTTAGGCTACTTGACATCATAACGTCATAACGTTTTAGTGTCAATCATGTCTACAGGCTCAGACCTCCTGATCTCGACAATTTCACCTGGTACCTCCGCTGAGCTTTAACCCTCAGAAATTAAATCAAATATCCAGAACGGCCCACAAAGGCGATTTACGACGGCAGCGGATTTCGATATGATAGCAAAAAATGCCCTTTCCCAGACACCCCGCATCGGACCGTTACCATGCCTCAACTTCAACTCCCCATCTTTCCGGAAGGCCTGACCCTTATCAACCAAAATATCGGTTTTATCCGTAAAGACGCCTCTCTCACCTACATATACGGGAATCTTCCGGTGTTCACACACGCCATTGACGATATGCCGAGTTTCCGGATGTTCAAAAGTCAGTTGTATATCAATGGCAGCGCCAGCCAAGCCGAGATTTGCCGGGCCTTCGGGGTAAGTAGTGACTGAACGAAAACTGAAAAAGAAACGAACAAATAGCAAGATGCCCATCGGTTTCAATGTGAAAATTCTTGCGGTGACCAAGTGGCTTAAGTCATCTTTCAGAAATTTAAGGTGATACTATAGCAAAGCGCTGTTTTGTGGTACTCCAATCAAAAAATCTTCATTTTTTAAAATTTGATGGACTCGTAAAAAGTTAAACCGCCAATCTCATTCGACTGTGAGCTGTCGGTTGGAAAATTTTGCTCAGGGCTAACGCTACTAGGAATAATTCTTGGATTAAGTCTTTGAAATAATTCCAGGGCGCCAAAAGAAGCACGAATAGGCCCCAAAATGGCTCTGGGGGGTTGTTTTTCCAGCCCCGATGCCTGCTGGCCCTCAATATATTCAAACCAATGGCCTTCATGAAGGCGGCAAACCGCACTGCTTTCATGCCTCGAACGCGG
>JAQUEZ010000161.1 GCA_028684915.1 Desulfobulbus sp.
ATAGCCGACCAGGAAAGCAAGGTTGCCGCTGCTTGGGAAGCCGTCCCCTCAATTGATGCGCTCACCAGGCAGCGCCAGGAGCTGCTGGCGCAAAAGGAAATCGGCCAGGAGGTTGATGCAGCGCTTGCCGCCGTCGAACAGGAGCTGGACGCCGGCAAACAGGCGGCTCAAGAGGCCCGCGCCGAGGCCGAGGCAGTGAAGGAACAAGCTGAGGAGGTGATTGCCGGGCTCCATCGCCTGCTGGAAACCAAGGAGAGCCGGGCCAAGGTGTTGCACGAAGTGGTGCAGCCCAATGCGGTGAAATCCTATCTTCTGGCGCAGTTGGAGTCCCTTGGCGGCGAATACGCCAAGGCGGCCGAGACGTTGACGGTCAAGTTCCGCCGATTGGTTGCCTTGAGCAACATTTTGATCAACCGGGATGAAAAGGACCGGGACGCACTCCCCTGGAAGACTGCCCAGCATCTGCGTTTGCCGGTGTTCCCTACCGCATCCTGCCAGGGGCTCAGTACTGAGCCGATCAAGTGGCATAACCCGGACGCCATTGAGGCCGAGCGCCAGGAGCTGCGGCGGTTGGGCGTTCAGCTCTAAAGCCGGTTGGAAAACTCCATGCGGTTCTTCTCCTTCCGTGTGGATCTGCCGTGCAGGTGGAGGTTGGCCGCCTGCACGGCAATTTCATTATATCCCCCCTCGTTTGTTTCCGCTTCAAAATCGCCTGTATGTTCATTCCGTCATTCTGCGCTCAAGAACCCGGCCAAGAGTCCAACCGTCAAATACAGGGAATTTTAAACGGGTTTTAAACGGGGTTGCGCGCAGTCGACCGCCGGCAGGGAGCCGGCATTCAAAAACCATCACCAAGGTGAAACCATGTGGAACACAACAACCGCACTCAACACCACGGAAATGAGCCCTACCGGCAGCCAGACGCCGGAATGGGTGGAACTGATCCCTGCCGGCGAGGTTATCGGCCGCGACGGCCGCCGCTGGCTGAACAACAACCCCTTTGCCGTTGTGCAGGCCTTCATTGCCGGCAACATGGATCTGCCGGTTGATCTGGAACATGCCACCGAGCTGAAGGGATCCCAAGGGGAGCCCGCCCCGGCCGTTGGTTGGGTGAAGGAATTAAAGGTCATGGACGGGGCCGTCTGGGTCCGGGTTGCCTGGAACCAGACCGGCGCTCAGTTGATTACAACCCGGCAATATCGATATCTGAGCCCGGTCATTCTTTATCAAAAAGACACCGGGGCGATTGCGGGTCTGACTTCGGTGGCGTTGACCAACCGGCCCAACCTGAACCTGCGGGCGCTTAATCGTCACGGGGAAGGCGGCGGCCAGGCAGGAGCGGACAGGGCGTTGAGTGCTGATGAACGTGCCGTCTGCGCCCGGCTGGGGATCTCGGAAGGGGCATATTTAAACACCGCGCCTGGCAACGGATCCAGCGGGCGCGGATCAGCGCTGGCCAGTGCTCTCAGCGCCGACGAACGGCTGGTTTGTCAACGGATGGGGATCACTGAAGCGGATTATTTGAGAACGGCCATTTAAAGAGCCGGTCAATCCGGCCCGGTGGTTGGAAAAAGGAACGGCGTCAATGCAGTTGGCTGCATTGACGCCGTTTGTTGTTTAGGCGGTTGATGTGGCACTGGAAGGCGTATTATTTGGATTTAGCGGGGTTTTGTTTTTTGGTCCGGGCGACAATGGCCTTTTTTAGATTGTCCGGAATGCCGCGCTCTTTTCCGGCGATCGAACGCTTTTCAGAAAGTGCTTTTGCGCAGAGCGGCTGTTTTGCTGAAAAGCCGTATTTCTTTCGATACTCTTTCCCGGTGAGGCCATGGGCTCGCAGATGTTTAGGCGAGAGCGTTTTGAACTCCTGACCGCATTCCAGGCAGACAACTTTATTTCTCTGGATTGATTTTTTAGGATCAATCAGCGACGAAACCGACGCTTCCGCGTCCGGATCAGTCCCTTCGATTGACTCCGTATCTTGAAGCCTTTTGAGCGCCTGAAAGGTCTCGTTTAAGGCGCTTTTAATTTCTTCGGTGGACATCTGTTTGCTGCTGATTTGAGACTGGATGATCTCCGCAGTCATTTGAACAAGTGATTTGCTCATTGTTGTCCTCGATTGGTAGGCGTTTTAGATTTCAAGGTAGAGGCCAGCGTGGAACAGATCGATACGCGATGCATTCCATTGGAAAATAGCTATTCGTTCAATCGTTCGCGTAATTGACGACTTGGGCGAAAGGTAATCATCTGTCGCTTGGTAATCGTCATAGATTCGCCTGTTTTTGGATTACGTCCACGGCGCGGCGCTTTATCCCGAACAATCAAGCTGCCAAACTGGACGAGCTTGATTGATTCGCCATTGATCAGGGTGTCTCTCAGGGTCGCAAAAATGGTGTCGACTATGAGTGCTGCGCTGCGTTGTGGAAGTCCTAATTTTTCAGTAACAGATAAGGATAATTCTTTTCTTGTGACGTTCTTGTTTTTGTTCATGTTTAGCACAGATATATGTCGATATAAACAGGAGGTATATGAACTATGGCGTTGACCGATACTGGCTACGATAAATCGTGGGGTTATGAGCAAGACAGGCTAAAATATAAGACTGCGTTGGACACACGGGCTTTTTGTCTTGTTTCAGTTGGTTAAGGCAATGAAAATGACATTCGATACATTTAATTCATCAGATGATTTTGGGTAGCACGAACGTATTTCACACCAAATTTACACCAGACCAGAAGCACCACCTAGCGGGTAAAATAAGGCACCTATCAGTGAACGATAAGGCCTCATTTCTATAGATGATTAGAGACAAATGTACTACCATCAATAGCATGATTTTCAGAAAATTTAAATTTAAAGCCTACACTCGTTGCAGAGCGATTTGCAAATCATTGCTCGCCGTAAACCATTTGACAGTTATCTTAAAACAAAAAGCAACTCCTAAGCAGGATAGCAATAATTAAATTATAATAACTAGACTCAATATCAACTAGCTATACGTTAAAAAATGATGATAACTGCTATGTTAGCAAAAAAACTATACACTTAATATTTTATCAAAAACTTCTTGAGCAAGAAAATGCTTGTCAATGTTCTCTGGTAATCCTTTATTCGGAGACCAATCTGTAGGAATTATTCGTATATCATTTATCTGTACAAACTTAGATGGGAAATTAGGTACAAATAAATGAAGTTTTATAAACCATTCTTCCAGAGAAGGATATTCTTCCATGGCCAACACAACGGCTTCTTTGTTTAAAAACATTGGCCAATTACTAGTTTGTCGTGCTTGTTTCCCTTCTTTTTTCTTGATGACTGGATTAAATAATACTCCAAATTTTTCACGTGTTTGTGGTATTGATAAATTCACCTTTTCCCATTGTATATGTTCATCATGACCAACAACAACGATACATTTACTAGGCTTATTATCACATAAATACATGACAGACGATATTGTTAAAGCAGGATGTAAAAAATCTAGAGCAGCAGCTTTCTTGACAGCTTCTTTAACATCATCAGCATATTCTTTATGATTGAAATCCAATAAATTTTGAAAAGTTAAGGATGAAATTACACTTTGAAAGTGCTTGTGTAATATGTCACAATTATTGCATTTAGGCTTATACAGGTCACTCATAAAAGAGAATTCAAAATTTTTCATCCCTCTTTTATTTGCATAATCTTCAATTGAAGATTTAAAAGAGTTCACGTAATCTTTAGTAAAACTCTTTGTAACGCCACAATCGGCAATTAATACATGAACGGACCAACCTAATATGGTTAAAAGACGTATCATCTCAAGCTGAGATCGATGAATAGCATTTACGCTATCTCTTGGAACAACTGGCCATATAATAGTTGACAGACTCGATATATCTTGCAGTTTAAGATTTGAAGCTACCACAGAAGCATCTTTTAAATGATCAAGTATTGATTTAGCAAGACTGTCATCAGGATTATCTTTTGAATATTCATTCCAATTAAAACAAAATAGCTCTTGTTTTGGTGGCTGCAATATTCCTTTCAATTCATAATCACCCTTACTGGAAAAATATTTTGAGGTTTTATGTTGTCCCCAAACACGCAAAACGGCATTGTGAAAATCATTATTGACCCATACTTCTTTTGGAGGACAAAGACCTTCGACTCTCGCGCCTTGATTCACTCCAGAGCCAAAAACATCTCCACTGCAATCATCAACTACCCCGAGAAATAGACCAATTCTAGAGTTAAGTTCGTGAGTACAAAAGTTTGATTGCGGTTGGTAATATTGCTGAAGGTGAGTAGCGAAACGCAAACTAACTATCGGGTCATCAAACGTGATTAAATGAGAATCACCAATATTTTTTATATAATTACCATTTAAATTATCAGATAATATTTTACCAATTTTTAAATATTCGGACCTAAAGACACCAAATACTTCATTTCCCATTTGCTCAGTCATGGATGTTGATCCTTGCAAATCGGTAAAACACGTGACACAAACCCTATTTGACATTCGACTCTCCAAATATTTTTACAAATTAAGATATCTTTCGGTATGCGCATGCATATTAATTGAAATTGAAAAAAATTCTTTTCTTGGATTTTTTGGCGACTCATTATCAATTACAATTTTTCCAATGCAATCATTATTTCTAATGTTAGATTCAGTTAAAAATGTACCATCAGGAGCAACTAAAACTACCGCATTGGGAATGTTGTTTTCTGCAACCTGAATTGACATTTTTGAATTCCAAATTTTTGAATGTCTTTCACGTATTTCATTTAAAATGTGAGATTTAAATCTTTTAATACCTATATCGTCCCCTTTTAAATCTAAATAATTTTTAAAATTATGTTTTGATGGAGCAACCATTAATATTCTCCATCCATCGACACCAATATCATACAATTTATTTCCAAATGAAATAAAATCTGATCGATTTTTTTTTGTAGCAACACTTTGAACAGAAATTTTAATTTCATTGTTAATACATTTTATTATAGCATTAAATGCAGAAGTTGTAGGGCATTTACTATCAATATTTTTCTTATTAATTAATGGTCTCAAGCTATTATTAATTTTAATTATTTCAGAATCAATTGACACCCTTACAAATACGTTATATTTTTTAAAAATCTCAATATGATTATCATTTAATAAATATCCATTAGTGTCAATGATTATACCTGCTTTTTCATGAAGTAATGATATGGCATATTCTAAATGCTTGCTCATCAGCGGGTCACCACCTGTCAGCACGACAACAAGCGGATTTTGTTTTATTATAGATTCAGCAATTACATTAATATCATCATAGCTAGGCTCTTTGTAGCTACCATTCATTACGTCTTGAGCGTAACAATATTTACACTTTAAAGAACAATTACCTGTCAGTAGCCAATTAATAACAATAGGCATTTGCGCACAAAGGACGCCCTTCTTCCATCCTGCGAATTGCGGAGGCAAAAGATGAGGAACCGGGTAAACCGCGCTAGTCGAGTCGATAAACCATCCAGCGCCAAGTGCTTTCTCGTAATCACTGGAGGGGGCAAATGTCGACTGTTTATCCAACCATTTCAATAAATTATACTTATCCTCGACATTACAAGCATAAAATAATCCGGAAAAAGGACTGTAAGTCAACAATCCCAATTGAGACTCTTCCCTCACAAAGATTCCGGATTTAGTAATTTGCGTCACGACTTTCCCCCACGTCTTACATTAATAATGTATTCCATGTGTTTGGCCCTAAACCCTTTTGCCCTTGGGTTAATAGAACCAAAATGAAATAATTCGCGTGTGTAATCGCTACAAATACATGATTCGAAACCAAATTTCTTAAATATTTCAACTATAGATTCAGCAACAGGTATTACCTTTCCCCTTGCAGTATTATTAACAACAACAATAAATCCTTCACAATTCTCATCTAAATATCCTATAAAATTTTTATAAGCTTTTTGTATTTGCAAAAAATAATTTGTAAAATATGGCGCATAATATACCTTATTGTCATACATTGCATTTTTAGAAGAATTGTAATTAACAATATAATCAATAAACTTCACAGCCGACTCACTAAATATTTCATCGGCATAATCAATATTTTTTTCTTTATATTTAGAAACGATTGGAGAGCTTATAAGTTGTTCTACCTCATTGAAACCATTTATCAATTTTTCATTTTTAAGAACAGATAAACAATTATTTTCAGGTGCAAACATTTTGTCATAATCTCTACTGTTCGGATATGGAGGAGAAGTTATAAATGCATTAATTTTTGTTTTTATTTTGAAAGTACGTAAATCTCCATAAAACACACTGTGACGACCTCTATTATAATTATTACTTATATTTTCTATAAATTTTCTCATTGATAAAATATAATTATAAAAATCATCAAATATACCTTTATATACACATATGCCACCCTTTTTTACATGCGTAACAATATTGCCATTAACATAAGATGAAAATCTTCCAACAAACGGAAGCAATATTGAAAGTGAAATATCTTCTAAAAGATCAAAATCAACATAATTTTTAGTGATTTTATATATAAATGAATATAACAAAATAATTTTATTTATAGACAAATCAGAAAACCATTCGCTCGATATCTCTGCAATTTTATCAAATTTTAAAAAATTTAAATTTTCAGCAAGTATAGCATTTAAAATATTGAGTATTATTTTTGAGTTGATTGGATTTGTAACAACCATCCATAAATATGATGGAGGATTTAGCTCGATATTTAAAGTGGAAATTTCATTTTTCGCACCAATTCTCATCAAACCGCCAAACCCTGCCATAGGATCTGCAATAAAATTATAATTATTTAACCTTAGAATTAATGGCAAAATCGTGTTTTCTTCAAATGCTGCATATGTTCTACCAGTATTCAAAAGGGAACGATATGGCCCCCTAAGCATCTCAAGTTTATTAATCACTTTACTCACTATGGTTCCGTATTTTTTTCAAACTCCATAAACTACGAAATTGTCACCATGGTTACAACGCTTATCCATGAATTTTATCCTTTAACAAAAGCAGCGAATGAACTGTATATCAACGTAGTCCAAAATTAAACAAAACATCGATGATGTTTATTTACCACCCGATCAACAACCATTTCCAGAGCGATGTTATACTTACTACGTAAAATATAAACCGTCCTAAAAAGTGTGCAATTTTTGACACACAGGTTGTAGATTGAAATCCATACAATCACGTGTCCAGTAAAGTTCAATACTGGCATTTTGGGCACTGTGTCTAATATAGTGACCGGTTAAGGTCAAATCAAAGAGGCATCTGGAGGTGCTTAGAGTGGGTTAATCTGGCAATAGGTCAATATACTTCCAATGTATCTTGATATTCGCCTTCTAGTTTGCCCCTTGAAAAGAATACAAATAATGAGTGAGGTCAACTAAATTTAAACTGTCGAAAAAACGGCCCTATATTGCGGGCGGAGCAAAAAGGATTTGAACTGGAGGGCAGACAGGTGGGGGGGAGGCCTTGAGGTAAATAATTATGAGCGGTGCCCCGGCTTGCTTTGCAAGCCAGGGGGAAGAAGAACGATTTTTTCTAAAATCTGGGTGACAGTTTTCTATCTTTGCATGAAATAGATTCTATGAATACGTGACAGCTTACAAAGGTTCTGCGCCGGAAACTCAAGCTCCAAGGCATCGATGACACCTGGCTCTCGCTGCGTGAGATCTTCTCCGGACAGTAACGGGTGACTGCCATCTTCGCCCAGAAAGACGGGCGGGACCCTGCATGTCCAAAAGGCAACCCTTGCCAAATTCAAACTGCAGAACCTCTATGATGCCTTATCCCTGCCGGCAATGCCCGTGGGCACCAGGAGATTGGTGAGCTGATGGCAAAATACATGAATGTAGTGGCACTACGGATTTTTTTAAGTCATAATATTCTGATAAAATAATAAATATTTAACTGTATTAAACTTGAGTTAACATTTTCAATGAGCACCTCTTTTCATCCCTGCAGGTGCCGTCTTTTTTTCTTTTCCGCTGCCCAGTTCAGGTGGCTGACCTGAAAAGTCATACATGTTTAACATAAACATGGAGATAGCAATCTGGTTGTTGCCATGTATGTGTGCAATTTGCTTATGATATTTTTCTTTATATGGTGCTTTTGCGGCTGAGCCGCCGAATTCTCCGGTGTTGACCAAAACAACTGGTTGATACATATGATAATGGAGAGCATCTATCATGGTGTCAAAGGTATCGATATCTTGGTTGAGCGCAGATACAATAAAAGTGTTTGTGATATTTTTCAGATCGGCAGCCAAGCTTATATCTGTCGCATCGTAACATATAGAGCCAGATAATCGAAATCCATGTTTTTGGTTTTTCAAAGTATTTACAAGTTCAATCACTAACTGATAATTGCGCCAAGGTTGGATATTTGCATTTTTTTCGAGAACTGTCATATTCTTCTTACCTTGGTAACGCATAATCCACTGTCTACCATGTCCATTTTTAAAAGGGATCAACCAAAGAGCAGTGTTAATCAAATCATTCCCATGTTGACGAAAAACCAAACCACAGAATATCATGGCACCAGTTTTATCAGCCAACTGCTTCAGGATTCCAATATCCTTTTCGTGAACTGACAATTCAGGAAATATAATTAAATCAGCAAGAGGTTTGATTGATTCCTTCCCCTCCGCCTGATTTATTGCTTCCAGCTTCTGGCATATTAATTTTGATATTGTAGATATATGATTTGAATGTCTAGCACGATACTCTGGGTCTTCTAATCTTGAACCAAAATTTAAAAAATCACTTTTCTTTGGTAGAACCGACTGAGCCATTACAATTTTCAGATGACCATCATTCTTGATATTATGATGTATTCTTTCAACGTATATAGGGAGATTTGAAGATTTCCCATATAACTCATGTTGTTCTTTTGTGCGTGTGAGTAGCAATTGTTTAAGTGTTTTCAACGATAACTGCTCTGGCCATTCATCTTCATAATTTCGCACTTCCAGACCTGGCCATTGCAAAAGACGATAGAGTAGTTCAGATATCCATGAGGACATAGGTGCAGCGTGTCCTGCTAGCGCCTCAGGTTGGTGCGCCATCCCTATTCGGCGTTTAAACCAACTGGATTTAAACCCCCAGTATGCATGAGTGGTATTTTCACGCACTAAATACTGACTTGCGGTAAAATCAATAAATCCTGTCGCACAAGATCTCAAAAAAGCGCCAAGCGCGTACATTTCGATGCTATCTTCATCTTCTGAAAGCCAAGTTGGCTGGATGAAGCGTACGTCTTCTGGAGCGTCTTTCTCCAAAATTAAGGTCAACCCTAAATTGCCTGAAATGTCTGGACAACTGATACAACTCCAGTCTTTGCAGGTAACCCCTAGGCAATGAGGTGTGAATTGCTCGAACTCATCAAGCTTACCCAATAAATCCAATGCAGCTACCGCCAAATTCAAAAGAGCATTTTCATCGGCAAAGGGATTGTCATCTCGTTTGATTATTCTCGCAAGGGATATGTTCTTGCTATTTAACTTGGAAAGTTTTCCTAATATCGGGGAAATACTTATACCAAGTGCTCTGTTCAAAACTTCTGCTTTTAGCATCCATTTCGCTTGGATCTGCTTGCCATGGCGCAGGAAAATCTCGAATAAATCAGGATGATTCAATGCCATTGATGCAATAACGCTTGTGGCTATTCTTTTCTTGTTTTGTTTGACAAACAACCAAGTTAACCAATCGCTGAGATTTGACACTACCTTTTGGCGTCTGCTGCTAATCTGATAGGCAATCAAATAAAGAGGTAGCCGTGTCTCCACTGCATTCTTCCAGGCAAATCTTCGATCACCCTGGAGAATACGTAATAAGGATCTATACTCACTAAGCTCTTCAATTTCCGGTAAACTGCATGGCTCTTCATTCACAGCCATAAAAAGCGCAATCTGCTGCCAGAGATACCAGGGCACCTGGTATTCATCACCGAGTTCCCTGGCAATATGAATTAAATAGTCGATCAACGCCTTGCAATCAGAATGCTTAGGCATTTTCTCTGGATCTTGTCGGTGAAGTATTAATGCTGCAAACCGATAAATTTCAGAGAGGCAATAAGCTGCAATATAATGTTCATTAATATATTCGTGACGATTTGTTTCATTCTTCAAAAACAGTTTGGTCGTTAGTGCATCAACCGCAGGTTTAAGCAACAATATATGTGGAAAAAGCTGAATACCTTTTTTTAGTATTGCAATTAATGATGGATTACGTGACCAAGCAGCTATGAAACGACGAGCAAACGATTCACAGACATGGTCTAGTTCACTTATACTTTCGCTGTTGCCGTTATCTATTATTGCAAAAGCTCGTTTTTTTGAGAGTGCCACCGTTAGACGATTGGCTGCAAACCGCAGTAAAGTGTCCTCTCGTACATCCATTTGTGGTTGATCTATTTTGGCTAAAGCGATGTCGCAATCCGCATAAGGTAATGTTTCTTGGTCTTTGAATTGCTCTGCCAATGTAATAAGGCCTTCTAGAGCCCCCTGCATATCGTTAAGCGCGGTCATGTCTTGAGGGCCACTTGCTGCGTTTTGGATACCTTTCATACGAACAGAAACGCCGGATCGCTTGGCGGTAAAACGCTCGACTTTCGTTTTTTGCAAGTTAAGATTTAATCCCCTTGTTTTAACAATTACAGGATCGATACACTTCTCAACCCATTCTTTCCAGTTCAGATTGTTATCAATTGGCGCGTGGACAAGAAGACGAATATCGTCAACATATCTGCAGTAATCAATCAGAGTCACTTGGCCAAGTTGCTTCTCTAGCAACCTGCTCATTCTGTTATCTAGGCTAATAAGATAGGCATTGGCAAAAAAACCACTTGCAACAAGTCCCTGGGGCAAGCCCTCATTATTATTCAGTTCGTTTTTTTTGAGACAGCAAGACAATTCCCGATCTTCTTGCCGCCATGTCCATCCATCTATTGCTATATTGACAATCTTCCAGAATAACTCATTATCCTTCTTGTCAGTTTCATAATGTTTACTGGCGATATATTTCAACTTTCTTATGAGACTATCTTTGTTGATTGAATCAAAAAAAGCTGACAGGTCTAAGTGTATTTCGTAAATAGATTCAGAAAATGATAGATGATTTTGCAAATCTTTAGCTTTGATGATGGGTCGGTCAAGAAATCGTTGGTAATCTTGAAAATACTTGCTGTAGGTGCTGCTGTTTCCCCAACGAAACTTGGCCTGTTTGTCATTCCAATCACAAAAGAGGCGATTCCCGTAACTCCACACCTTATGCCCCTTTTCGGGTTCTGTGCTTCCTTGCGCAGTCTCTACAGCATCTGCAAGACAAAGCATGATTGCTGTTGCGACCGTTTGGTCACGGATGTTTATGTGTGCAAGTGGCCTAAGTTCTTTTATTTTAGGTGTTCCATCTTCTCCTGGCTTCGGCCCCCACTCCCATTCGCCATTGCCTTCCAAATCGAAAAAAGTCCAATGGTCTGTTTTTGGAGCGAGAACCATTTTCATCTCAATCGGCCTGTAAGAGAGATCGAGCAATTCCTGAGATAAGTATTTTAAGTTCTTTTCAAGATTGACTGCCGATGAATCAAGTTCAAGCGTATCTGCATACCAGCTATGAGATCGGATATATGAATGTGATTTTTTCCAGGCCTGAGCAAGGATCACCTCGTCAGCTAAATAATTAAATTCAGGTTTTAACTGTTTGTATTTAGGGTTGACAATTCCCATTCAAAGCACCTTTGCAAACTCTATATTTATTAATTGGGGTCGGAGTAATATTATTTCTTTTTGACCTCACTATTTTGATTCTGGTTGATTCCGGACGCTCCATCATAGCTATTTGCTGTCGTCACTTTTCGAGGTTGCGAAATTCTGAACAATGGATTGATAGCAGTTGCCACATAGATGGTATTTTTGCACCATATCCCCACTTGGAGGGGAAAAGAGCAAGGCTGCTGCAATTTCAATTGGTTTTCCACAATGATCACAATTGAAGAGAAGCCCTGTCATTTTATAATTGCTGATTGAGTTTGCCTTCATAAGTGACATCTCCTGTTAAGCCTAACAAGCTCGCTATTCAGATTCAACAACGCTTCCAGATGAAACTTTTTAAATTTAAAATTAATAAATCCGCATGCAAGACAATGGGACAAAGGCTTAAGGGGATCGAAACGGAACCACAACGCTCGGCCACAGTTTTGACAGTGCGCTCCTTTGTGAGCACGACAAGCATTGCAATGTAAGATGACGATAGTGTAATTTCTGCGAAAATGGCGTTGCTTGTTGCATAGGCAGAGATGAGGTTCATCTTTCGACCAGAGCCAGCTATATTCTTCTGCCCTGAGTTCTAATTGTTCAGCTCCACATGTTGAGCAATAGAAAAGTGTTTCAGCCGTCAAATCATTTGAACCACAAATCCCGCAATGATTGCGGGACCTGATTTTGTCACGACATTCTGTCTCTCGTCGGTTACGATGAGTCTTTTGTCTCCTTGGTGTTTCTGACGTATCGCCTGTTTTTTTATTTGGATTTCTCTGCATAATTTTCGGTTATTTTGATTCAGTCTGCTATGTTTAGTAGCTTATCACCGCCGATAAGCGGAATAAGGCGATAAAGCACATCATTCATAACCTGAGATTCAGCCGTTGTTATCTTCTTGGCTGCTCGATCCCGCCAGGACAAAGTTTGAATGAGGCTAGCTGCGACCACTGAAGGCTTATCGAGGTTATTGATTGGCACCTCAGTTATTCCACCTCTAATACTGGTGCTTATAGGACAACAGATCAGTAAACCGGTTTGCTGGTTATAGGCTTTGCTTGATAAAACAAGGGCGGGCCGATATTTACCAATCTCACGGCCTTTTGTTGGTTCAAAATCCAGCCAAATTATGTCGTTCCGTTCTGGAATGTACCGAGCCACTATTCACCCCATTCTTTAGGTGATATGCTAGCCAGTTCATCAGCATGAGCAGTCTGAGCAGTCAGCCCTTTAAGCAAATCCTTTTCTGAATACGGAAAGCGCTTTTTCCCTGTGATTGGCTCAATAATGATATTGCCGTCCTTAATCGAGATGTTGATTTCACTTCCTTCCTCAATACCTATATCTCTGGCAAAGGCAGCAGGTATAGTGTTCCCCAAGCTGTTACCAATCTTTCTTACTGTTGTTTTCATAAAATCAGCCTCTTTTTAGTAGGAACAATGTTGTTACATGAACAACTTTACCGCTATTTATGAAAAGTGTCAACATTGTTATTACATAAATTCGGTTATTTTGTTGGCCTATTGACCGGGTAAGCTGCGATAAGTGCCAACTTTTTAAAACCCATGGCTTAGATGGAAATTTCGGCGGTTCCGGCTTGCAACCCCGGATTCCTTTGCCGGTGGCTTGCTTGCCGACGCTCCCGGCGCGGTCCATCGCTCGTTCAACCAGCCGGTAAGCGGTCGGCCTGCTCATCGTCCACAAAGGAATGTCCAGCCCTTTACCTTTCTTTTGGAGTGCTCGAATCCCATAAACAAGATCAAGATTCTCAATCTGCGTATTCCGGAGCAAGTCGGCCACTGATTCCGGAGGAATCCGGCCACCCTGTTGAGGGGGTAGCGGCGCGGGATAATGACTGGTATCTGATCTCCTTTTTCAAAGGAGGACAAGATGCCGGCAG
>JAQUEZ010000025.1 GCA_028684915.1 Desulfobulbus sp.
AACCCGCACGTCCGGTTCGACGAGGGGGCGCTGATGCCACCAGGAAATCTTCTGATATGGAATAGCCGCGTGCGGCAAAACATAATCGTTGGCTCTTGGTGCTCTCATCAGCGCTCTACTCTACACAAAGGAAGAACTCGAGGCGTTTGAGGAGAAATGGCATCAGCTTAAGGGTAAGGCATCGCGAATAGCAGATGATGCCATCGATACCACCGAGGAGTGTATCGACAAGGCAAAGATAATCGGGGAAGAGTTGAAGGAGACCTGCAAGCGCATTGCCGAAAGGCTCTCCGAATAACAGGGAGGCATTGAACGCTGGTCCCGCTGAAACGGCGTCGGCGGCTACCTGGAGAAAAATCGGAAAGCCGTCCGGCTCACTTGCGCACGAGCAATGCCGTCGCAGGTCCACCGCCGATCCACCAAGCCCACGAAGTCAACCTGAGCTGAGCTTTGGACCGCCTCAGGCCGATGCATTGAGTGGGATACATCATTCCTCGTCAATGAAATTGAGATGGAAGGGGCGGCAGATGAAGACTGCTGGAGAAGATGGGGTAGGAGGCTTGCGCCTGTGATCCCGGTGATGGCAAGGCCTCTCGCGTGCGGACCGGAGGGCGACCGGAGAAAACAAAAAAGGGTTTAGAGGAAAACCTCTAAACCCTTGAATGTTTTGGTGCGCCTGGAGAGATTCGAACTCCCGACCTACGGATTCGTAGTCCTGACTAATCATCAACCATCTTGACTGATTATTCAGTATATCCAGCACTTTAGAGTCTATCCTGATTTCTCATTTGGTGCGATGAAACTATAATGAAACTTTGGTCCAAATCCAAGTCATTATCATCAGCACCCGATATGCACAATTTACCCCACCCTGCACGGTGTTGGCAAGTGGGTAAATCTGGAAATATTCAGGATATTGAATTGTCCAAATAGGGTGCTGTCCCTACTCCCCTTGAAAAACGCTCTATTTGCCCCTGTGTTGAAATAATTTAGCTGCACATCTATTCGTATGGATTGCCCAATAAAACTACTTGAGCGCTCATTTTAAAGCGTTTAACAGTTTGTAATCACATTGGTAATATCATTGCAATTTACAGTGAAGTGTTTTTAACACGAATGAATATATTCGTAACACTTCACTTTAATTCCACGCTATTACTTGGATTGAGGAAATCGCTATAGGAAGGGTAAATGTGGTGAGAAAAAGGTCGATAGGGGGCTGAGATAAACGGGTGGGGTGCTTCCGCTTTGCCTCACTTTTGTCTAATATTTCAAGTTGAAAAATTTTGGGAAATGTTATCAATGATAATAATTGAAAAATATAGATGAATTTAAATTGGAATAGTTACAATATGGAAGCAATTATCGTTTTCTGCGCAAAAATAGGGGAACCCTTTTTTTGACTGACTTTATAAATTTTATTGATGGTGGAAAATGATTTGGAATACTTTGGCTGATGCTTTAGCGAGTATTTTTTAAGAGGTTAAGATAGAGTCATTTCAAATGACGGTATATCGATATATAGCCAATCAGACCAATTTTCTTTATAGCGTAGTTTTAGTTTTGTATTTTTGTTCAAATTCATTATTTTCTCTGTTTAATCCGTAAGATGTATATATAGAGACATAGCGTTTACTATTGGTAGCTTTTGCAAAAAAGCATAATATGTCACCAATTTTCCAACTTGCTTCAAAAGAAGAAAATTTAGCACCAAATCCATTTACCAATTTAACATCTCTATAGGAATTTGGTTTCCCCCACTTTTTTATTAAAGCAGATAGAGCATCTTGCTCATATTTGCGACCATCCAAATAAAATCTAAACCCTTCAACATTCCCATCATATATACGTACATACAAGCTATCTACAAAAATTGGACAACGATAAAGTTCAACTTTTATGTAACCATTAACTAAGTCAGTTCTAGTTACTGGGTCGGGACGATAACAAGTAGTGGTTGGAATTTCTCCATAAGGGCATTGTGGAATCTGATTAATAAATGACTCACCTATATCGATTCCAAAAACTGTCTTATCGTAGTTCAAATCAACGCTATGATCATTTTGATTATTTGCATTTATTTCATACTCTTTTTCAGTTTTGTTATTTTGAGCAATACCAGATGAGCTATTAAAAATACTAACAATTGATGGAATTGAAAACAAAATAACTATTATCAATAAACCAACTGAAGAAAAAATTAAAATATTTTTTGATTTTTTATTTTTACTCTGTGATTCACCAACATCATTACTATGCTTGCTTTCATATATCTCTTTTTTATTATATTTTCCAAATACAATGCCGCATTCCGTGCATTCTTTATTATTAGAACTAATTCCTCCACACTTTGGGCAAGTAATAGTTTTAGAATCGTCAATCTCTATATTCGATGATTTTCTTTTTATAGTTATGACTTCACCACATACCTTACAAGATGTACGCACATCATGATTTGGTATCTTTTCGTCTGGAATATTATATATTTTTTCACACTTTGGGCATTTTATTTTCATAGCAATCTGTATTGATTACGAAAAATTAACAGTTATAAAAAATCTGTGAACAGAAAAATTTTTTTAAATAACCGATAAAAGGCAAAAAAATACAACTGGAATATATACAACTATATGGAATTTCTAACTTTTATTTACCAATATTAACACCTATCATACCGTCAAGGGCATGTCAATGCACAAAGAGAGTGGATGGGGCAATTTGTCACATCTGGCTATTCATCCAATAGTGACCAAAATTCAATTGATCACAAGGTCATACAGGGCTAGCGTACCTCAATAGACAGTCAACCCTGATTCGCAGTAAAAAGATGAAGTGGCAATGCTTGGATATGCAAATACACAAAATACAGTAACAGTCACTACAACTTGGTGCAATATGTAGTGGGGTAACGAAACGTTACCCCCTACAATGTAGTACAAAAACTCAAAAATACCGAAACGCTATTTCTGGATATCCCATCAAGAAAAAATCCACTACCTGGAACAGTTATTCCGTTTGACTTTGGAGGAAAAACTCTTCGCTCACTCATGGCAAATAACGAAGTTTACTTTGTAGCAAAAGACGCAGCAATTATGCTCGGATATAAAGACACTACACAAGCTATACGCAAAAATTGTAAGAAGGCACAACCTGTAGGGGGGCGTCTAGTAGACGCCCCCCACAAAGTGGTACTTGATCCGCAAACAAATATCATTCCTGAATCAGACTTGTGGCGATTGATCATAAAATCAAATCTACCAGAAGCTCAGAAGATTGAAGAGTGGGTTATGGAAGAGGTATTGCCTGGGATTCGTAAGAATGGAGGATACATTTCTCCGAATGCTAATGCAGATCAGATTAAAACTCTTTCATGCCCTTGCACGGTCTGTTTTTATCGTCACACTGATCTATTGCATTTTTTATTACTTGATTTCTGATGAACAATATCATATATTATATTTATCTTTACTGTTCATATATAGTTCTTGAATATCCCCTGTCAAACAATGCAACTCTGACAGGGGATTTTGTTTTCAATTTATTTGGTCAAGTTCAACTAAACGAATCCAGTCATTCAAATATCTCATTTTTTCAAATTGGCGAAAATTTGAAATAATTGTATCGTTTTTATCTAAATCAATATATTTTTTAAAACTACCAAATTTTACCCATGTATACTTGTCTAATTCAAATTTATCCTTCTCTATTGAATAGGCAATGACATATGGATGAAAAATATTTTCAATTTCAATATTAGCATCTGAAAAATACAAATTTATAAATTCATTAAGTTTTTTATCGACTTCTAAATTATGTAATTCTGTTTTAATTTTCAATTTCTTTAAATGATCAAAATCAATATATTTGCAACATTCACTTAATCCGCTAAAATCTGTATATTTTTGTTTTAAACATTGGTTGAAAACTGAATTGCTATGAATAGCATTTTCTAGCATTTTGCAGTTGAATAGACTAGATTTTACTATAAATATCGGTTCTATTGAAATAGTTCCATTTCCTTTATTGTTAAAGTTCCTCTCAGTCCATCCAATACGCTCTTTGATAAGTCCAATATCTGACTTGTCTTTAGCATGTCTTGTAGCGGTAATTCCAATCTTGTAAAAAATATCTCCTTTATCTGTGATAATTTTACAACAGTATAGAGCACATGGTGTATTTCTTGCCTCATCTTCATAAATAACTATATTTCTAATATTAAAGTATTTTTCATCAGACCTATCACCATCATGTTTTTTATTTGGAATCAAAAAGCATCTTTTTGATGTTTTATACTTTTTAGATGATTCGATTTTAGTTTTAAAATCATTTTTACTTAATTTTATTAACTTTTTACCAATTACACTGTTTGCATATCTACCATTATTCAATGAATTATTTATCAATAACTGCATATACAGATCATTTTCTGAATCAATAGACGTGTCGTAATTACCTGTATCACTCATTAGGCTTCACCTTAAAAATTTCAAAATCATCAATTCTAGTGAAGTAATAAATTTTCCTGCCAATTTTTTCCATGCATATGTACCCTTCCTTAACTGCCTTGCTCATGCTGTCCTTGGCACTCCTATCCTTGATATCAAAATTCTCCATAATGAGCTTTGTAAATTCCTCTGACCCCAACACCTTGCCATCAAGGATGTCTCTGATTTTCTGAAATTTTTCGTTTTTCTTAGCTTCTGGTGTTTTCCCTTCATCGCCTAGCGCTTGCCCAACGGTTTTGAAAATCATGTTGTTGCAAACGTAGGTGAGATTGAAATTTCCATACAGGTCATTTGCCTTGGGACGCTCAATCCTGTTCAGGTGTACCGTGTCACCAATGTTTAAATCGCTGAAAACCTTATCTGCTTTGTCACCGCCAACAGAACGCAGCGTATAATGACAACGAACGCTTTCAACTATTGCCGAACTACCACGATATTTATTTTCCTTGCCATGGTGGTGAATAATGATTGGTGTCATTCTATACTTGGCGCACAATGAGAACAGCTTGCCTGTTACTGCACGCATGGACGTTGAGTCATTTTCTGAGCAACCAGCAAATATTGACAACGAATCCAGGACTAACAAGTCTGGGATTTCCTCACCACTTATGTACAAATTTTTCAAATTTGTGGTGATGTATTCCACCAATGAACCATCACCATCAGCGCTCAGTGATTTATTGGTGACTTTGAATGAATTACCAAGGAAAAATAGGGAGTTGATTCCGCTCCTTAAACTTGAATCCTTGCACATCAACCTCAGTCGTTCGGTTATCGTGTGTTCAGAGTCCTCTTGCTGCACGATTAATGAGGTGTACCTGGATTTCCCTTTCTGGAATCCCAACCATTTGTCAGTGTCTTGTGACCCCAAAGCGAGTGCCATATTCAACACCAATGCACTCTTTCCCGTTCCACCACTGGCGGTGATGAGTGTTGGTGCATCCTTGTTTAAAAATCCCTCAAGGATGGACTCTGACTTCCTCTCGCTTTCCAATGACTCCAGTGAAATTCTTTGCGGAATAACGCATTCTTGCGTTATCTTATTTTCAAATTTTCTGCTAAACTCTATTTTGCGTTTTTCCTTAACCTCTTGATTTTCGTCAGCAAACACTCTATTTCGTGCGTAGGCATCAAAATCATCTAAGGTGAAGCAGGACTCGTATTTCTCATTAATCCCCCTCAGAAACGATTCTACAGCTTCCTTGGATGAATCCTGTGGGTCAATGTCCAGCAAGACCGACTTCGCCAAATTCCTCAACATTCTGTTGATTTTGGAATCCTTGGAAAATTGCTCGTAAATTATTCCGTATGATTCCGTTGGAATATCGTGACCAAGTGAATTGAGTCTCTTGGTGACACTTTCCCTTTCTTTTAATAGAAACGATGTCCATATCTCTCTGATATCACTTTTTAAAAGGTTATTTTTTACTGCTGCGAGCTGGTTATTCTCCCTGGATTTGTCAAATTGAATTTCCAAGCGTTAAATGATGGTCCCTTGTTCCAAGGGTCTTTCGTCCCAAATATCTTCATTACTTATGTTCATATATAGTGCTCCTGTATTACCTGAAATACCTTTAGGTAAATATTATTTATAAATTGTATCAAAATAACTGATATCGCCTTTTTTTTTCCCTTTCTCTTCCGCCTTTTTCAACCTTCTGCAAAAAACGCTATAGAGTACACCCCTTACCATGTATAACTCACCCCACCTTTAGGTGGGTGATTACATGTCAGTGGGTGTCTATATAGGGGTCTTTGCATCTATGCATGTATTATTTATTATGTATTATCAACCACTTAACCAATAATCTAGCAATTCCATTAAATTCAAATTCTCCACAACGCTTGCATGTAATATTTTTACGTAAAAACAGTTATTTATGATTCTGGGTCACAAATAGATGCACCATATTTGGTCAAAATCATGCCCAATGCTGCATGTATTGAAAAATCCATCCGTGCATCTATTAATTTTGTGTAAATACAGTGTTTTATATACTTCATCGTTCATTTCTTGCATGCGTTGTATCTATGCATGCATTGGCAATTGCATCTATTAAACCCTGCCTTTTCGCCACATATACAGTTGAGGATCATCCTTACTTATGGTATGATATATGCATAGCTTCATAGGGAAGCAGGTACTGTATACCATGTTCAAGGTGCTCATTTCTGAGCACCTTGTTTTTATGCGTCTTGGTTTGCATCCTTCTTAAAATAAAATCCGTTTTCCAGGACAATTTTTCCACCCGCTTTAATCATCTCATTTAGGATTTCGATTTCCTTGGTTTTCAGTGTGGATTTTCCTATCTTTCTGCCAGCGTTGAACTGCTCCAAAATGGTGTAGGTGAATCTCATATTTTCCATGGCATTTGCCTCCATCATTGGTAGGCACCAACCGACCTAGAGAGGCGGTGTATGTCCATTGCAGAATATTTGCCAATTTTTCTTTTCTGTATTGCCCTTGGTGTGTAATCAACTTTTTGTAGCTCTGAAAATGCTTTTCTTAATGATTTCTTTTGGTTGTCGTTAAGATTTAAGATTTGCCCGTTTTCGATTCCTTGAAGGATGTCGATTACGTGATGCTCTGACAGAGGTATCGTTTCTTCCTTGGCGGTATCAGCATCGAGGTCAACCGGTTTAAAATAACTTGGCAAATTTTCTTTCAATTTCTCAATCAGTTTCTCGCTTCTGACGATATCCCCATTTTGATCTCTGACAATCGCTCTATTCTCACCACGGTATTCAATAACGTCAAATGATACCCTGGATAATGCGTCCTCCAGCGCATAGTCATTGGCAATGCCAGCAATTTGTAAATCCTTTTCAAAACTGCTTCTTGCCTCTCTTTTTAAAAGTTCTACCATAACCTCTTTCGCAATTTTATTGGTTTGCTCACCATTATTCTCCATATTTTCCATTAATTACCTCCATTTCTTAATTCTTCCACCATGCTCTGTAAATCCTGCATGCTTTTACTTGGTTGGTGTTTTTCGCCATATAATTCTTGGTATAAAACGTATACGTTTCCAAGATGGTTGACATATTGCTCAATCTGACTTTTTCTGTTTGTTAATTCAATGTGTTCTTGCTGGAGTAGTTGCAGAACATCCCATAATGGCACACGTTCATATTTCTCTCCTGCAATTTTAACTCTTCTCATTCGACTATCTTTTACTATACGGTCAAGATTTGATTGCTTAACATTTAATACCTGACTCACGTATGATAGTTTTAGAGTATTTCCAAGTGTCCACTCCTCATCAATCATAAATTTACTCCTCATAAGCATAATTATCTAAAATAACAATTTGTTTTATGTAATATAAATTATCACATTATACATGAGTAACATATTGCAGTTTTAAAAATCAAGCTATTTTAGCCATACCTAATATTTTTAAAACAAGATAATTTGGGATGGGATTACCGGGAAATACTGACATGAATATGTCAGTCTCAATGCTGTGAATAATGAGGGGATTTAAAGCAGGAAGGAAATTTTCGGGGGAAAACTCGTGTGGGTGCATGAACAACACCCACACATACAGAAGGGTAGGGGGCAATTTTAAAATATTTCGTCAATCACACAGGTTGCCTGTTTAACTGCCTTGTCTGTCAGATGGGCATATCGCATGGTAAGAGCTACGTCTTGATGCCCAAGAAGAGTTTTGAGCGTGTAGATGTCCACTTTGCCACTGCTGGCGAGATGGGAAGCATACGTATGACGTAAATCATGGAATCGGTATGTTAACCCAAGTCGTTTTTTCAGTCTGCCCCACGAAAGACTGAATCCAACATTATAATGGTTGCCATTCGAGGCACAGAAAACATAATTGGATATCTCTTCCCTTTTTGCTGCCTGAATGACCTCAAACGCTTTTTCATTCAATGGAAAGGATAATGTCCTGCCATTCTTGGTCTGTCTGCAGGTTATAATTCTTTCCTGCAGGTCAACATCCTTCCATTCGAGATTCAGAATCTCAGATTTTCTTCTGCCGGTGTATGCTGCAAACTTAATCACATTGGATGCTCTGGTGTTGCCCCCGTTATCCAAGTACTCAAAGAGGTCGTTCAACTGCTCTGTGGTAAGGTAGTTGGTCACTCTGTTGTCATATTTGGGCGCTTGCATACCTTGGCAAGGGTTAACCTTGGAATACAGACCGTTCTGAATATGCCAGTTATAGACTCGTTTAATGAGCTTGTAAACGTGGTCAACTGTGGCAGGGGCATTACCATTCTCTTTCATGGTGGCAAGAATCTTGGTCACTCCTGCTTGGGTTGAATGGTTGTTACCATTCACATGATTGGTCCATCTGCTGTAATCATCCTTCCAAGACTTCTTATGGACCTTGGCATGTTCGAGGTAGAGGTTAAAATCGATTTTTCCTGTTTGCTTCTTGTCGAATAATTTCCCCTCGATTGATTCCGTTTTAAATTTGGATTCAATATTCTTTGCCAATTTGAGGTTGGGAACGGTCTTGGTTCTCCACTTACCTGTGTCGGTATCCTTTACCCTCACTACATACTTAGTGAAACTCTTCCCGCAAATCTCACATTGTTTGGCAGTGCTCTTGTGGTCCTTTGTACAGCATCTTGCATAGATAGACATGATTCATTCTCCAAATTCAGTGAAACTTCAATGAAACTTTTTGGAGAAATCAAAAGGAATATGAGGTTATTTCCTCATATGGTGACTCGTGCAGAAGGCATAAAAAAAGGGTTTATAAGCTTAAAATCACTTATAAACCCTTTTTAAAAATGGTGCGCCTGGAGAGATTCGAACTCCCGACCTACGGATTCGTAGTCCGACGCTCTATCCAGCTGAGCTACAGGCGCAATGACGGTCACTCATATACTCTGGAAAAAAAAAATAAGCAAGTCCTTTCTTCGCGTTGATTCCTTTTTGAGCAATTTTTCTGGTTTTTATGGATCAGTTGTTGGGGTCCGCTTCGAGGAAATCGATCTGGCTTTCCGCGGGCTTCATTTCGTTTCGAGGAATGATATCGACCTTGGCCTGGTGTTTGGCCTCGAGATCGCTCAGCTCCGCCCGTTTTTTATTGAGCAGGTATTGGGCTACATCCAGCGGCAGACGGCACTCGACCCGGGCGACTTTTTTGCGGGTGATTCCGGTCTGGATCCGGCGCAGATAATAGAGCGCCAGAGTTTCCACGGAACGAACTACCCCGCGTCCCTGGCAGTATTCACAGGTGCGGTAGCTGCCTTTTTCAATGGGGGCGCCCATTTTCTGTCGGGAGATCTGCATCAGGCCAAAACGAGAGATCTTGCTGATGTCGACTTTGGCCTTGTCCCGTTTCATGCTCACCTTGACCTGGCGTTCTACATCGCGGATATGCTTTTTGTTGCGCATATCAATGAAGTCGACCACGATCAGGCCACCGAGGTCGCGTAGCCGCAACTGGCGAGCCAGTTCTGCCGCGGCCTCCATATTGGCCAGAAAGATGGTTTCGTCGAAATCGGAGTTCTTGGAGGTCCGGCCGGAGTTGACGTCGATAGCCACCAGTGCTTCGGTGGGATTGATGACGATAGAACCACCGGAAGGCAGGGGCACCTGGGGCTTGAAAATCGATTCGATCTGTTCTTCAACGTTATACTGGTTGAAGATCGGTTTGCTGCCGCGATGGAGGCGTACCTTGACCTGCCGCTGCTTAGAAGGCAGCTGTTCGATAAAGGCATTGACATTGTCCATGGATTCCTGGGTATCGACCAGAATTTCCTGGATTTCGGGGATGAAGTGGTCGCGCAGGAAGCGGACGACCGTATCCTGCTCCTCATAGACCAGGGCTGGGGCATCCTTGGTCTGGCCGCGCCGTTTGATGTCCTCCCAGAGAGTAAGCAGAGACCGGAGGTCTTTTTCCAGGGCGTTATGGGTGATGTCAACCGAGGCGGTGCGAATGATGAAGCCAATGCCCTCGGGGATCTCAAACTCGCTCATGATCTCGCGTAGTGAGGCGCGCCGTTCCTCGCCAACGATCTTACGCGAAATGCCGGAGCTGTCGCTTCCGGGCATCAAGACCAGGAACCGGCCCGGCAGTGAGAGGTAGGTAGTCATGTTGGCCCCTTTGTTGCCCGTGACTTCCTTGACCACCTGAACCAGGACTTCCTGGCCTCGTTGCATCACCTCTTCAATCTTGAGCTTCTTCCACTGCTGCTGGGCAATGATTGTCCGCACCCGGTCGTTCACATCCTGCCGATAGTATTCGGGATGGATTTCGTTGAAGGGCAGAAAACCGTTGCGTCCGGTGCCGATATCAACGAAGGCCGCCTGGAGATTCGCCTCGATGGAGACGATCCGGCCTTTGTAGATATTATTTTTAGTGGGCTCGCGGTCGACGGTGGTCACATGGAAGGACTCAAGGCGTCCGTCTTCGACCATGGCAATACGGCACTCCTCAGGCTCCTCGGCATTGATGAGCAGCTTGTAGATAACCGGTTTCCCTGAATCCGTTCCCAGTTCGTCCGGGACTACGTCGTTTTCCTCGTCATCATCCGTGTCCGATTCCAGCGTAGTGGTAATCGGCTGCTCCTCTTCCTCGCCCGTTAGTTCCGTCGGCGTGGCCTCAGCCGGTTTACTCCGTTTTTTGCCGCCGCGACGGGAGCGCCGTTTTTTTACCGGCGGTGGTTCCGGGGACTCTTCAGTTACGGTTTCTTCCGCTTGCTGTTCCTCGCCGGTGGTGACTTCTCCGGTTTCGACGCTGTCCTTGGCCGAAGGCTCCTCAGGCTGCAGATCAGCGTGGTGTGGTTGGGGTTCCTGCGGGACAGCGATTGCCTCTGTCGAGGCGGGAAGAGTGGCTTCTTCAGCCTGGGCCTCAACGGGTGCGGCTGTCTCCTCCTGCTCGGGCGGCTGTGCTTCGATGGCGGGCACGGGTGTAGGCTCCGTCACAGCTTCGATAACCACAGCTTCGATTTCCACCGGTTCGTTTGGCCCCGGTGCGGCCACTTCCTGTTCCACGAGGGGTTCAGGGCTCGTTGCCACCGAATGGATCGGTACCTCAGGATCGGTTCTCTCGGTCGGCGGCTCAGTGACTGCTGCGGCTACAACAGGTGTCGGCGCAGCGGTGATATCTTCTCCGACAGGTTGGTGACTGGCCTCCTGGAGTTGGGCTTCGGCCTCAGGGCTGAGACTTTTCCACCATGCACCTTTTTTAGCCTTGCGCACCGGGGGGGCTTTGTCTTCTTTTTCTTTGGAATTGTTCTTGGTCATTCGTGTCCTTTCGGTAATTTGTTACAAGCAACCGAACCGTCGCGCTGGTGGGGAGCGTGCTGTTGACAGAAAACGTTTGCACGTTTGGTCCTCACGAAGCGATTTGATAAAAACGTTTACCGCCGTGCTCTTGCATGTGCAGGGCTCCGGATCGGATCAACGGTTCAAGCAGGTGCTCAACTTTGTCCGAACCATTCAAATGAAAAGTCCGGTCTATATCAGCAGCGGTACAAGGGCGCCGCTGCAACATCTTGACAATTTCCCGGATAACCGTCTCTGCAGCCGCCACAGGATGCAAAGCGGCCTCAGCGAACGGTTGTTCGGGAAGAATAGGTTTTGTCGCCGGTACAAAGGGTAGATCGACCGGCAGGGCCAAGGCGTGCTGGAAACGCTCGGCAATGGCGGAGAGTTCCCGGGCGGAGACAGCCAGGGCAAACGTTTCGGCTGGAGGGCGGACAACGGTGTTGAGCTGAATTCGGTCAATACGCATCGGGCAGATCGCAGCGATCAAGGCGTCAATATCTTCAGGTGCGTCGTTTATCCCTTGAGCCAGTAAAATTTCCAGCCAAAGTTTTCCTTCGTACTGATGGGAGAATGTCTGCAAACCGGTAATGATGTCAGCCAGTTTCATTCCGGACATGGGCCGATCAATCTTGCGGAAACTTTCTTCCCGGGCAGCGTCGAGCGAGGGGGTGACGATATCGGCCAGCAGAAGATCTGCCCGGACCTGCGGATCGCTCAAAGTTGTACCGTTGGTCAGCACCGCCAACGGTTTGTTCGTCCTCGCTTTCAAATGGCGGAGGATTTTCCCTAGGTCGAGGTGCAGTGTCGGTTCCCCTTTGGCGGTCACCGTTACCACATCCACCTCGGCAAGCCGGGTAATATCGGCACAAAACAGATCAATTTCGGCCAGGATATCGTTGGTGTCCGAATACACCTCTCGTCTGCCGAACGGAATGTCGGTACGGCCGACTTCACAGTAAATGCAGTTGAGATTACAGATCTTATTCGGAAAGAGATCGATACCCAGAGACCGGCCGAGCCGCCTGGAATTCACCGGGCCGAAGATACAATTCATGCAGGGTTGTGACCGGTTTATGCCGCTATGAAAAGCGTATATAAGTGGGAAGATGCAAGCCTTGGAAAATCAAGTTATTAGGCAATATTATGACTGCCGATTTGTAAACCAATTTCCACGCTCACGCAAGGCAAATCTACGCTTTTAACTTGACACGATTTAGGGTGGCTCGTACATTCGGGCCAGTTATCGGTGGTTATTGATTTTCCGTTTCTTTAATCGCTCCAGCCGGTTGGGTGCACGCCTGTACGTCGTTGATGTTCAATCGATGTGCCCGTTTTCCTGCCTTCCTTTCTCTAGCACAAGGAGCCCGTCGAGGTGAAGTATCCCTCTTTTTTTCGTCCCCAGCCCATATCGCTCCTGTTTCCGGTGCTGCTCGGTTTGTTCGCTACCCCTGTTTGGGCAGCCATTTCTATTGACGCCAAACAGTGGAATATCACCGCCGACAGAATGGTTCGAGAGGAAAACCCCCCGCTCTTGGTGGCTGAGGGCAATGTTCTTCTCGAAAAAAAAGAGCCAGTGGAGTCCGAGCCGCAAATAACCGGCCCAACTTCGCGGCCGGAGGATCGTGCTGTCGGCGAGAGTGACCAGGCTCTGAAAACGGTCACCACTGTCAAGGCCGATCGGGTTGCTTACGATTTTACCAAAGGAACCCTGGAAGCCACCGGCAATCTGCAGATCGCCGTGGGTGGTGACATCCTCACCGCAGATTCGGGCCTTATCGATCTGGAAAAGACCTCAGGTAGTTTTAAGGACGCTACGTTTGTCCGCCATGAAAACGATCTCCACTTTGAAGGTCGGTTGATCGAGAAAACCGGAGAGTTGACTTATCATATTGAGGACGGCTGGGTGGTTACCTGCAAGTTGCAGCCGGGCGAGGTCCCGCCCTGGAGCTTTGCCGCCGCCGACACCGAGATTACCGACGGCGGATACGCCTTTCTTAAACATGCCACCTTCCGCATCAAAGATGTGCCGGTCTTTTATTCACCGGTCATGCTCCTGCCGGTGAAGCATAAACGGCAGACCGGCTTGCTCTTTCCGTCGATGTCGACGTCGAGTCGCGATGGCGTCAGTATTGAAACACCTTTGTTTATCAACCTGTCGTCAAACAGCGATCTGACCCTGTACCCCCGCTATTTTGCCGAGCGGGGTATCATGTTAGGGGCAGAATATCGCTATGTGATTGATGACGAAAGCAAGGGGATGATCGTCGCCCATTACCTGGACGATAATTTATCCGATCCCTCCGAAGTCGGGTATTACAACGACAGCGGCTTCACCCATACCAACCCCGACCGTTACTGGATTCGCGGCAAGGCGGATCAGGACATCGGCCCGTGGACAACCCGACTTGATCTGGATATTGTTTCCGATCTCGACTACCTAAGCGAATTTAGCAGCGGCTCCACCAGTTTTTCCTCCAACCAGCCCCGTTTTCTCGATGTTTTCGGTCGCGGCTTCACCGATAAATCCAATCGCTACCGCGAAAATACCTTTGGTGCCCTGCGCACCTGGGATAACGGCACCGCCCTTTTGGCCGAGTTATCTGCCATCAACGATGTGAGCGAGACGGTGTATACGCCTGATAACCCCTCCCAGGCCTGGAAACTTCCTTCACTGACCTACTCCGGTTTGTTGCCCTTTGGGACTGCCAGCGGCCCCGATTTTTCCTGGGATGCCAACTATACCTCTTTTTGGCGGGAGGAGGGCGTTGAGGGGCAGCGTTTTGACCTGATGCCCACCATCACCACTGGTATTCCCCTGTCGCCGTATCTTGAAAGTTATGTCAGTGGTGGGGTGCGTAACACCTCCTATCTGATCGATGATAATGGAGCTTCGGAATGGGAGGACAGCGATTCCAAAAAACGTTTCCTGTATAATCTGAATGCTGAGATCGGCACGACCCTGGCTCGAGATTTTTCCGTTGCCTTCGGCGAGGTCACCGGCCTGACCCACACCCTGCGGCCTTATGTCGCCTACGGTTACACCGAAATTCCCGAGGAAAAGGTCATGCCGCAGTTTGACTGGGTGGATGAGCTAGAGGAGCAAAATACGGTCTATCTCGGGGTCAATAACTTTTTTTCCATCTCGGGTATGCATAATGGTCGAGGCTTTGATCGTGAGTACGCCTATTTCAAGATCAAACAGGGCTATGATCTGCGATCCATCGAGGAAGATACCCCTCTGACGCCGATCGAGACGGAAACCGGTTGGTACCCGGTTGAGCGGATGCGGATCAAGTATACCTCCAAGTTCGATGTCTATGGCGACGGTGCCTTTTTTCACTCCATTGACAGTGATTATCTTAGCAGTCGGGGAGACATGTTCTCCCTTGATTATCGGTACAATGAACTGACCGATGTCAACTCGGTGAAGGGGACTGTCTGGTATTTTCTCCCCTATAACCTAGCGGCAGGCTACTCTCTGGAGCGGAACATCGAAGATAGTGATACTATTGAGGAAACCATCCGATTTCGCTACATTCAGCCCTGCTGGTCAGTGGAGCTCTCCTCCCACTCCGAATCCGGGGACCAGGCTTTTTTGATCACCTTCCGCTTGGCAAATATCGGCAGTCCGTTCGGTTTTGATTTTTCAGGACAATAATTGAGCAAGCAGCCAGGAACCGCAAGAGGACTTCGAAAAACGTAACCGATCCCAGGGGAACCCCAAAGGCCCCGTTTTCAACGGACCTGTAAGCGATTGCAGGGTGCCGGAGGTACAGGCCGATAACACCGCAGATTCGGTGCCCCGTGATCGCTTACCGAAAAACAGTATGTTTTTCTGCTTATGACGACTAACAACCCGGTAATGACTATGCCTATCTCTGCTTTTTTTCCTACAACGTCCGCGCACAATATCGACGTCTTTAACGGCGATGCCGACGGTATCTGTGCCCTGCACCAATTGCGTCTGCATGCACCTTGCCCGCAAGCGCGTCTGGTGACCGGGGTGAAGCGGGATATTGCCTTGCTTTCCCGCCTGTTGGAAGAGCGGCAGAGCCGGATCACCGTGCTTGATATCTCCCTGGATCGTAACCGTGAGGCGCTGACGCAACTGCTTGATCAGGGCAACCAGGTCTTTTATGCCGATCACCATTACAGTGGCAACATTCCCGTTGCCCAGGCTCTGGAAACCCATATCGATCCCTCGCCTTTGGTTTGTACCTCACTGATCATTGATGGATTGCTTGCGGGAAAGTATCGGCCTTGGGCTATTGTCGGTGCCTTTGGTGATAATATTGACGATGTGGCCACAAACTTGGCTGCCTCGCTTGAGTTGACTGATCAGGAGATTGCCTCGTTGCGGGAGATCGGGCGATTGCTTAACTATAACGGCTACGGCATGGCCGAGTCCGATCTGCTTTTTTCTCCGGCTGAGCTTTTTCGGGAGGTGAGCCGATTTGCCGATCCGTTGGCAATGGAGCTGGGTTCAGCTGTACTTGCCCGCCTCCGTCAGGGGTATGGTGAGGATATGACTCGGGCGGCAGCCCTCACCCCCTGTCACAGCTCCGCTTCCGGGCGGGTCTATTGTCTGCCCGAGGCCACCTGGGCCAAGCGGGTAGTTGGAGTTTTTGCCAATCAACTGGCTCGCGAACAGCCGGACATGGCCCATGCCACCCTTATTCCGCGAGTCGATGGCAGCTATCTGGTCAGTGTGCGTGCACCGCTGGCCACCCGTCAAGGGGCGGACGCCCTCTGTCGCCGTTTCGTCACCGGTGGTGGTCGAGCCGCTGCAGCTGGGATCAACGCCCTGCCGTCACAGCAGTTGGACGATTTTCTTGCCGCCTTTACCGCGCATTTTGCCGAACCCTTGCCCTAAAGTGGTTCTGGGCGCTGCTTCCTTCTTCCGCAGGCATGTAAGGCACGATGGCCCGGCGCAATTCGGGGCATCGTGCCGCCTCCTGGCTCAGGTGCTGCTCTGGGGCCTGGTGGTTCTCCTCATAGGGCTGCGTCCGGTTCAAGCTGCAGCGCCGCCTGTCGATGATCTGGATCGTCAGAGCCTGGTGCGAGCACTTGCCCGCAGTCTCAGCTACCTCGAATCGCGACCTTCGAAGACCAGGTACCACCTCGGCCCCAATGTCATGCCTGTGTCCCGCCTCCTTGACACCGTTCGTCATCTACATTATCTGGCCGCCTCCCGGCTCGATCCCGATGCCTTCCAGCAGCGGATTAGCGAAGATTTTGACCGGATCAGCCTGCTTACCCCGGAACGTCGTCTTTTGCTCACTGGCTATTATCAGCCCGTTTTCCATGGCAGTACGCATCAAGGGGCTCCTTTTCTCTATCCCCTGTATCGCCTCCCCCAAGATATGGTGGTCAAGCCACAACCCGGAAAAAAGCCGATTATCGGCCGCTTGCACGAGGGGAGGTTGCATCCGTACTGGAGCCGACAGGAGATTGAGCAGAGGGCGCTCTTGCAGGGAGAGGAACTGGTCTGGTTGCGGGATCCCTTTGACGCCTTTACCCTGCATGTTCAGGGTTCCGGGATTCTTCGCTTGACCGACGGCAGTTTACGCGGGGTGCATTATGCCCAGAGCAACGGCCGAACCTACACCAGTGTGGGGAAATTCCTGGTGGCGACCGGGAGGATGCAACTGGCAGAGGTGACCATGGACAGTATTCGCCGCTACCTTGAACAGCATCCGCACGAGTTGGCGTTGATTCTGCACCAAAACGATTCGTTTATCTTTTTTGACTGGTGCCCACCCGGAGCCGCTGTCGGCAGTCTTCAACAGCCGTTGACGCCAGGCCGTTCGGTCGCTGCCGATCAGCGCATTTATCCACCGGGGTCGATTTTGTGGGTGAAGAGCCGCAGGCCGACGGTGGCTCAAGGGGAGGTGGCCGCGTGGACGCCCATGCAGCGTTTGCTCACCGTCCAGGACACCGGATCAGCCATTCAAGGACCTGGGCGGTTGGATATCTTCTGGGGTACCGGTGAGCAGGCAGGGCTCGAGGCCGGACAGATGAAGGAAGCGGGTGAAGTTGTCCTGCTCCTGCTAAAAGAGTCGGTTGCTCCCTGTTCAGCCAGACGATGATTCCGTCAGCACTTCTTGTAATTTTGCGGCCAAATCCCGTTTGGAAAAAGGCTTTTGCAGGAAGTGTACCCCCTGGTCGAGCACGCCATGATGGGCAATGACGTTGGCAGTGTAGCCGGACATGAAGACCTGGTGTATGTGGGGTACAAGGGGTTCCAATTTCTTGGCAAGTTCCTGCCCATTCATCCCCGGCATTACGACATCGGTGAGTAGAATGTCGATTTGATCGGGGTGCCTGGATGCCAACAGAATTGCCTCGTCAGGGGTGGTCGCCGCGAGCACGGAATAGCCCAGGCCCAGAAGAATCCGTTCGTTGAGTTCTAGCAGTGCCTGCTCGTCCTCGACCAGCAACACGGTAATGCCGGAGACCGGAAGGATGTCTGCCTGGGGATTTTCCGACTCGGTTTGCAACTCGCCGCCATAACGTGGCAGATAAATCTTAAAGGTCGAGCCCTGTCCGGGTTCGCTGTACACATGAATGAATCCGTTGTTCTGGCGAACAATGCCGTACACGGTTGCCAGGCCAAGGCCGGTACCTTCCCCCATCCTTTTTGTGGTAAAAAAAGGCTCAAAAATCTTATCCCGGGTTGCTCGATCCATGCCGCAACCGTTGTCGCTCACTGCAAGCAGGACATACTCGCCGGGAACGCACTCCAGGTGTTTGGCGCAGTAGTAGGCATCAAAGACGGCATTCTCGGTTTCAATGGTCAGTTTGCCTGTGCCCTCAATGGCATCACGGGCGTTGATGCAGAGATTGGCCAGCAGCTGATCCACCTGGGAAGGATCCATATTCACCGGCCAGAGTTGCCCGGCAGGTGACCAGGCTAAATCAATATCTTCACCGATAAGGCGCCGAAGCATCTTCAACAGCCCTTCCACCGTGGCGTTCATATCAAGAACCTTGGGTGAAATCGTTTGCTTGCGGGCAAAGGCCAACAATTGGCGGGTGAGATCCACTGAGCGCTCGGCTGCTTTTTTGATATCCTGGAGATCTTTGCCTAGGGGCGCCTCTGGTTCGAGCTGATCTTCCATCAGATCAATACCGCCAAGGATAACGCTGAGCATATTATTGAAATCGTGGGCAATGCCGCCGGCAAGTCGGCCCACCGACTCCATTTTCTGCGCCTGATTCAGTTGTTCCTGCAGAGTTTTTTGCGCCTCTTCCGCCTGTTTACGCGGGGTTATATCACGATAAATGGTTTGATTGATGAGTTGCAGCCCGAGCTTGGCCATACTGCCGGTGACCTCGACCCAGCGCATCTCGCCATCCTTGCGCAGGACGCGAAATTCATAGCGAACAGTGTTGATCCGCCCGTCCATTCGGTCTTTAAGACTGGCCTGAACGATGGGGCGATCCTCGGGGAAAATCATCTTCCACACCTGGTCGCCGGTCATGGCTCTCGTTTCTGCCTCGGTATAGCCGAACAGCTCGACAAAGGCTTGATTGACAGTGCGAATTTGGGGCGGAAAACCCTCCATGATGGCGATGGCATCCATGGATTGGTTAAAGAGCGTTCGATATCGCATCTCCGAGTCACGCAGGGTCTCTTCTGTCTTTTTGCGTTCAGTGATATCCTGCACCGTACCGATCAGGCTGTGCACGGTCCCATCCTTACCGGGGAGAGCCTCTCCCCGTATCGTCACCCAACGATGGCTGCCATCGGTTCGGATCACCTCGGCATCACAGATGTAACTTTTTCCTGTCTGCAGGCATCGTTGTACAGCCTTATTGAGGGAAATCCAGCTATCGCCTGAAAAGTACTGCTCTTCCTCAGGATATCGAGCCGGCGGCAGATGGGGATCGCGGCCGTAGATGCGATAGACCTCCTCGGACCATGTATGGATATCTTCCAGGACCTGCCACCGCCAGTTCCCGATTTCGGCCAATCGTTGCGCCTCTTTGAGTGCCTGTTCGCTGGCCCGGAGGGCCTCTTCGGCCGCTTTCCGTTCGGTAATGTCCTGGAGCGCGCCGTAAAGGTAAATAATTTTCCCATTCTCTACGACCGGCTCGCACTGGGTTCGTACCCATTTGCGTACCTCCTTGGCCGTAATCATCTCCAGTTCCAAATCATAAGGCTGCCCGTGGTTGACAGCTGCCTGGAGAGCCTGCTCAATGCGCCGGCGGTGTTCTCCTTGGAAATAGGTGAGTCCCTGTAAAGCACTGATCTCCTCATCCGGGGCAAGATCGTGGATGCGGGCACATTCTTCGGTCCAGGAACCTTTCAGGGTTTGCGGATCAAATTCCCAACCGCCGACTTTGGCCAGGCGGCTTGTGCGTTGGAGCATAAGGCGGTTGTGATGCAGCTGCTCTTCGTCACGTCGCTGTTGGGTGATGTCACGGGAGATCCCAAATAATCCGTTCACCTGGCCGTTGCGGTCACGCAGTACCCCTTTGGCCACCAGGAAGTAGAGGGTGTCCCCCTTGAGGGTGATCAAGTTTTCCTCATGGTGGCTGGTCAGGCCTGAGTCCATGATGGCCCGATCACGCTCGATCAACTCCTGAGCCACAGCCTCGGGAAAGACCTGAGAGTCGTCGTGGCCGAGTATTTCCGAATTTTTTTTGCCCAAAAACTGACGAGCCGCCTGATTGCAGAAGAGGTAGCGCCCGGCCCGATCTTTGACAAAAATGGCGTCGCTGGTGGAGTCGAGCAGTGCATGGATCAGTTGTTCCTGCTGGGATTGGGCATTATCGATACGAGCCGTCCGATAGAGGAGAAAAAAAGCAGCAAGCAGGAAAAAAAACCAGAATGCCAGGCCGACCTGTTGTTCCAATTTCGCTTTGGCAACGACCTGGGCTAGGGTGCGGGCGAGCTCGGTTTCGAGGGTGTCGCCGATCTGGCTCAATTCGTGGAATTTTTTGCGTTGCTCGATCTGGAGTGCATTGCGATTGTTGTTCGCATCCATCAGGGCGCGGACCGTTTGATCCAGGCGGTGCAAGGACTCGGCATAGGATTGGAGGAGCAAGCGAATAGATCCGGAGGGCGGGACGGCAGGGATTCCCACCAGGGTGCTGCGTCCTTCGAGACAATCCCTGAGCTTGAGCATGGCAGTATTCAGGGCCACAGTGATGTCCTGATCGGGGACCACTTCTCCGGCCAGGTGCCGATTGAGCCGCAGGAGGGCGATGTTGATCGACTGTCGAGCCTGCTGCAAATTATCGTTCAGGGCGATGTGTTGGGGATAGGCTGTACGACTGAGATGTCCGGTCCACCAGAGCATCAGCGAGGAGATCAGGGCGATGGCTCCAAGAAAGAGCATGGCGCGTTCGCTGCGAAACATGGAGGCCTGGGTGCCGGGCTGTACGGGTGAAGACGTCATTAATGGTTCCCCCGTTGACGAAGGTCGCTTGCTCCAGGAAGATCCTCTGGGTCTAGTCCCAGGGATTGGAGTAGCAGCACGTGTTGATGCGAACCTAGAAAGATGTGTAGTGCCTGGTCAAATTGCAAACGGAGTTTATTATCCTGCTTGCGAAAGGCAAAGGCCCCGCAACCCGGTGGCGAATAGGCTGCTGCAAAGGGGAGTACTCGTTGCAGATCGGGGTTGGCGGCTGCCAAGCGGCGAATAGTCGGCGCACTGAGGGACAAGCCGTCGGCTAAACCGGAACGTATAGCCTGGAGCGCCAGTTCCATATTTGGATAGGCAATAATGCGTTCTGCGGGGACTCCCGCATGTTGGGCCTCGTTCTGTTCTACGGCCCCGTGTATAACGGCCAGGCGAACGCCTTCGTGCAGGGCAATGTCTCGGTAGCTGTGCAAATCCAAGGGGTTGCCCCGGCGAACCAGGAGCGCCGGTTCCACGCAAAGTGATGGGGAGGTGAAGGAAACCTGCTTTTGCCGATCCGGTCGGATAAACAGACCGCTGGCAATCTGGTCGAAACGGCCGGCGCAGAGTTGGGGGATGAGGGAGGCAAAGTCGGTCCGCACCCATTCAATGTGCTGGATTCCCAGCTGTTGCCACACCGCCCTAGCCACTTCCGGTGACTCTCCACCGACGCGGCCTTGTGTCTCTTCAAAGGCAAAAGGGGGCTCCACCGCATACCCAATGCGGACCACCCCGGTACGGGCGATACGAGCCGCCGTTGATTGGTTGGTATCAATTAAAGAACCTATACCGGTCAATATTGCCAAGATGAGTAGGGCAATGGCAAGGCGAACCGGCCAATGGGTTAGGATCGACTCTTGAGCGGAAAGCCATTGTGTGCCGATGTGCTTTTCCTTGGCGCGTTTTTTCGGGACCATCATTCTTTCCTTTGGCTGTCAATGAGGATGGCCTGGTAAAAAAAAATCAAAATCCAAGAAGTTACGTGTCGTTAAGCGCGTACGTTTTGAAGATGAAAACGTCTAGCTCGTGCTTGGCTGTTTTAGGCAAAATCAGGCGAGTACAGCGGGCTCTATCCGCCTTGTCAGGTGCTGGTTATCGGGCCAGGGGCTCTGATTTAGGAGGGAGAGTCTTTGGGTCTGGTTGGTCGAAATGGCCCAGTGGTCGTTTGAAGGTGTAGGAGGCGGGCGCGGCCACCAGGTTGTTCCAGGCCTCTCCGGCATTGCCTCCGAGGAGCGAGAAAGGCGAGGAGACCAGGAATAGGGCAAACCCTGTGACGGTTGCCGCAGCGCCCACCGGCCGGGCGAGTGCCAGGTCGGTGGTCATCATTAATCCGGGATCGTTGGGCAGGGTGGGGTCTTTTTCTTGGGCAAATCCGTAGCAGGGGAAGCTGCCCAGGGCGATCAGGGTTGCAGCCAGTAAGGGCAATAGTGGACGATTCCTGTTCATACGACCTCCCGTAATTTTGCTTGGTTAGCGTATTTTACCATCTGAGCCATAAAAGATGGACTCTTTACGAGTCCATCAGGCCTGGTTTGAGCTGAAAAATGTTGCCTTCACTGCTTGGTTATACGCGCTGTTTGTGTTTTCGCCCCTCGGCATGATCCTTGGCGACCAGCATGTAGATCGAGGGAATGACAAACAGGGTGAACAGCGAGCCGATGGCCATACCGCCCACTAGGACCAGACCGATTGAATTTCGTGCGGCTGCACCGGCTCCGGTGACCAGGGTCAGCGGAAAATGTCCGGCAATAGTGGCGCCGGTGGTCATCAGGATCGGGCGTAGTCGGGTCATAGCTGCCTCGAGCACTGCTTCGCGTTTGCTCAAACCCTGCAACTGCAGTTTGTTGGCAAATTCAACGATGAGGATGCCATTTTTGGAGACCAGTCCTACGAGGGTCACCAGTCCTACCTGGGAGTAGATGTTGAGCGAGGTGGTCCAGCCGGTGGTGAAGAAAGGGACATTGGGATCCGGCATCTTGAGGAAGGTGAAGACCAATGCACCGAACATGGCCAGGGGCACGGAGCCCGCCAGGATAACGAATGGATCGCGGAAGCTGTTGAACTGTGCAGCCAGGACGAGGAAAATCAGCACGATTGCCAGACCAAAGGCCTGGATAAAGGTATTGCCCTCCACTCGCAACTGGCGGGATTCACCGGTGTAGTCGAGAGTATACCCCTGGGGGAGAATCTTGGCGGCCTCATCCTCCAGAAACCGCAGGGCCTCATCCAGCGGCCGTACCGGATAACTGCTGAGGGTAACCGCATTGAGTTGCTGAAAGCGGTTGAGCGAACGGGCCACGGTGGAGTCCTTGATGGTGGCAATGGTGGAGAGTGGCACCAGTTGTCCGGCGGGACCGGAGACGTACATTTTGCCCAACTGCTCCGGGTTGAGCCGGTCGACTCGCATTACCTGTGGTACCACCTTATAGCTGCGCCCAGCAATGTTGAACCGGTTAACGTAGTTGCCGCCGAGCATGGTCCCCAGGTCACCGCCTACCTGTTGCAGGTTGAGGCCGAGGTCGGCCACCTTGTCGCGGTCCAACACCAACTCCGACTGGGGCTGGTCGATCTTGACGTCGATCAGCGGCGGAAAGGCAAACATTTTACTTTTAATTGCCGCCAATTGAATCTGTTTGGCAAAGCCAAGAATTTGGTCCAAATCGGCGGTGGAGGCGATGACGAACTCCACCGGGAACTGACCGCCGCCAGGAAGGGCTGGGGGGGTGACCGGCAACACCCTGATACCCGGAATGGCGTGCAGCTTCATCGCCACCTCGGGCATGATCTCGAAGATGGTCCGTTCCCGCTGTTGCCAGGGCTTGACCACCATGCCGCTGAAGCCGGAGTTTGGCTGGGTGAGTTGGAAAACGAAGTCGGTTTCCTTCACGCTTTGGAAGACTTTGTTCACAGCTGCGGTGTAAAAACTATTTTGATCCAGGGTGGAGTTGGCAGCGGAATCGATGATGCCGAAAATAACCCCCTGGTCCTCGGTGGGGGCCAACTCTTTGGCAGACATCGTGAACATTGGCACCGTCAGTAGGCCAAGGACAATCCAGACCAGGTAGACCGCAGGCCGGTTATCAAGGGTACGGTTGAGCCAGCGACCGTAGGCGCTGCGGAGACGTTTGAAGTCACGCTCGATCCGTCCGGCCAAGCCCTGCTCGGTCATGCCAGCCTTGAGCAAGCGTGAGGACATCATCGGCGACAGGGTTAAGGCGACTACGCCGGAGATAGTGACCGCTCCGGCGAGGGTAAAGGCGAACTCGCGAAAAAGAGCACCGGTCAGGCCGCCCTGGAGACCGATTGGGGCATAGACCGCTGCTAAGGTGATGGTCATCGAGATCAACGGGCTGACCAGTTCTCGACCGCTAAGCAGGGCCGCATCCATGGGAGATTTGCCCTCGCTGAGGTGGCGTTCGACGTTCTCCACCACCACGATGGCATCATCGACCACCAGTCCCACCGAGAGGACGATGGCCAGCAGGGTGAGCAGATTGATCGTGAAGCCGAAGACCTGCATTAAGAAGAGGGCGCCGATCAGCGACATGGGGATAGTCACCACCGGGATGAGTGCCGAGCGCAGGGAGCCGAGGAAAAGGAAGATAATGATCGCCACGATCAGCAGCGTCTCGCTCAGCGTCTTGACCACCTCTTTGATGGCATTGTTGATGTAGTCGGTGCCGTCATAGGCAACCCGCGCGGTCAACCCGTTGGGTAGCTGTTGGTTGATTGCGGCCATCTCTTTGCGCACCAGCTTGATCACATCGAGCGAGTTGGCGTTGGGCAGAGGCCAGATTCCCATAAATACGGCAGTCTGGCCGGAGAACTGGACCTCGGTGTCATAATCTTCAGCCCCGAGCGACACCCGGGCCACGTCCTCGATGCGGACAAGGGCGCCCCCATCTTCACGAATGACCAGTCGCTTGAAATCCTCAATCGAACGCATGTCGGTGTTGGCAGTCAGGTTGACTTCGACCAGCGACCCCTTGGTCTTGCCGACCGCGGCGAGGAAGTTGTTACTCGTCAAGGCCTGGCGAATCTGGGCAGGGCTAACGTTAAACGCTGCCATCCGGGCAGGGTCGAGCCAGATGCGCATGGCAAAGGTTCGGCCGCCGAGCACATCCGCCCGCTGCACGCCCGCAAGGGCGGAGAGCCGTGGTTGGATCACCCGCACCAGATAATCGGTGATCTCGTTTTGTTTGAGTTTATCCGAGGTGAAGCTGAGGTAGGCTGAGGCAAATTCGGAATCCGCCGACTCCACGTTGATCACCGGAATTTCAGCCTCAGGCGGCATGTCGCCACGCACCTGATCTACCTTGGAGCTGATCTCGGAGAGCGCCTTGATCGGATCGTAGTTGAGGCGCAGGCGAGCGGTAATCACCGATACTCCCAGGGAACTCTTCGATTGGAGGTAATCGATGCCGTCGGCAGCTGCAATGGCGCGTTCCAGCGGGGTGGTGATGAAGCCGCGCACCAGGTCGGCGCTGGCACCGGTATAGACTGTGGTGATCGTGACTGCCGCGTTGTCACTGCGCGGATACTGGCGGACGCTGAGCGAGCCGATAGCCTGGAGTCCGGCAATAAGGATCAGCAGACTGGTGACTAGGGCCAGAACCGGCCGCTCGACAAAGAGATCGGTAAATTTCATGGCTCAACTGTCCTTGGGCTCTGGAGCCAGTTTGAATTCCGGAGAGAGGGTATTGTCGATAATAACGCTTTGGCCGTTGCGCAGTTTGAATACGCCGGTGCTGATAACGGTCTGCGCGGGCTCGAGCCCGGAGGTGATCGCGACAAAATCACCGCGCCGTTCGCCCAAGCGGACAAATTGTTGGTGCACTACCTTGCCGCCAGCGCCTTCCTTGGTCTCTTCAAGCAGAAAAACCGAGTCGCTGTAGGGGGCGTAGAGAACAGCTGTGGCCGGGACGGTGAGAAAGGGTTTGCTTGCCGGTAAGACCACTGCCACCTGGACAAACATACCAGGACGGAGTTCTTCTTTGGTGTTGGTGACCGTGGCTTGGATGCGGATATTGCGGCTAGCGACATCGACATCCGGGTTGAGGGCAGTAACCGTGCCCTCGACTACCCGGCCCGGCGGCAGGCCGTCGGAAGTGAGCCGTACCGGATAGCCAATACGGATCAGGGGCAGTTGTTGTTGGGGGATGAGGAAGTTGGCATAGATGGGGTCAGGCGCTTGCAGCGAGACAATCGCCTGGCCCTCCTTGATGATCTGGCCGAGGTTGATCTGGCGAATACCGAGGCGGCCACTGAAGGGGGCGCGGATAGTTTTCTTGCTTATGGCGGCGCGGATGTTGTCGGCTTGGGCCAGGGCCTGTTTGAGGGTGGCTTCGGCGTTATCGTAGTTGGATTCGGCCACGACCTTGGTCGCGAGCATCTTTTTTGAGCGGGCCAAGGTGAGTCGGGCCAACTCGACCGCAGCCTCTGCCGAGCGCAGTTGGGCGGTCTCAGCGGCAATGTCCTGCTGTACTAACAGGTCGCCGACTTTGACTTTGGTGCCCGGTTCAAAGGCAATGGCTGTGACCTTGCCGGTTACCTCGGCGGTGATGGTCACGCCTTGAACCGCATCCAGCGAGCCCACGGCGGTGATCAGCGATTCCCACTGCTGTTCCTTGGCCTGGAAGGTGGTCACTACCTCTGGCGGCAGGGTGGCTGTCTTCTTCTGTTTGATCAGGGTTGATATCTGCAGGACCTTTGTCCCAGCCAGCAGGCCAATCACCCCAATAATACCTATAAGACTGAAAATAACCGCTTTGAGTTTCATTATCCTCTCTCCGCACAAAGGAAAAGCGCTCCGGGCTTTGCTCGGAAGCCGCCAACGTTGATGGATTTGCCAAGAAAGATGGCCTCGTGAAAATTGATGGGCTCGTAAAAAGTCCATCACACGCTAAAAGATGGCTTAGTAAAAACACAGATAGACAAGGAGGAGCGTTTGTATCGGCGCGAAGGCATACATCAGGTATGTCGAGTGCCCGGAAAAACGCTGCGACGCAGGAGATCGAAGTTTTTACGACACCATCAAAATTCAAAATCCGAGAAGTTGCGTATCGTCAATACAGTCTGTTCCGTAGCTTGGAACGTCGTTCTCGAAATGTTTTCAAGAGGGACAACTTCTCGATTTTACGCAGGGTAACATCCAGATAGAGGTTGGTCAACAGGGAGCGCCGGTCGTGACCGAATCAAAATGCTCAGGCCAAGCAATAGCCGGATACTCAAGCTGAATAGGAATGATTTTTGAATTGCGTTTATGCCCCCGAAAGATTTACCAAAAGCTTACTGGATTTCTTGGCGGTCGATTGTAATTTATGGGAGAACAACAAGAAAAAGGAGCAGGCAATGGGTTCCCGAGGAAGTAGGAAAGCTGGGTGACTAAAAACGGAGGGAATTATGCAACTTTTTAACGCCATTGACGAAAGCGGGCAACGGCTTGAAATTCAGGTGGCCGGACGCATTGGGGCGGAAAATGCTTGTGGTATTATTCAACACGCCATTGTGGAGGCTTACGGCAATACCTACCGGGAGTTGGTGTTGGATCTGCGCCGGGCCTGGTTTGATTCGACTGATCAGATCTTTCGCCTGCATTCGCTGTTGCAGATGTTTAAAAAAGTTATCCTGCAGAGGGAGTTACGGATCACGGTCCTGTTTTACCAGGATGAGGGGGAACAATGGATGCATTTGGACAAGGCAGAAGACTTTGACGGCATTACTCTGCGCTATTTCACCAACCGCGAGGCTGCGCTCCTTTTTTTAGGGAGGTCAAGTCCACGTCCGGCCGCAGTCCATTGAAAAAGCCGACTTCCCCCGAAAATGGGGCAAGTCGGCTGTGGTCTTCTTGTTGATGGGCAGATTTAGTCGACCAGGGTAAACCCCTTGTCGGACACCGCCTTGCGCACCGCTTCTTTATCCAGTGATCCCTGATAGCTGGCCTCACATTTGCCCAGATCGATTTCCACCGCAGTGGCACCCAGATCTTCCAGGGCTTTTTTCGCCGTCTTGACACAATGCTGACATTTCATGCCGTCGATTCGTACGGTAGTCATCTTGACCTCCATAAAAAAATGATGGCGGCGTAAAAACTTTGATCTCCTGCGTCGCAGCATTTTTATTGACACTCGACCTACCTGAGGTGTGTCTTCGCGCCGATAAAATACTCCTCCCTGTCTATCTGTGTTTTTACTTAGCCATTTCTTTGAGTGTGATGGACTTTTTACGAGTCCGTTAAAAATAGGGAATCCAACTCTACTCCCATGGGTTCATCATTTGTTTTTCTTCCCGTTGTTTCGCCTTTTTGATTTTGACATTACCCCGCAACCTAATCTGCCGGATTTCGATTTTTTATCAGTCCGTCAACGTGCAGCCAGGACGTCCGGTCGGATGGCTGCGATCAATTGCTCAGGCGTTTTTTCATGAAACAGGACTACGTAGTCGACGCAGCCAAGGGCGGCCAGAACCCGCGCCCGGTCGGCTTCATTGTTGACCGGTTGGCGTGTCGCGTTTTGTTCTTGTGCCGTGGTCTTACTTTTCAGTCCGACCACCAGGCAGTCTGCACTGCGCCGAGCCTCTTCCAGGGCGTTGACATGCGCGGTATTGAGGATGTCGAAATCACCATAAGTGAAGGCAACTCGGCTGCCGTGGCGGCGTATGAGGCTGAGTTCTGACGTCAGTTGCTCTAAGCTGACTATTTTGTCTTTATCCACGCTCAGCCAGGGGCGGTCACCGGCGGGAAAGAAACGACGGCGTTGCTCATCGACGATTTCGGGATGAAGAGGCATCGTTATCAGGTCTGCCTCAAGCCCTGCCTGCTGGAGAACTTGCCCGTCGGGGGCGATAATCATTGAATGCCCAGCCATTTCCAGGCTGCCGGTCAGGCCGCAGCCGTTACAGGCGGCAATATAACATTGGTTTTCGATTGCCCGGGCCCGCACGAGAGTTTGCCAATGATCCAGTCGACTCAGCGGCCACTGTGCAGAGATCACCAATAGACGACCACCGGCAAAAGCCTGGCGCTTGGCGACCTCGGGAAAACGGAGGTCGTAGCAGATCAAACCGCCTAAGGGACCATGGGATGTGGAAATCAATGGCGCGGCCTGCCCACCTTGGTAGTGCTGGTCTTCCTGCCAAAAGCGAAAGAGGTGCTGCTTGGAAATCGACCCTGCCACGCCATCGGGACCGACCAAAAAAAGCGTGTTACGGGGCAGGGCGTCGGTCGCATCCGGGGCCGTCAAGGAGCCGACGAGATAAAATTGTCCGGCGCTGGCCAGTTCTTGCATTGTCGCGAGGATTTTCGGGGTTCGTTGACCAAGCTCCAGGGTACGGGGATAGTCAAAACCCGTAGCCCAAATTTCCGGCAACACCACCAAAGTGTGGGGGGACGGCGGCTCTGCCATGAGCAAGTGGCGCACCTGGCTCAGGTTGCGCTCCACCTCGCCCAGGACAATGGGAAACTGGAGGCAGGCAACTGCGGGAAAGAGACCATCCGCCATTGTTTACCCCATGGCCTCTAGTGCCTGCTTGGCCAGTTGGCCTACGCTCAGTCTGGAAAAGGTTCCTTCGTTATAGAGTTGGAATGACTCGGTATCGTCAATAAGTTGTTGCAGCTCGGTTTCGGCGGCCTTCACACCCAAGCGGCCACAGGCAAGGGCCGCAAGGCCACGCACCTCGCCGTCTTGCGAGTGGAGAAACGGCGGGATGTCAGTGGCCGCTCCCTTTTGCCGCAGCAACTCCGGGCGGCATCCACTCAAACGGGCCACGCCCCAGAGCAGGCCACGCTGCAGCAAGGGATGCTCTATGAAGTTGCCGTCCTGGTGGAGTTCTTCCCCATCCTCACGCATATAGGAGATAAGCATGTGCACATACTCCACAGCTAAGGCTTCATGGCAACACATGGCCTCGGCCATGGATTCCGGAGCCCCCCAGCCGATACCGCCGGATTCGTCGTTGAGACTCCAGAGAAAACGCCGCATCATGATTCGCGCCTCCTCTAGTTTCTGATCTGCCAGGCGCGCCAGGGTAACACCCATGCAGGTGATGGCTGGCCAGCGTAGAGCCGGATCCTCCCGGCAGATCAAGGAGAAAAGCGCGTTACCGGCATCTTTTGCCGGGATGGCGGCAAGTTCGGCCTGAATTTGACCAAGGTCCTGGCCTTTGAAGAGCTCCAAGACCTTGGTCTTTATTGCACGACTACTCACGGGACGAAAAATAATTAAGCCGGGGTGGTGGGCATAACAAAGACCCGTTTGCCCAGTTCCGCATCCATCATGAACAGACCCGATGGGTTGTCCTTGATCAGCTTCATCTTCTCGACAACTTCGCCAACTGAGGCTTCTTCCTCAACCTGCTCGGAAACGAACCACTGGAGGAAATTGTTGGAGGCATGATCTTTTTCAGTGATAGCCAGGTCCACCAGCGCATTGATCAGGCTGGTGACATGCTCCTCGTGTTTTTGGATTGCCTCAAAGGCGGCCAGGGGGGTCTCCCAGGTCGATTCTGGCTTGGCTATGGCCTCCAACGTCACCTTGCCGCCGCGTTCATTGACAAAATCATAAAATTTCATCCCGTGCATCAGTTCTTCCTGTACTTGCACCCGCATCCAGGCTGCAAAACCAGTCAGGCTGATCGATTGGAAATAGGATTCCATTGACAGGTAAAGGTAGGATGAAAACATTTCGGCATTGATTTGATCGTTGAGCGCCTTGAGCATCTTCTTTTTCAGCATGGTGTTCTCCTTTGGAGTAAGGTCGGTTAGGTGGTGAACTATTTAAAGAACAGTGGGAGGACTATAACCACAACCATGAGGAATTCCAGGGCGTTCTGGAAAATTGTTGTCTTTTGTAGGGAAACCTGTTTCCCTTAGGGAACTATAAGGAGAGAACTATGCAGAAAACCATTTGTATCACCGGAGCTACCTCGGGTTTTGGCAAGGCCTGTGCCGAACGTTTTGCCGCCGAAGGGTGGCAACTGATCCTCAGCGGCCGCCGGGTTGATCGGCTGCACGCCCTGCAGCAGGCGCTTGGCTCGGTGCCCGTCCATACCGTTGAACTTGATGTGCGCGATTATACAGCTGTGGAGGCCATGGTCAGTAATTTGCCAGAAAAGTTCAAGAATATCGACGTCCTGGTTAACAACGCCGGGCTGGCCCTGGGGTTGGAAGGGGCGGATAAGACCGATATTCACGACTGGGACACCATGATCGACACCAACATCAAGGGGCTTTGCTATCTCACCCGGTGTATCCTGCCGGGTATGGTGGATCGCAATCAGGGACACATCATCAATATGGGTTCCATCGCCGGCAATTACCCCTATCCGGGCGGCAATGTCTACGGCGCCACCAAGGCCTTTGTTAAACAGTTTTCCCGCAATCTTTTGACTGACCTCAATCACACCAAGGTGCGGGTGACCAATATCGAGCCCGGTCTGTCGGAGAGTGAGTTTTCCATAGTTCGTTTTCACGGCGACAAGGACAAGGCGGGTGCGGTTTATAAAGGTACCGAGCCGATCCGTCCGGTGGATATTGCCGAGATTGTCCATTGGGTAACCAGTGTGCCACCGCATGTCAACATCAACACCGTGGAGGTCATGCCGGTCTGCCAGAGCTGCGGTCCCTTGGCCATTCATCGAGACGTATAAGGACGAGGCCGATGCGACGAGTTGTAATTACAGGCATGGGGATTGTCTCGCCGCTGGGGGATTCACCTGCCGAGGTGCTGTTATCCCTGCAGCAAGGCCGTTCCGGTGTTCGTTTCCATCAGCCTTACCAGGAGATTGGCCTGCGGGCTCAGATCGGCAGTTTCACCCGGATCGATGTTAAAGAACATCTGGATAAGAAAAACCTGCGTTTCATGGGCAACGCCGCAGCCTACGCCTCGATTGCCTTGTCCCAGGCCATTGCCGATGCCGGGCTCTTTGAGGACGAGGTCTCCCATCCCCGGACCGGGCTAATCATTGGCTCCGGCGGCACCTCGGCCGAAAACGTGGTTGCAACCGCCGACACCATGCGGGCCAAGGGCCTCAAACGGCTCAGTCCGTTCATGGTTCCGCGAACCATGAGCAGTACGGTCTCTGCCTGCCTCACCAGTACCCATGGTATCAAAGGGATCTGTTATTCGATCTCTTCCGCCTGTGCCACGGGTTCCCACTGTATCGGTGCGGCCATGGAGCAGATTCAGCTGGGGAAGCAGGATATCGTTTTCGCTGGCGGCTCCGATGAGGAGCATTGGACCCAGACCGCCATGTTCGACGCCATGGGGGCCTTGTCGACCAAGTACAACGATACCCCGCAGCGAGCTTCACGCCCTTATGATCGCAACCGTGACGGTTTTGTGGTCGCCAATGGCGCGGGTCTGGTGGTGTTGGAGGAGTACGAACGGGCCAGGAAGCGCGGTGCCCGGATATATGGCGAGGTGGTCGGCTACGGCGCCACCGCTGACGGCGCGGACATGGTCCAGCCTACGGGTGAGGGCGCGGTGCGTTGTATTCAGCTGGCCTTGGAAACCGCAGGGGCTCAGGTTGATTACATCAATGCTCACGGCACCTCCACTCCCATCGGCGACCTGATCGAGTTGCGCGCCATTCGCGATGTTTTTGGTCCGACCAACCCGCCGATCAGCTCTACCAAATCGCTCTCCGGCCACAGTCTGGGCGCTGCCGGCGTGCACGAGGCCATTTACAGCCTGCTGATGCTCAACCACAACTTCATCTGCGGTACGGCCAACATCGAGGAGATGGACCCGGAAGCCGAAGGAATGCACATTGTCGCGGCCAACCGTGACGCCGTCCTCACCAAGGTGATGAGTAACAGTTACGGCTTTGGCGGCACCAATGCCTGCTTGATTTTCGGGAAAGTTTAGGTCGGTAAGGTTATAGAGGTGGGCGCGGACGAGGCGAAATCTGTTGGCGCAAACGCAAGGGTAAATTCGTCACCTTGGTCTATCAACTTGACCAAGGAAAAAGGCGATTGCTTTGGATTGGTCCCGACCGTACAGCCAAGACCTTCCGGGAATTTTTCGATTGGCTCGGACCGGGAAGATGTGGGCAATTACGGTATATTTGCAGCGATATGTGGAAGCCCTATCTCTCCATTATTGCTGAAAAGGCTACGGGGGATGTCAATGTTCTTGATCGCTTTCACCTCATGAGTCACATGGGCAAGGCTATCGACGAAGTCAGGGTAAATGAGGTTAAAGCCCTGAAAAACCAAGAAAAAGAGCCTCTCTTAACTAAAAGTCGCTGGTGCTTATTGAAAAAAAAACGATGACCGACAAACAAGTGGACAGGCTGAAGGATCTGCGCGCCTGCAACCTCAGAACCGTCCGTGCCTATTTGCTCAAGGAAGATTATCAACGATTCTGGACATACACTTCTCCGGCTTGGGCAGGAAAGTTCCTTGATGCCTGGTGCACGAGAACCATGCGATCTAAGCTCAAACCGATGAAGAAGGTTGTTCGAATGTTGAGGTCTCATCGCCCCCTTCTGCTCAACTGGTTTCGCGCAAAAAATGCAATTGCCCTGGGCTGTGTGGAGGGTTTTAACAACAAGGCAAAGGTGGTCACCAAGTGATCCTATGGCTTCCGCACCTATGGCGGGCTAAAAATAGCCTTGTATCATGGGCTTGGTGACTTGCCCGCCCCTAAGGCTACTCACAGATTCTGCTGAGGAGCCGGAAAAAGAAGGGGTTGTTGCTTTCTTTGTCCCACTGCTACCGTGGGAGATAACAAAAAAGGGCAACGGAATACCGGTGCCCTTTTCATTTCACTGCAATAGCCGCGCCCTTTGCTCACGCATCCTGTTGCTGATTCTTGGAGTTGTCATACAGGGCGATAAAGTTGATCGGCTCCATTAAGAAAGGCATGAAGCCGCCATCTACAGCTGCCTGGCAGACAACCTGGCGGGTGAAGGGGAACAGCATCAGCGGGCAGTCGACTGCGAGTACACGATCGTGGTGCTCTTCGGGAATATTCTTCATCATAAACACAGCGGCATGTTCGATCTCCACGATGAACATCACTGCGTCGTCGTTGTTTTTGTCCAGGACCTTGGCGGTGATGGCGATAGATACCTCGTTGTGGTCGTCATCGAGCTTTGCGTTTTTCAGCTGGAGGTTGAAATCCACCTTGGGGTTCTGATTTTTCGCAAGAAAGACCTTGGGAGCATTGGGGCTCTCGAAGGAAAAATCCTTGATGTACATCTTCTGCATGCGAAAGATCGGGATCTCCTGCTGGTCGGGGGTCTGGTCTGCCATGTTCTGTCCTTGTGGTCGAAGTCAATGAAAACCGGCAACTCCTGGGTTGCCGACAGGTTTAGTCCGGGGCATGGTAACAGGGGCGCCCGGGGTACGCCAAGCAAAAACAATGAAAAAGCCTACTCGTCACCGTTTAGATACTGTTTAAGAAACATACCGGTATAGGATTGAGGTACGCGGGCTACGTCTTCCGGGGTACCGGATGCAATCACCTTGCCGCCACCGTTGCCGCCCTCGGGCCCGATATCGATTACCCAATCAGCAGTCTTGATCACATCCAGGTTATGCTCGATTACCACCACGGTATTGCCGCCGTCGACCAGGCGGCCAAGGACCCGCAGTAGGTGCTGGATATCTGCCGGATGAAGACCGGTCGTCGGCTCATCAAGGATGTAAAGGGTCTTGCCGGTGGAACGTCGGCTCAGCTCTTTGGCCAGCTTGACCCGCTGGGCCTCGCCGCCGGAAAGGGTTACAGAGCTTTGCCCGAGGCTGAGATAGCCAAGGCCGACATCGACAATGGTCTGCAGGCGGCCGGAGATCGGCGGCACGTTCTGGAAAAATTCGAGGGCCTCTTCCACGGTCATCTGTAGGATTTCAGCGATATTCTTGCCCTTGTAATGGATGTCAAGGGTCTCCTGGTTGTAGCGTTTGCCCAAACAGCGTTCGCAAGTGACGTAGATATCGGGGAGGAAGTGCATGGCGATGCGGATGACGCCGTCGCCCTCACAGGTCTCGCAGCGGCCACCCTTGAGGTTAAAGCTGAATCGACCGGGTTGATAGCCACGCGCCCTTGACTCGGGCAGGCGGGCCAGCAGCTCACGGATCGGCGTCATGACCCCGGTGTAGGTGGCCGGGTTCGAGCGCGGCGTGCGACCGATAGGGCTCTGGTCGATATCGATCACTTTGTCGAGCCGGTCAAGGCCCTTGAGCAGGCTCGGCCCCCGCAGATATCCCTTGTGGTCGGTGAAATAGCGTTGGGCCTCGTTGAACAGGGTCTCGATCACCAGTGAGCTCTTGCCCGAGCCGGAGACGCCGGTAACACAGGTCATGACTCCCAAGGGAAAGCGAACCGTGAGGTTTTGCAGATTGTTGATTGTTGCGCCCTGGACCTCGATGAAATGGTCCTCGTCGAGGTGCAAGGGGCGCCGCTGCTCCGGAACCTCGATTTTGAGTCGTCCGGAAAGATAGCCGCCGGTCAGAGAGGGCTCACAGTCGAGCAGGCCGGGGACCGGGCCGGAGTAGAGGACCTCACCACCGTGGACACCAGCACCGGGGCCGATGTCGAGCACGTGGTCGGCGTTGGCAATGGTGTCCGAATCGTGCTCGACCACGATTACCGTGTTACCGAGGTCGCGGAGGTTGATCAGGGTCTTGATCAGTTTGTTGTTGTCGCGCTGATGGAGACCGATGCTGGGTTCGTCCAAGATATAGAGCACCCCGGCCAGGCCGGAGCCAATCTGCGAAGCCAGACGGATGCGCTGGGCCTCGCCACCGGAGAGGGTGCCAGCACGGCGATCTAGGGCAAGATAGCCCAGGCCAACCCCCTGAAGGAAAAAGAGCCGTTCGCGGATCTCCTTGAGGATTGGCTGAGCAATGATCCCCTGGCGCGGTTCAAAGCTGAGTGTCTCCAGTTCCTTGATCAGCTGTTCGATGGCCATACGGCACAGCTCGGTAATCGACCAGGGGCCGACGCGCACCGCCAGGGCCTCGGGTTTAAGCCGTGCCCCCTGGCAGGCTGGACAACCTTGCTCGGTCATGAAGCCTTCGATTTCCTCGCGCATCCTGGAGGACGTGGTTTCGCGAAAGAGGCGGTTGAGGCGGGGCACGACGCCTTCAAAGGGCAGTTGCGACACCAGGCTGCGTTTACCCCGGGTGTGGATAAACTCCAGTTTCTCGCGGCCGGTACCGTGAAGCAATCCTTTCTTGACCTTGTCGGGCAGGTCGGCAAAGGGGGTGGCCGGGTCGAAGCGGTAGTGGCGGGCAAAGGCCTCGATCCAGTTGTCGGCCTGGGTAGAGAGCCGCCGTCGGGTCCAGGGGACGATGGCCCCTTCTAAGAGGGAGAGCGAGGTGTCGGGGAGGATAAGGTGCTCGTTGATGGACTGATTGATCCCCAGACCGCTGCAGGACGGGCAGGCCCCCTGAGGGTTATTGAAGGAAAATAACTGGGTGGAGAGTTCAGGCACCGAAATACCGCATTGATGGCAGGCCGCGGATTCGCTAAACAGTAGTTCCTCGCCGGAGTCGGGAAAGTGGACAAGCATGGTGCCGCTGCCCAAGGCCACGGCTGTGCTCACCGACTCATCCAGGCGCCTACGGATGGCGGGTTTGATCACCACACGATCGATTACGGCCTCGATATAGTGATGTTTGTTTTTCTCCAGTACGATCTCCTCGCTCAACGGACGGATCTCGCCGTCAACCCGCACCCGCACAAATCCCTCCTTGCGCAGCCGCGCAAAGACCTGCTCGTGCTGTCCTTTTTTCTGGGTTACCAGGGGCGCGAGCAGAATCACCTTTTCACCTTCCTGGCGGTTTAAGAGTGATTCGATCATGTCGTGGATCGACTGGGAGCGGATCGGCTGGTCGCATTTGGGGCAGTAGGGCTGGCCAGCACGGGCGAAGAGCAGGCGGAGGTGGTCGTAAATTTCGGTGACCGTGCCTACGGTGGAGCGGGGATTGCGGCTGGTGGTCTTCTGTTCGATGGAGACCGCCGGTGACAGCCCTTCCAGCAGGTCGACATCGGGTTTGTCCATCTGGCCGAGGAACTGGCGGGCATAGGTGGAGAGCGATTCCACATAGCGGCGCTGCCCCTCGGCGTAGAGGGTGTCAAAGGCGAGGGTCGATTTGCCGGACCCGGATAGGCCGGTGAAAACGATCAGTTTGTTGCGTGGCAGGTCAACCGAGATATTCTTCAGGTTGTGCATGCGCGCGCCGCGGATGCGGAGGTATTGCGGTTCCATGGGGTGTCCGTAGTCTATGCAAACAGGCGCGATCAGTACACGGCTGTCGATTATATCATGGCGGCGTTTGGTGGCTGAGCAGGGTTGTATGTGCGCAGCAAAGCACCATGTGCGCCCTGGAGGGACAAATTCGTTTACCATGGCGTACGCCTATGGTAGATTGCCGCATAATTGTAGCCATGATCCTTTAACAATCAATACCACAAAGATTTCGCCATGTATTTTCAGGACATCATTGCCACCTTGAACAGCTATTGGGCATCCGCAGGTTGTGTTGTCATGCAACCCTATGACATGGAAGTCGGTGCCGGCACCTTTCATCCCGCCACCTTGCTGCGCGCACTGGGGCCCGAGCCGTGGAAGGCGGCCTATGTTCAGCCCTCGCGTCGTCCTACCGACGGCCGCTATGGCGAAAATCCCAACCGGTTACAGCATTATTACCAATATCAGGTGGTGATCAAGCCCTCGCCCAAGGATGTGCAGGCCATGTATCTGGAAAGCCTGCAGCGGTTTGGCCTCAATCTGCTTGAGCACGATATCCGTTTTGTCGAGGACGACTGGGAGTCACCCACCCTCGGCGCCTGGGGACTGGGTTGGGAAGTTTGGCTCGACGGCATGGAAATCACCCAGTTCACCTACTTCCAGCAGGCGGGTTCGGTGGACCTCAAGCCGATCACCGTGGAGATAACCTACGGCCTGGAGCGGATCGCCATGTATTTGCAGAAGGTCGATTCAGTCTATGATATCGCCTGGAACGAGCATGTGACCTACGGCGAGATTTTTCACCAGGCCGAAAAAGAGTTCTCTGCCTTTAACTTTGAAGAGGCCAATGTCGGCGATCTCACCGTGGCCTTTGACAACTACGAGCGTGAGGCACTGAAGCTGGTGGAGAAAGGGCTTATTCTCCCTGGTTACGACTATTGCCTCAAGTGTTCCCACACCTTCAACCTGCTTGACGCACGCAAGGCCATCTCCGTCGCCGAGCGTACCCGCTACATTGGCCGGATTCGCAATATCGCGCGTCAGGTGGCTCAGCGCTATGTGGAACAGCGGGCTGCCATGGGCCATCCTTTACTCAAAGTAAAAGCCTGAGACGGACGCGCCGAACGCGGTCTGGTTGAAGAGCTTGGTAAATGCGTAAATAGGTGAAAATTTTCTAGCGTTTTAAACTGTTTTGCGGTAAGGAAGGGGTGGTTCGCACTTGTACGTCATCCCCTTTTTACTCCTGAAATTGGCAAAATAGTTCGAGTATCTGTGGTACACCTGCACTTGAAATTCTCTCCACACTTTATTCTGTTCGAACATCCATACTGCGCCTGCCGTTTTCATTGTCTTCAAGGTGTGTTTGCTGAATGAAAGGGCGCAACGGTTGCATCGCTTTTCTTTTGCAACCCGTTTCGGGCGATGCTCGTTTGCCCTCTGTTCTGCGTTCCTCCAATTGCTCCTCTCCCTGCTGTTCCCCCCAATTGTCTGCTGTCCGGCGGTTGCTTTCGCGGTGCCGGTTTTGCGCTCGTATTTTCTGTTGCTCTCTCAAGCAAGAATTCGGCGCCCATCAGGGAGTGGTCTCTCGTTTATTCTGTTCTTCTCCACCCTTTAGGCTGTTTTGGCCTGTATTCATCCCTTTGATGAGGGAGAAGAACGGTTATGGTCGTGATTTGTGATTTTTTCGGGTTTGAGCACATGGTCTCGTTCCGCTCTTTTATGCAAATGGGAGAGTGGAAAAAGGGGCGGTACTGCGAAAAACCCATGTGGAAAAGGCCGCTAACAGGCCGGTTTTGTATGGTTGTGAAACACAAGGAGGAACGGCAATGGCAGAGGGGACAGTAAAGTGGTTTAACGATTCCAAGGGATTCGGCTTTATTGAGCAGGATGGCGGCAAAGATGTCTTTGTCCACTATTCCGCGATTCAGGATCAGGGATTTAAATCTCTGAAGGAAGGTGAACGGGTGCGGTTTGAAGTGGTCAGCGGTGCCAAAGGCCCGGCTGCCGAAAAAGTGACCAAGATCTAAAACATTTTGCACGCATCAACGCCCGTTCTTCCTGTTTGGGGAAAGCGGGCGTTTTTTTGCAAAAATCTTTTCTTTTCAGAGGCCCGGTTCCGCGCCTTCTTTTCCTGATTCGGCAGTGGGGTGTGATGGACTCATAAAAAGTCCATCACCTTCTAAGCACTGGCTAGGTGAAAACGCTGCGACGCGGTAGCTCGAAGTTTTTACGACGCCATCAAAATCAAGCTGCATGGGGGACGACGCCCCTGAGCGGCTGTGCCAAAATTCGGCTGGGCTCGGGAGCCGGAGATGTTGTACCGCTGTTCTTTTACCAAGAACAGCGGTACAAAAGAGATCAGTCGAGAATCCGTACCGCGCCTTGATCGGCTGAGGCGGCAAAGCGAGCGTAAATCTGCAGCGCTTTGGAGATCACTCGGTCACGGTTCGGGGTGAAGGCTTCCGTGCCCCGGGCAGCCTCTTCGACCCGTCGGGCGGCCATTTCCTCGTCGCTGATCATCAGCGAAATGGAGCGCTCGGGAATATTGATATCGATTTTGTCCCCCTCGCGCACCAGGGCGATGGCTCCCCCGCTGGCCGCTTCCGGAGAAACATGGCCGATGGAAAGGCCGGAGGTGCCACCGGAGAAACGGCCATCGGTCACTAGAGCGCATTCTGCACCGAGATGGCGTGATTTGAGGTAGGACGTCGGATAGAGCATTTCCTGCATACCCGGCCCGCCTTTGGGGCCTTCGTAGAGGATAAAGACCACGTCGCCAGCTTTAATCGAACCGTCGAGAATAGCCGCGCAGGCTTCTTCCTGGGAGTGGTAGACCTTGGCCTTGCCGGCAAAGTGGAGAATAGAGGCGTCAACCCCGGCGGTTTTAACGATACAGCCTTTCTTGGCAATGTTGCCGTAAAGCACTGCCAGCCCGCCGTCCTTGGAATAGGCGTGGTCAAGGTCTCGGATGCACCCGGTCTGGCGATCGGTGTCGAGTTCGGAGTAGAGTGTTTTTTGCGATCCCATCTGCAAGTTGCGTACCCCGGCAGGAGCGCTGCGATAGAGCGTTTTTGCCGCCTCTGTGGCGCTGGGACGCATGACGTCGTATTGTTCCAGAGCCTGGGCCAGCGTCAGTCCATCGGCGCGCAAAACACTGGCGTCGACCAGCCCGGCCCGGTCAAGTTCGCCGAGGATGGCCAGAATGCCACCGGCCCGGTTGACGTCTTCCACGTGATGGGAAGAACTCGGTGCCACTTTGCACAGGTTGGGTACCCGGCGCGAAAGTGCATCGATGTCCTTCATCGTGAAGTCGACTCCGGCCTCATGAGCCACGGCGAGGATATGGAGCACCGTATTGGTTGAGCCGCCCATGGCAATATCCAGGGCCATGGCATTGTTGAAGGAGGCCTTGCTGGCAATGGCGCGTGGGAGAACGCTGGCATCGCCTTTGCCGTACCAGGCCTCGCACATGGCAACAATGCGTTCGGCAGCCTTGGCAAACAGTTCAAGACGGGCGGTGTGGGTGGCAACCACGGTACCGTTACCCGGAAGGGCTAGGCCGATGGCTTCATTGAGACAGTTCATCGAGTTGGCGGTGAACATGCCCGAGCAGGAGCCGCAGGTGGGGCAGGCGGAACGCTCAATTTCAGCCACCTCGGCGTCGCTGACGCTCTCGTCGCCAGCCATGATCATCGCATCGATCAGGTCCAGGGGTTTGTTGCCCACCCGTCCAGCCTCCATCGGGCCGCCGGAAACAAAAATTGCGGGGATGTTGAGGCGCATTGCCGCCATCAGCATGCCGGGGGTGATCTTGTCGCAGTTGGAGATGCAGACCATGGCATCGGCCTTGTGGGCATTGCACATGTACTCCACCGAGTCGGCGATCAGGTCGCGGGAGGGCAGGGAATAGAGCATGCCGTCGTGACCCATGGCAATGCCGTCGTCGATGGCGATGGTGTTGAATTCGGCGGCAAAGCAACCCAGACTTTCAATCTTTGCCTTCACTTGTTGGCCGATCTCGTGCAAATGGACATGGCCGGGAACAAATTGGGTAAAGGAGTTGACGACGGCAATCACCGGTTTGCCGATCTGTTCCTCCCGCATGCCGTTGGCGCGCCAGAGCGCACGAGCACCCGCCATTCTTCTTCCTTCTGTAGTTGCCGCGCTTCGCAGTGGATTCGCCATCTCCTCACCTCTATGAACTTATTTGTTTTTTTTCTTGTTTTTTACCGACTAAGCGATAGAACCTATAGCAACGATTTTGTCAATCTTGATGGCGTCGTAAAAACTTCGAGCTCCTGCGTCGCAGCGTTTTTCTCGACACTCGGGACGTCGTTTTTAAGCGTTTTCAGAGAACGACATTCTTGAATCCGTGACGCTGGAAGAGTGAGCGCAGTGTATTTGGTGTGTTTGCGCATCACGAATGAACACTCACAGATTCAGGCCAATTCTATACTGGTGGGCGCTATGAAACAACAGGAGATTAACTACTGGATCACGGCCATGCTCAATAAGCATGCACGGGTGTCCGATCTCAATATTACTGTAGGAAAAACACTGCAGGTGGAAAGCGACGGTGTGCTGGTTCCGGTGGATGTTGAGCCGCAGGTTTCCGAACTGACCCCCTTCCAAACCGAGGTCTTTGCCTTGAACCTGATTGGGGGGAACCGCCGACTCCTGCGTGACCTGGTCACCAAGGGCAGTTGCGACCTTTCCTACTCACTCGACGACAAGGTTCGGTTCAGGGTCAATATCTTTTCTCAGAAGGGTTATTATTCAACTGTGCTCAGGAAGTTGGAGACCAAGATTCCTTCGATCAAGGGGTTTAATTTTCCTGAGGCCTTTACCAAAATGGCTCAAGAGGTCAATGGCCTGATCCTCTTTACCGGTGCTACCGGTACCGGTAAGACCACCTCCATGGCTGCTATCCTTAATCGTATCAACGAGGAACGTGCAGTTCATGTCGTCACCCTGGAAGATCCGATCGAGTACGTCCACCCCCATAAAAAAGCCACCTTTAACCAGCGGGAGATGGGCGATGATTTCGACTCTTTTGCCGGCGGCCTGCGGGCGGCTCTGCGTCAGGCGCCCAAGGTCATTCTCGTGGGTGAGATCCGTGACCGTGAGACCCTGGAGATCGCCCTGACCGCAGCGGAAACCGGCCACGTGGTCTTCTCCACTCTGCACACTATTGATACCGGGCAGACGGTGAACCGTATCCTTGGTATGTTTGAGCAGGATGAGCAACCGCAGGTGCGTAACCGACTGGCCGACACTATCCGTTGGATCGTCAGTCAACGCTTACCACCTCGTATCGGTGGCGGTCGGGTGGCTGCCCTGGAAATTCTCTGCACCAGTCTACGGGTTCGCGATCTGATTATCAACGGGGAAACCGAAGAAAAGACGTTCTACAGTGTGGTGAAAGAAGGCTCGACCCGGGATATGCGTACCTTTGATCAACATCTGCTCGAACTCTTCGAGACTGGTTTGATCACTGAAGAGTCGGCCATGCTTTTTGCTTCGCATCGCAGTGAAATCAAACGCGGTATGGATACGGTTAAAGCTGCCCGCGGCGAACGGACCTCAAGCATAGACGACCTGCAGATGGAGCAGGAGGAGGAAGATCCTTATCGTCGATGGTAAGTCGTCTGTGAAGTCAAAAAAATGTATGCAATCAGCATAAGTTAGTATCTGGCCATGAATCTGCCCTGCAAGGAGTTACCATGTTGACCCAATGCCCCTTTTGTCAGCAACCACTGCGTTTTTCTCAAGAGCAGAGCTCTCGCCTGGAGCACGCTCTTTCCCAGTTGGCACCGGGAAAACTGCTCAACCTGAAATGCCCCCTCTGTCGGGAAACGATCGGACTGGAGCGGTCCGGTCTGCCACCGCAACCCTCTGTCAAGCACATTGCCCCTCCGCCACCGCCCACTCTTGATTGGTTGCACACTGGGTTGTACCAGGGAGAGGAAAAGGTGGAGGACGTCCCCATGGCCTTGGTCCTTCATCACGCCGATGAACAGCGGATACGGATCGTCGAGGCGTTGGAGGCTGTCGGTTACCAGGTATTCGTGAGCGAGACCACGGCAAATGCCCTGGAGCGGATGCGGTTTGTTAATTTTTCTTGCATCGTCTTTCATATCGACATGGAGGGCGGAATAGGGCAATCGTCTTTTCACGACCATATGCGCAGATTGTCGATGGATCGGCGGCGGTATGTTTTTTACATTCTTATGGGCAGTTCGCTCTCGACCCTTTACGACCTGGAGGCCATAGCCTACAGTGCCAACCTAACGGTCAATACCAAAGATCTGCGCCATCTCGACGTCATCCTCCGTAAGGCGATCCCCGCCTACGAGGAACTTTTCGGAGCCTTTCTCGAGGAACTGGAAGCCTATGGAAGACGCTGATTTCTTTTGAACTGCCGGAGTTGCCTCCTTTCAGTCGGATGACACCCGCTTTGGCCGGGAAGTCTCGAAGGCGAAGAAATACCTTTTTTCAGGAGGAAACAGTTGTTTTTCGATAAGAACTTTGGTAAATATACTTTTCTTACTAATCTAAGCGAAGAAGATTCCCTTATTCGCCGTATCAACCACTTATCAAAGACCACTACCGGTCACCACAGGAATATTCCATGACAAATAACGGAACTCAACCCGCTTTTGCGGCAGATGACACCAGCTTTGAAGACCTGAGTTTTGCTGAACTGTTTGAACAGGAGGACAACAACACCGTTATCAATGTAGGTGAGGTTGCCCTTGGAACAGTCGTTGGGCTGAACAATGATGCTGTATTGATCGACGTCGGTGACAAGGCAGAAAGCTACATTTCGCTTGCTGAATTCCGCCACGAAGATCCGGAACGGGAAATTAAGATCGGCGATCAATTTGAAGTTTTCATCGAGAAACGTAAAGATGAAGGCGGATTGCTCCTCTCCCGTGAAAAAGCCATCGCGATCAAAGTTTGGGAGCAGATTGCCACGATTCAGGAAGAAGATGGGACTATCGAGGGCCGTATTGAGAACCGGGTCAAGGGTGGTATGTCGGTTGATATCGGTGTTCCTGCCTTCCTGCCGTACTCGCAGATCGATCTGCGGCCGGTTAAGGATTTGGATGGTCTCATTGGCGAGACCTTCGAATTCAAGATCCTCAAGTTTAACCGCAAACGCAACAACGTGGTTATCTCTCGTCGTGCGATCCTCGAAAGCCAGCGGAGTGCCCTGCGCGAGCAGATGCGGACTTCCCTGGAAGAGGGCCAGATCATCCGTGGTGCCATTACCAATATCACCGATTATGGTTTGTTCATCGACTTGGGCGGTATGGACGGTCTTTGTCACATCACCGACCTGTCCTGGGGCCGTGTTTCCCACCCATCCAAGCTCTACAGTGTGGGCGAGGAAATTGAGGTCAAAATCCTCAAGTACGACAAGAACTCCGACCGTGTTTCCTTGGGTGTCAAGCAGCTCAAGACCGATCCTTGGGAGCGGGTACCGGAGCAGTATGCACCGGGTTCACGTGTAACCGGCAAGGTCGTGTCCATCACCGATTACGGTGTGTTTGTTGAGTTGGAAGAGGGTGTGGAAGGTTTGGTTCATATTTCCGAGATGAGCTGGTCGAAAAAACCGCGCCATCCTTCCAAGATCGTTGGCGTGGGCGAGGAAATCGAGGTTCAGGTACTCAAGGTCGAAGCCGAGACCAAGCGTATCTCCCTGGGGATGAAACAGCTCCAGCCTAATCCTTGGGATGTGGTCGAGGAAAGCTACCCCGTTGGTTCGGTTATCGAAGGCAAAATTAAGAACATCACCGACTTTGGTATTTTTATCGGTATCGAAGAGGGTATTGATGGTCTGATTCACGTTTCTGATCTTTCCTGGACCGAGCGGATCAAGCATCCTTCCGAGAAGTATGCCAAGGGTGAGACCATCCAGGCAGTTGTTCTCAAAATTGACAAAGAGAACGAGCGCTTCTCCCTGGGTGTAAAACAGCTTGAGCCGGATCCTTGGCAGGCAGCTGCCAGCAACTATCCGATCGGTTCCACCGTTGAGGGGACCATTACCAACGTGACCGACTTCGGTGTCTTTGTTCAATTGGAAGAAGGCATTGAGGGCTTGGTCCATGTTTCCGAGATTTCCAGGGATAAGGTGAAAACCCCGGTAGGCATGTTCAATGTAAACGACACCTTGAAAGCCATGGTGATCAATGTCTCTGCTGATGATCGTAAGATCGGATTGTCCGTCAAGGCTCTGCAGGAAAAGGACGATAATAACGGCGCCATTCCTGAAGAGTATCTCCAAGCTACCCAGAGCAGCGGCCCCTCCACCATTGGAGATTTGCTGAAAGCCGCTGCTGGTGAGGATCTGAATAAGTAATTAAACGTTTTATACTTATTGAAACGTAACGGGTGTTTCATCGACCGGGTTCGCTCGAGTTGATGAAACGCCCTTTCTATTGTCCGCTAGCGGTAACGTATTCGTCTGCCGAGGCGGTAGGTTAAAGAGGTAAGGTAATCATGCTTAAGCGTGAACTGGTCAATCAAGTTTCCGAACAGCTTGGTGACTATTACAAGCAAGATATAGCACAAGCCGTCGAAATCATTCTCGAAGAGATATCGCAGGCGCTTGCTGAAGAGAGAAGGGTGGAGATCCGGGGATTCGGGAGCTTTTCCGTGCGCACACGTAAACCGCGTACAACCAAAAATCCGAAAACCGGTAAAATGATGAATATTCCTGCCCGCAAGACCCTCCATTTCACCATGAGCAAATCGCTTAAGGAAGTGCTGATCGACGAAGTCGATTAATAGGGTCTTTTTTTCAGGCACCAAGACCGGCCCCTTATGGGGTTCGGTCTTTTTTTATTCACTGGGCCGGAGGTAGAGAGTCCGGTGGGAGCTTTTCTTAGAGAAAGGCTTCTAGATTTCCTTTGCCGTGACGCAGGATTTCCGGTTGGTCGGTCAGTAACGAAATGACGGACGACGGTTCGGGAATAATCTCGCCGCTATCGATGATCAGATCGACCTGCTTGCCAAAAAGGCAATCAACATCATCGGCGGTACAGACGCGTAGATCTTCATTGTCCTCCGCTTGAGCACTGGTGTTGAGGATCGGATTGCCGAGTGCTTCAATGATTGCCAGGCAAACCGGATGATTGGGAACACGGATGCCTACGGTCTTTTGTTTGGTGAGCATAATCTTCGGTACCAATTTGGTGCCGGAGAGAACAAAGGTATATGGGCCGGGCAGGTTTTTGCGCATTTGGCGATAGGCCGTGTTGCCGACATGCCCGTATTGGCTGATGTCGGTGAGCGAGTCGCACATGAAACTGAACGGCTTGTCTTTGGGCCGTCGTTTGATCTGATAGACCCGTTTGATCGCCTTTTGGTTGAAGATATCGCAACCGATACCGTACATGGTGTCGGTGGGATAGCAGATGACGCCACCGTGCCTGAGAATCTCAGCCGCCTGAGCGATCAGGCGTGCTTGAGGGTTCTGGGGATTGATCGAGAGAATTTTAGCCATAAAACCGGATTCTATATTTGGAGTCGTTGGGTAGGGAATTGTTTGACGAAGCTGTGAATATTGAACCGTCACTGGAGAGGATTGTTTAGGTGAGGACAATCCCATTACTAAAGCAGGAACAGGCCGGCTTTGCCACCGGTTTTTTTATCACTCTGTATTTCTTTTTAGGTGGCAACGTGATAGAGAATAACTATTCTTCTGTTCCAACACCCCCAACCCTCAGAATACCTCACAAACCACAGGTCGGGTTTTGGCCCGGCTCGCAGTCTGTAAACCGGGCTCAACACGGCCTATTTTGTTTTTTTTGACCAATTTTTGATGGTTTTTTGAACAAAAATGCGGTGGTTCACCGACACGTTTGGTTGTTCCACCCCTTTTTTTTGAAAAACCACCGTCACTAATAAGACGCATTACCGGGATGATCAGCTTTCCCGTTTTTTTACTCCAGCAGAAGAGGAGAACACATGCAGCAACAAACTATCCCCATGGCCCTGACTTTTGACGATGTCCTTCTGGTACCGGGGGCTTCCGAGGTGTTGCCTTCCGAGGTCTCCCTGAAGACTCGTTTGACCAATAATATCGAGCTTCAATCGCCCCTGCTCAGTGCAGCCATGGATACGGTCACCGAACATCAAACCGCCATTGCCATGGCTCGGGAAGGTGGAATCGGTATTATCCACAAGAATATGAGTGTTAAACAGCAGGCCCGAGAGGTCGAACGGGTGAAAAAATCGGAATCCGGCATGATTGCCGACCCGATCACTGTTTCTCCCTATCAGAGTGTGGCTGAGGTACAGCAGATCATGCGCACCTATCGCGTCTCTGGATTGCCGGTCATCGACGAAGGCAAACTGGTGGGTATCGTGACTAACCGTGACCTGCGCTTTGTCTCCGACGATGGCTTGCGGGTGAACGATGTTATGACCTCGAAAAATTTGGTCACTGCACCGGTTGGAATCGACCTGCCGCATTGCAAGGCCCTGCTCCATGAGCATCGGATCGAGAAACTGCTCATCGTCGATGAGAATGGTCGTTTGAAAGGCCTCATCACCATTAAGGATATCGAGAAAATTAAGCAGTACCCCAAGGCCGCCAAAGATGGTTACGGCCGTTTATTGGCAGGTGCCGCCCTCGGTGTTGGCCCGGATATGCTGCCGCGTACCGAGGCCCTGGTGAAAGCAAAGGTTGATGTGGTGGTGCTCGACTCGGCCCACGGGCACTCTGCCGGTATTCTCCGGGCCCTGCAGGAAATCAAGGCCCACTATCCCGATCTGCCGGTGATTGCCGGTAATATTGCCACCGCCGAAGCCACCGAGGCCCTGATTAAGTCTGGGGTGAATGCGGTGAAAGTTGGTGTGGGGCCGGGCTCGATCTGTACCACACGTATCGTCGCCGGTGTGGGCGTACCCCAGTTGACCGCGCTGAAAAACTGTGTAGAGGCTGCCTCCAAACACGGTATTCCGGTGATTGCCGATGGCGGTATCAAGTTCTCGGGTGACATCTGCAAGGCCCTTGGTATTGGTGCTGATGCGGTAATGATTGGTTCGCTCTTTGCCGGTACCGATGAAACTCCGGGAGAAACCTTCCTCTATCAAGGACGGAAGTACAAGGGCTACCGCGGCATGGGCTCAATCGGCGCGATGAAGGAAGGCTCCAGTGATCGTTACTTCCAAGATCGGGAAAGCAGCAAGCTGGTCCCTGAGGGCATTGAGGGTAAGGTCCCTTATCGGGGACCGATCTCTGAGATGATCTATCAGTTGCTCGGCGGGCTGCGTTCCGGCATGGGGTATGTCGGGGCAGCCACCATTGAAGAGTTGCACCAGAAAGCCCGTTTTGTGCAGATTTCTACCGCAGGTCTGCGCGAATCCCATGTGCATGATGTCATCATCACCAAGGAAGCCCCGAACTATCGGACCGAAGGCCTGTAAGCCGTTCTTGAATCCCTGACGGTGGATGAACCTGTTCACTCAGGTTCCCCGCCGCTTCATGGGACGTCCTCCACTCGCCATTTTCATTGTACGTGACTGTCCGCCAAGTGGTATGTTAAGTGAGAAGTTACGGGCAATGAAGCTGGTGCAAGGCTGGACACGTACGGATTCAGCTTTTATTTTGAACCATTATCGCATAGGTAGCCATGTCCACGCATACTCAGAAAATCATCATTCTTGATTTCGGTTCGCAGACGACCCAGCTGATTGCCCGCCGTATTCGCGAGCAGAAGGTGTACAGCGAGATCCATCCTTATACTCTGGAGCTTGAACGGCTCAAGGCTCTGCAACCCACCGGAATTATCCTCTCCGGGGGGCCGGCAAGCGTTTATGACGAAGATGCGCCGATCAGTGATCCTGGCGTTTATGAACTCGGTGTTCCGGTGCTTGGAATCTGCTACGGTGCCCAGTTGATGACCGTGCAACAGGGCGGGCGGGTTGAGCGGGCGGAAAAACGTGAATTCGGCAAAGCGCAACTCAATGTCGAATACACCGGAGGCCTGTTTGCCGGTATGGAGGTTGCCCCGGCCCATTATCAGGTCTGGATGAGCCACGGCGATAGGATCGAGGAGCTGGCACCGGGATTTGTGGTCTCTGCCACCAGCACTCATTCACCCTATGCCGCTATCCGCCACCCTGACAAGCCCTTTGTCGGTGTGCAGTTCCACCCCGAGGTTGCCCATACCCTGATTGGGACCGACATTCTGCGCAACTTCATCTTTGGTCTGTGCGGTTGCAAACCGGACTGGACCATGCACTCCTTTATCGATGCGACCGTGGCCGCTATCCGTGCCAAGGTTGGTTCCGATAAAGTTATCTGCGCACTTTCCGGCGGTGTCGATTCCTCGGTGGTGGCGGCTATGGTCCATCGGGCTATTGGCAATCAATTGACCTGCATCTATGTTAACAACGGACTGATGCGAACCGGTGAATCGGAAAGCGTTCTCCGTTTTTTCCGCGAAAAAACTGACCTCAACGTTATCGATATCGATGCCAGTGCGTTTTTTCTCGGTGCCCTCGACGGGGTGGCTGATCCGGAAGCAAAACGCAAAAAAATCGGCTACGGCTTTATCGAGATTTTCGAGGCTGAAGCCAAAAAACTCGGTGCTGTTCATTATCTAGCTCAGGGGACTCTGTACCCGGATGTGATTGAATCGGTCGTTTTTCGAGGCAAGGCTCCGATCAAGTCCCACCACAATGTCGGTGGCCTACCTGAGCGGATGCAGCTGGAACTGATCGAGCCGCTTCGTGAGCTGTTCAAGGATGAGGTGCGTGCGCTTGGCCTTGAGCTTGGTCTGCCCGAAGAGGCTATCTATCGGCAACCGTTCCCGGGACCGGGGCTCGCTATTCGCATCATGGGCGCTATCAGTGCCGAGCGCCTGGATATCCTCCGTCAGGCCGACGTGATCGTTCTTGAGGAGATGAAGGATAGCGGCTGGTACCGTAAGGTCTGGCAATCCTTTGCGGTGTTGTTGCCGATTCAGACCGTGGGTGTTATGGGCGACGGCCGGACGTATGAGCACGTTATCGCCCTGCGTTGCGTGGACAGCAGGGATGCGATGACCGCTGATTGGTCGCATGTGCCCTATGAGCTGCTCGGACAGATCTCCAACCGGATCATCAACGAGGTCCGCGGGGTGAATCGAGTGGTGTATGATATTTCCTCAAAACCGCCGTCGACCATTGAATGGGAATAAAACCATCGGCTGCGCTTCGTAACTATTTTTACGAAGCCTGCATTGTCAGTATTGAGCCGTTCTCGCATCGCATTGCGAGAACGGCGTTTTGTGTTATCTGGATTTTTTTTTAAATTTATGTTCTTCCCTTTGTCGTTCTTGCAATAAATCTCGAGAATGACGTACTGAGCTTCCTAACATGCTGTAAGTACGATACGTAATTTTTTTTATTTTGACTTTTTACGAGGCCATCACGCTTTATTAATCCACTTTTGTTTTTACAAATTTATTGAAAATTCATGCTCAAAACAGCCATTTACGTTGACGCAGAAAATATTAAAATGAGCGGTGGCTACGGCATGCGCTACGATGTGCTTGTCGATCTGGCCAATAGCCATAATTCAGAGATGTTGCGGGCCAACTGTTACCTGGCCGAGGATCACGAACGGA
>JAQUEZ010000488.1 GCA_028684915.1 Desulfobulbus sp.
ATTGAGCATCAACGCGTGGCTGCCGCTCTTCATCGTGCTGGACGTCTTTACCTTTGTCGGCATCGGGATGATCCTCACCCGTCTCGTCAGGGAGGCACAGAGCGCCTCATCAGCAGCCAACGCCATCATGTTCCCGATGATGTTCCTCTCGGGGAGCTTCTTTCCCCTTGAAATGATGCCGGATTTCTTGCAGAAGTTCGCCATGGTGCTGCCGCTGTACTATCTGAACGAGGGCCTTCGAGCAGCCATGGTGTTTCAGGACAATGGGACCGCGTTGAGTAATGCTTCGACCATTGGGGCTGTCGCGGCCGTCGTTTTTATATTGGGCATAACGGTCACCCGGTGGGAGGAGGGCAAGTAATTGGTTTTTAATGAAAAGAAGCAAAAAAGCGAGGAGTGCAGATTCGTTTGTTTACAGCAGCAGTCCGTGCATTTTCTAATTCGGCGCTATCGACCATCGCATACTGACTATGAATAGATGGAACATACCTGACTGGTTGGAAAGAGAAGTTATCTTACGGGATACGTGTTGTATTTATTGCGGCATTGAGTTTGGATCGTGTGGTACTAGAAAGTCAAAATCATCTTGGGAACACATAACCAACGATGAGAGAATTATCACAAGAGAAAATATAGCACTTTGTTGCGTCTCTTGTAATGCCAGCAAGGGCTCCAGGTTGTTGGGTGATTGGGTTAAGTCAACATACTGCAAAAACAAAAACATTACTCCGCAGTCAGTATCAGAGGTCGTCAAACGTGCTCTTTTACAACCGCCAAGTTATATCAATGAAGTCTCCTAACCCATCCATCAATCATTCGAAGGACAAATTATGAGACAAATTAAATTAAATCAACACACGGCATTACGAGCGAAATCGCTTGGCGCATTGGGTGAACTCTTAGCCATCAAGGCTTTAGTTGATAACGGATTTAACAACATCAGAAACTTAAATGATAAAAAACGGAACTTTCCTTATGCTGATTTATACGCAGAAAGGGAAAACGAAAAATACGTCATAAGCGTAAAGGCAAGAAACAGATATGAAAGAACTGGTCGCTTGAACAGCCGATACAATTTAGGAAGAGGCTGTGAAACAAAAGCCAAGTTAGCGGAATTACAGTTTAATGCAAAGGCGGCATGGCTGGCAATTTCTATCTTTGATGACATCTATTCCATTTATTTTGGGACTCTCGAATCTCTGACAGCGAGGACCGGCATTCCAATTGGAGCCAACCATTTTCAAAGGTATGAATGCCTGGTAGAGGAAAAGCAACACGGCTTGGATTTCAGACCATACAAAAACATATATGAAGAAGGAGCCGAATAAGTCAATAAGCCTGACCGGAACAAAGCGCGTTCTTAAAAGGTTGGTAGCGCGTCGGCCGGCAGGTTATTTCACCGCTCGGTATTCGTCTACCGCCTGTGCACCCAGTCGCAGCGCTGGCAGGTCGGGAACCCGCTATAGTCGAGTTTGCCAAAGTTCTTTCTGATCAAGGACAACACGGGTCCATTCCAGATTTCTCGTATGCTCTGGGTGTTCACATCTCCCACGCCCTGAGCGCCGTTGTAGTCAACGCAACAGGTCACAGCTTTGCCGTCCCAGAGCACCGACAGGGCTGACCACGGATAAAAACAGACCGACACGATCTTTTCTCCCACCGTGTTGTACGATTTCCCCCCGCCAAAGTTGTCCAGCGAGCTGATGTTCAGGCAGTCGCCTCGATTCTTGTCCGGGAGAGAGCGCCACAGGGATTGGAACTCCGCTATCTTGGAGCCATTGTTTTCCTGAGGCAGGTATTGCAGGATCAGCTTCGGATTGCTCTTCTTTAGCTCCTTTCGTATCCGCATAAAATCCTTGATGTTTTGCAGCGCCACCTTGAAATCCAGTTGTCGCATGGTGGCGTTGTACGATGCTTCGTCGGTGCCGTAAAAACTGATCTTCATCGCATCCAAGCCGGCAAGGATGAGCGACCGTGCCGTCTCGGGGAACAACAGCGAAGCATTGGTGACAATGTAGGTTTGCTTTATCCCGCAGGCCTTGGCCAGTTTGATTCGTTCAGGCAACAAGGGATCCAAAAGCGGTTCGCCAAACCCGTGCAAATGAACGACGGGTTTTCGGCGCGCGCCGGACAGTTCGGTCATGATCTTTTCGAATAATCCAAAATCCATGAACCCGCGTTTGCGGGTGAGCGTGTCCCGGGGGCACATAACACACTGGGCGTTGCAGCAGTTGGTGTTCTCGATCAGGATTTGCGAGGGCCAGGGGAGGTGGAAGCGGTAGTAGGGAGAATAGAGCAGGGGAGTCCTCACCAAGGACAACAGGCATCGTGTGATTGTGTCCCGAGCATTGAGCATCATAGGGCTTCCTTACGCAATTACGCAAAGTGGTTGTCAGCATCCCGGGATCACGCCCAATCGCCAGCCGTTGCAAAGCCAAAGGCAGAAGCGGGGCGTTGTGGCTAGGCGCTTTTTGGGTGCAGGGCGGCCAGTTCCGGGGCGACCACGTCCAAAGCCATGCGAATCTGCTCGGGCGTGTGGGTGCAATTGACAAAGAAGCGCAGACGGGCTGCATTGTCAGGCACAGCCGGATAGACCATGGGCAGGGCATCGATCCCTTGTCTGAGGAGGGCTTGAGAAAGTCGTATCGCCTTGATGGAGTCGCCGACGATCACGGGAATGACCGGGGAACCGCTGCTGCAGGCGCCGGTATTCAGGCCCCTTTCCCGGGCGAGCCTGAAAAATAGGCCGGAGAGCTCGTGCAGACGCGTCACCCGTTGGGGCTCCTTCTTAAGCAAGCGAATGGCGGCCAATGCTGCCGCGACATTTGGCGGCGACATGCCCACGCTGTAGACAAAGCCCGGCGCCGTGTATTTCAGGTATTCGATTAAGGCTCCGGACCCGGCGATGTATCCCCCGCAACTGGCAAAGGTTTTGCTCAAGGTGCCCATCCATAGTTCCACCTCGGCAGGATTGATGCCAAAGTGCTCGCCAATACCCCGGCCATTTTTTCCCAAGATGCCGATGGAATGCGCCTCGTCCACCATAAGAAAGGCGCCGTGCCGCTTCTTGATCTTAATGAATTCAGGCAGGTCCGGAATGTCGCCATCCATGCTGTAGACGCCTTCGATGACGACGAGAGCCCGGCGGAAACGAGGGCGCGACTCTTTGAGAATCTTGTCCAGGGCCCGCCAGTTATTATGGGGAAAAGAAAGGTGGGTTGCCTGGGAGAGCTGACATCCCTGGAGAACG
>JAQUEZ010000162.1 GCA_028684915.1 Desulfobulbus sp.
GAAAGGATTGACCCATGCCCAATATTTCCAGCCTTGTGAAATCGATCCAGGACATTATGCGCAAGGACGCCGGCACCTACGGCGACGCCCAGCGCATCGAGCAGATGGCCTGGCTCTTTTTTCTCAAGATCTTCGATGACCGTGAAACCCAGCTCGAACTCTTTGACGACGACTACAAATCCCCGCTCAAGGGTCACCTCCGCTGGCGCAATTGGGCCGCAGATGAAGAGGGGGGCCTTACTGGCGAACGTCTTCTCAATTTCGTAGACAATGAGCTGCTCAACGCGCTAAAGGACCTCCCCGCTGGGCAGGGTACTATCGCCGGGCTCATCCGCATGACCTTCAAGGATGCCAACAACTATATGAAGAACGGCACCCTCATGCGCCAGGTCGTCAACAAGATCAACGCCATTGATTTCAACGCCTCCGATGACCGCCACATGTTCGGCGACATCTACGAAAAAATTCTCAAAGATCTCCAATCCGCAGGTAATGCGGGCGAATTTTACACCCCCCGCGCCGTCACCCGGTTCATTGTCGAACAGGTCGCCCCCCGCCTTGGCGAAACAGTGCTGGACCCTGCTTGCGGCACCGGCGGGTTTCTCACCTGCGCCATCGACCACCTCCGCGATCAGGCCAAGACCGACAAGGACATGGCCATCCTGCAGGACTGCTTCTCCGGGATCGAGAAAAAGCATCTCCCGCATATCCTATGCATGACCAACCTCATGCTCCACGGCATCGACGTCCCCTCCAACGTCCGCCACGACAACACCCTGTCGAGGCCGCTCACCGACTGGAAACCAAAGGAATACGTTGATTGTATTGTCACCAACCCGCCGTTTGGCGGCATGGAGGAAGACGGCATCGAATCCAACTTCCCCAGCGAGTTCCGTACCCGCGAGACCGCCGACCTCTTTCTCGTCCTCATCATGCGGGTGCTCAAACCCGGCGGCCGCTGCGGCATGGTTCTGCCCGACGGCACCCTCTTCGGCGAAGGCGTTAAAACCCGCATCAAGGAAAAGCTCCTTGCCGAGTGCAACCTTCACACCATCGTCCGCCTGCCCAACGGCGTCTTCAACCCCTACACCGGCATCAAGACCAACCTCCTCTTCTTCACCAAAGGCCAGTCCACCCAGGAAGTATGGTATTACGAGCACCCTTACCCCGAGGGCGCCAAGAGTTACAACAAGGGTAAACCCATCCGCATCGAGGAGTTCAAGCCCGAGAAGAAATGGTGGGGAACGCCCGACAAAAATGGCCGCTACTCCAAGCGCAAAAACCCGCACAAGGCCGACACCGGCCCCGGCAAAGTCGAAGATCTCCTGCCCGAATACGAACATCTGCTCAAACAGATCGCGGAAACGCGCGGCAAGCTGAAACAGGAGCTGCGCCACGCCCTGACCGCCACCGCAGGCACTGCCGAATGAAGTTGGAAACGTTTTTTGAAAAATTCGATCAGTTCGCGGAGGCGCCGGATGCGGTGGCGAGGATGCGGGAGTTACTGATTTTTTTTGCAGTTAATGGCAAGCTCGTTCCCAACGATCCGCGTGAAACACCGGTTACTCTTACACTTTCAGGCCTTGCGCCGAACAACATCGGCATGCCATTGAACTGGCGTAGTGGCCTCGTCAGCGACGCTTTCACATTTGAGTATGGCAACAATCTGCCGGCACCGAAGAGGTCCGAAACAGGGGAGTATCCGGTGTATGGCTCCAACGGAATTGTCGGAACCCATAACACCTACCTCACGAAAGAGCCTGCGATTATTGTCGGCCGCAAGGGTTCGGCCGGTGCGTTGAACATTGCAGATGGCCCATCGTGGACCACCGACGTCGCTTATTTCATCTGCCCGCCTAAAGACCTCGACCTCCGGTTCACTTACTACCTATTTGTGACACTACGACTTGATGAACTCGGCAAGGGCATCAAGCCAGGTTTAAGCCGCAAAGAGGCTTACGTTTTACCAATCGTCCTCCCACCCCTTGCGGAGCAGAAGCGGATTGTGGCGAAGGTGGATGAGTTGATGGCCTTGTGTGACCAGCTGGAGGCGCAGCAGCAGGATCGCGACACCCGGCGCGCCTCGCTGGCCCGCGCCTCGCTGGCCCGCTTTGCCGACGCCCCCACCCCGGCCAACCTCAACTTCCTCTTCCACAAATCCTACGACATCTCCCCCGCCGACCTCCGCAAATCCATCCTCACCCTCGCCGTCCAAGGCAAACTCGCCCCCCAAGACCTCAACGACGAGCCGGGTGAACAGATACTCCGCCGGATAAGCTCAGGCACCTCTATTAGGAAGAAGGCAAATATTTCTATATTAGACAAGGGCGCTGGTAAACTTCCATTTGGCCTTCCAAGTGGCTGGTCGGCGTCACGTGTTGAATCAATTCTAACTCCGACACGAGGAATCTCATACGGTGTCATTAAACTTGGGCCTGAACCTTCGCAGGGTGGTGTATTCATTCTAAGGTGCAGCAACGTCCGTTATCGAAGAATAGATTTGAACGGTATAAGGAAAGTGACTGAGCAACTGTCATCAGAATATGCCAGGACAGTTCTCGAAGGTGGAGAGGTCTTGATTAATGTCCGTGGAACTCTTGGTGGGTGCGCGGTGGTGCCACCTGAGTTGAAGGAATACAACATTGCTCGTGAAGTCGCCGTAATCCCTGTTCACACCGAATTCGACGCAAGATTCCTGATGAACGTAATCGCATCACCATATTTCCAAGACAGAGTCGAAGACAGCCTGCGCGGTATCGCTTACAAGGGACTAAATCTTGGACTGTTACGTGACTTTATTGTTCCTATCCCCCCCCTCGCCGAACAAAGCCGGATCGTGGCCAAAGTGGATCAACTCATGGCCCTGGTCGACGAACTAGAAACCCACCTCGCCGCTTCCCGCACCACAGCTAAGAACCTCCTCGAAGCCCTGGTCGCCGAACTCACCGCAGCCGGGGCACCATCGCGCAGCGGGGAAGCCTAGCCGATGCAGCTCCGCCGCCTTTGGATCGACTGTTTCAAGAACCTGCGCAACTGTGAGGTCACCTTCGAGCAGCCCTACCTCCTCAACGCGGTGATCGGCGGCAATGGCAGCGGCAAGTCCAACCTGGTCGAGGCCATCCTTCACATCCTCCTCGACACCTACCTCAACAGGACCCCGCCCTTTGACTTCCGCTTCGAATACGAGGCCCAAGCGCGGCACATCGAACTCTCCGCCACAGAAGGCCGCCTGCGCGCCATCGTTGACGGGTACGAAATGCCCAGCAGCCACTTCACTCGCCGCCTGCGGGACGGCGAGGCCCAGGTCTATTACCCGGAAACCACCTTCGCCTATTATTCCGGCGACTGTGATCGCGTCCGCCGCCTGCTCAATCGCTACACCACGAGCTTTCGCCGCCTCGTCCAGCAACCCGAACGCGACAATCTGCGCCCACTGTTTGTACTGTCGACCAACCAACAGGCCCGTAACATCCTCCTGGCCCTTATAGCCCATCGCCATGTTGCGTTTCTCGAGCGCCTCAACATCTCCGGCGCCCGGCAGATCAAAATTGTTCTTCAGTCCCCCAGAGGATTCAATTCTTTGAAGGACGAAACCCTTCTTTGGGGTACCTCCGGCAAAGTTGGAAGGATTATTTCGGCCTTTGCCGAAACAGCCGATATTGAAGAAAGTAGCAGAACGGAACTGCCCTTTTTCAAAGATGAGAAGGTCTCTGGATTCCCTTTCACAGAAACCCGCACCTACACCTACGAGGAAAATTTAAACCCGGAGCAGCGACTCTGGAAACTGGCCGCCCGCCTTGAACGCGGACGAGACAATCTCTACCTCGCTCTCGAACACCTCGCCGCCCGAGGAATTCTCAAGAGCGTGGAATACGAGTTGATCGGGAAAGGCAGCCAGGAACCTTTTAACTTTGACCAACTCAGCGAAGGCGAAAAGCAACTCATCGCTGTCATCGGCGCCATCCGTCTCACCAACCAGCGCGACAACCTCATCCTCCTCGACGAACCCGATACCCACCTCAACCCGCAGTGGTCGTGGGAATATCCCGAGATGATCGAAGAAGCCTTCGACGCGTCTCAGAAAGACCACTCCACTGTCCTCATGGCCACTCACGACCCGGTGGTGATTTCCGGTCTTGTGCGTGAGCAAGTCTTCCTTGCCAACGGCAATGGAACCGAATGCTCTACCTTCGAACACCCTATTCGGCATCCACGCGGCCAGGGCGTCGCCAACCTCCTGTGCAGCAGCGAATTTTTCGGCCTTCCTTCAAGTCTCGACAAGAAGACCCAAGTCCTCATGAATGAACGCCTCAAGCTCAGCTTGAAGGACTCTTTGACCAAAGCGGATAAACTGCGTCTTAGGGAATTGAACCAAAGGCTTGAGATACTCCAGTCAGGTATTAGCGAGCGTGACCCGGATTATGTCGCCTTCCTGCGAAGCCGTTATGAAGGGGAGGGTGGTGCCAAATGAGATACGTGCCCATTCAGAGCCTGCTTCAAACTGTTTTTTCCGATACTGATGGGGAAAAGGACAAACGTCGTCTGGAACGAGCACACGAAACCGTTACTCTGACACCTGCCAAAGACCGAAAGTCTTATATTGACAACAACGGTACGAGCAAGTGGTCACCGCTCAAGGATCGGTTTGCAGCAGAACTGGGAAACAAATGTTGGTATACCGAAGCCGAGCTGGTCGGTGCGCCACTGACCATCGACCACTACCGGCCCAAGTGCGACTACTGGTTCCTTGCCTTCAAGCCCGATAATTATCGTGTGGCCTGCCCATTCGCTAATAGCCCCAAGCATAACGAGGAATACGGTTGCGCAGGAGGCAAAGGGGATAACTTTCCCCTCCTCGATGAAACAAAGAAAGGGAGAGGAATTCACTCCATCAGAAGAGAAAAGCCGATTATCCTCGATCCTTGCAGCGAAGAGGACTGCAAGTTGATTGCGTTTCAGTCTGATGGTCGCCCGGTGCTTCACCCTAATTACGTCGATGATCCCGTCGCCCAAAAACGGGTAGAAGACAGCAAAATTCTTTTGAATCTCGACCACCCCGATTTCAACGCCAAGAGGGGGGAGCTATATAACGACATCAAACTCGATGTTGAGACCTATGAAGATCTTACGGAAGGATCAAACAAAAGAGACCTCATTCGTGATCGCATTTCGCGACGGATCTCAAAAATCGCTCCGTTCAGTATCGCTGCCCGCCAATACCTATGCGCCCACCGACATCTTGATTGGGTATCAGACCTTTTGGATCAGAACTAAACGGATGAGTCAATTATCGTCGTGTTTTATCACAACACGCTGGAAAACGTGGGCCGAAATATCTAGTGGCTCAGTAAAAAATCAGAGGCCTAAAAATCACAGAGTGTGAAATCAGTATGTTGTGCCGCTCGAAACGTCGTTCAATGGCTTTGTGAGAGAACTATTATCTGATATGGTAGATTTTGTGACAAGCCACTTCCTTTACTTTTCCGCACCTATACAAAGCCCCAAACAGCCTGACGTGAAAGGATATTTGTGTGGCAAAGGAGCCTCCCATGACGTTGGAAAACAAACTCGGTATCACCGATGCGGTTGAACTCGCCCGCGTAGAAGAGCGTATCAGCAAGGCAAAGGCGCACCACCTCTTTGCCAGCGGCAGGCTAGATACCCTGCAGGCTGGGACCTTTCAGACACTGGCAGAGATACACAGAAATCTGTTCGACGAAATCTACGACTTTGCCGGGAAAATTCGCACCGTCAACATTGCCAAGGGCAGTTTCAGGTTTGCACCTGTGATGTATCTGGAAGCAGCGTTGCAGCATATTGAAACCATGCCCCAGTCGACATTCGATGAAATCATCGAAAAATACGTGGAAATGAACATTGCCCACCCCTTCAGAGAGGGCAACGGGCGCAGCACACGCATTTGGCTCGATCTGATCTTGAAACAAGAACTGCAAATGGTTGTTGATTGGAGCTGTGTTGACAAGAATGACTATCTCCTTGCCATGGAGCGCAGCCCGGTCAAGGATATTGAAATCAAGTTCTTATTGCAGCGGGCTTTGACCGACAAAATCAATGACAGCGAAGTCTATATGAAGGGGATAGACGCAAGTTACTATTATGAGGGGTACGCTGTTTATAAAGTAGAAGATCTTGGGGAGTAGGTCCTGAGCGATGTAAACTTTGTTCCGGATAAGATCGATGTGATCACCACAGGTCCTCGATGCATTCACTCCACGAGGGGCAAGTCACTCCAACGGGTTGTATAGGCCGATGACAGGCTATCTCTACGCATCGCCCAGTGTTTGCTTGGTTCTCGAGAAGTCACCAAGAATGACGCCACCTTTATTGTATTCGTATCTGTCGCGCCAGATCCTCTCTAACAACTGCTGGGCTGGCTTGATAAATTGGAAATTGTCACTGCAGTGGTGCGCCAGGTTCCCGGAGGCCTGGTTCGCGTGACGACTGGATTTATCCTCCTCATAAGCGTCAGAGATCAACCCTAATCCGGTGGGATTTCGCTTTCCTTTATACAGATGGACCCGTTTTTCTGGAGCAACCCCTATCTATTTCCCACAAGGCTGTGTATTATATATTGGTATATCTACTTTGGGAGGATTTGCCATGCAGAGAAATACGAGCGTTACCCTCGGCGATCACTTTTCTGATTTTATCAAATCAAAGGTTTCACAAGGGCGCTTTGATAATACAAGCGAAGCCATTCGGGCAGGATTACGGCTTTTGGAAATTGAAGAAACCAAACTGGACGCGTTGCGCGCAAAATTAGCTGAGGGTGAATCACAGCTTGATAAAGGACAAGGTGTCGACGGTCAGTCCTTTATGAATCAATTGATTGGCTGATATGCCCCAATACATCCTTTCCCCCAATGCGCAAGGAAGTTTGCGGCAAATCAAGGCTTATTCACTTGAACAATTCGGTGAAGAGCAAGCTATCGCTTACTTAAGGCTTATTGAAAAGAAGCTGCAAATGATCGCGGAAACCCCTGAAATAGGGAGAAAACGTGAAGAGGTCAAGAAGGGCTATTTAAGTTTTTTGGCTGGCGCACACGTTATCTTCTACCGAAAAGCTAAAAATCATATTGAGGTTATCGATATACTTCACCAAGGCATGGACCCCTATCGACATTTAACAGTCTGAAAAAGGGCGCTCCTCCTTACTTTTCCCTATCCTGGGGAAGACGGAACCGCCGAAAATTCCGTCAGCCCAACATGCGAACAGTATAGTTATCGATGCATTCACTTCACGAGTGGCAAGTCACTCCAACGGGTCGTATAGGCCGGTGACAGGCTATCTCGACGCATCGCCCAGTGTTGGTACCCACTTGAGGAAGCGAAGCGGACCGATCCTATCCGGTTGTTGATTGTGTCAATGGCTTCCATTACACTGGAATTATCCCGCTCCGGCTTTTCAAACAATCCAAACTGCATCTGCTTGGTTCTCGATAAATCACCAAGAATGACGCCGCCCTTATTGTATTCGTACCCTTCACGCCAAATCTTCTCTAACAACTGCTGAGCCAACTTGATAAATTGGTAGTTGTCACTGCAGTGATGCGCCAGGTTCCCGGTGGCCTGGTTTGCGTACCGGCTGGATTCATCCTGTAGGAAGCGGCTCGTCTGAATAAATACCGTAAGAGCTCGCGCATATTGCCCACCACCTCGCAGCTTTACGCACGCTCTTTCCGCAAATTCACTGATTGCCTGCCGCATAGCATCTCGCGACGTGATCCGCTGCCCAAAGGATCTTGATGTGACTATCTGCTGCTTTGGCGATGGCTGGTCCTCAAGTTCAATGCAAGGCGTACCCCTGAGTTCCGATACCGTGCGAGCCAAAACGACATTGAACCGTCGCCGGATATCTTGAATATCCGCATCTCTCAGTTGTAAAGCCGTCTCGATACCAAGAGTAGTCAAGGCTTTTGTCGTTCGTCGACCGACTCCCCATATCTCGCCGACCGGTGTTATCGACATCAGCTTTTGCTGTCGCTTTCGATCGCGTAGATCAACAACGCCACCGGTGCCTGGAAATTTTTTGGCTCCGTAGTTGGCCAGTTTTGCAAGTGTCTTTGTTGGAGCCATGCCAACAGCGACGGTAATGCCAGTCCATTGCTTGATAGTCTTCCGTACCATGGTGCCGAACTCGATCAAATCCGGGATACCTCGGACATCCACGAAAGCTTCGTCAATTGAATATATCTCGAGCCAAGGGGTTACTGACCGGAGGATGCGCATAACCCGGTGCGACATATCTGCGTAAAGTGTGTAATTTGATGAAAAAACGACGATTTGATGCTTTATGATCTCGTTTTTTATCTGGAACACCGGCACGCCCATTTTGATTGTACCAAGTGCCTTGACCTCAGCAGACCGCGCCACCACGCAATCATCATTATTTGAGAGCACAATGACCGGTCTGCCCCGGAGATCCGGACGGAATACCGATTCGCAGGTTGCGTAGAAGTTGTTGCAATCAACCAGTGCAAACATGGTTACTTGGTTACTTCCCAAAAACGCGGACCAGGCCTTTGACGCGACCGAAGATCTCAAAATCGTCATTCTCAGCAAGCTCGATGACGGGATATGCCGGATTATGAGGAATCAGTCGGACCTTCGGATAAAGCGAGAGTTCTTTCACGGTGAGTTCGCCATTGATCAGCGCAATAACGATTGAACCGTCGTGCGCTTCCTCGGATCGATCAACGGAAAGGATGTCACCGTGGTGGATGCCGGCGTCGATCATGGAGTCACCGTTGACACGAACAAAAAAGGTGGCTGGCGGATTAGTGACAAGGAGTTCGTTGAGATCCAGCGCCTGATCGACATAGTCGTCAGCAGGTGACGGAAAGCCGGCGGCGATCGAACAATGTACAAGAGGTATCTCAATTTGCCTGCAGTCAGTGGGCCTTGCCAAAATTTCGGTTTTCATAATTGACCATCCTCAATGCGTCTGATGCGTAATGTGCTTTCGAAATGTACACTAAATGTACAATGAAAGTAAAGTTACACCTTGTCATTCAGGAGGCCACGATTTTTTTCATTGGCTACCAAGGCCTTCAGGCGGGAAGTTACGGCACGTCAATCAGTGTGTCGTTTTAATAGCTAAAATTATTCATTTTTTCTTGTGCTGTAGTTCGGTGGTTTTCGAATGTTGCAGTTCCTTCAATTAAGATCGGCCTGTTAGGGGGATTGGTCTTGTACCAGTAGATATTATGATTATCTTGCTCGGAAATTAGATGCCGTTCATCCGATGCAGGTGTCTCTGCAGGGTGTTTTTTTTTAATGAATTAAGTTGAGGAGTTTTCTGTGCAATTTTTAAATATAGCTGAAATTCAGGGAGATAACAAAGGAGAGGCTTTTATTTCAGAGGGGGTATGTGCGAAAGAAATATCCTTCGACATAGAAGAAGGAAAATTACGCAACCTGAATTTTGTTGGTGGATGCCAGGGAAACCTCCGGGCAATTTCAATATTACTTGAAGGCATGCCGGTTGAAGAGGTTATCGAGAAGGTGAAGGGTATTACCTGTGGCAATAAAGGTACATCTTGCACAGACCAACTTGCAAAATTTCTTGAAAGCAGCTCATCTGGTACAACATTTTAATTCTCTGTGTTGTTCCGAGTATAGGTTCGTTATTCAACGTATCTGGCCCCATGTTCCGTCCAAAATATTGGGACCATACTGATGCATTCCCCTACTGTTCAGCACGAATTGCCTGCAAAGCAAGGCTCTCAAGCAGTCCCAATCCACTGACAGGATCAGGTTGCTCCTGTAACCATCTTGCCACCGCTGCCGGGATCCACGGTAAGGGGGCATCCGAAATGGTCGATAATTCAGTCAGGGTGGCGACATTTTGCATGGCGAACGCCTTATCGACACGGATTGCAAAGGCGAATTGCTCTTTGGTGACTGTTTGTTGCTGACCATAGAGAGAGGAAAGTTGTTCCGGCTGGAGTTGCCCGAGGCCATGGTAGGGGGTCATTCCAGGAAACGAATCTACACAGAGAAGGTCTCCATTCAGGATTGTCGGTTTCGTAAAAAACCACGAAAACGACGTTCCGAGCTTCGTAACACGCTGATTTTACGATGCCCAACTTCTTGCTTTTTGACTTTTTACGATACCATCAGGATTCCTTTCCCGTGCAGGCAGGTGAGGAGGTGGGCAAGCATGGATTGGTCAAAAAGGCAGGCATCAAAGCACAGGACGATGCGGTCGCAGGAAGCAGCCTCTTCCAGTTTCCGGTATTGGCTGAGGAGGGTTTCCAGGATGTATTCTTTTTTCAACCCACCTGCTGTGGTTTCTTCCAGGAATTGAGCCCGGGCCTTAAGGGTATCCTCGGTTGGCCATCCAGGATTTCTTGGCCCATCGTAGAGAATGTCATGCCAGGCAAATACCTCTCCTGGTAACCCCGCCTTTGCCAGGTTGCTACCGGCAATGTCACCGCTGGTAATGTGGAGGATGTTTGTCATCTCAATTCCCAAAGAATCCAGTGCACCATTGCTGTTCACAGGGAATGCCGTCATGGTTTCCTTGTAGGGCCTTTTTGGGGGGATCAGCGGGCTAGGAGTCATAAAACGGCAATCCTGGATCTGCCAGCATTGGTGCCATCATGCCTTGCCATGGGCTAGGGACTGTCAGCGTGGTGATTGAAACGATTGAATCGCCTTTTTTAAACCGGTTACCGATTTTCGCGGGTGTGCCATAATCGTAATACATAGATGCTCTCACCCCGGAGTTCATAGCGTATTTCATATTGCCCCACTATGATTCGACGCACCTCACGCGGCAAAAATTCAAATAATTGCTCGCCAATACGTGGACTGACCAATAAACGTGTCGGCGCCTTGGACAAGGATTGCACGGTGCGTGCTGCAGCTCCTTTGTTGACGGCAGCTAAAAATTCATACAGCCGCGAAAGATCGGACAATCCACTGCGAGTCCACTGTAATTCCATCAATACGGAACCGGCAAAGGTTCATCCCTATCAAGGCTATCAGCCCATGCCTGAAGTGCCTGCTGGTCGATAACCCGGCCCGTGTCCACGTCATCAAGTGCTTCAAGTGTTAAACGATAACGATCTTCTTCCTGCTCAAGCCAGGCTGATAAAGCCTGTTTCATAATCCATCCTCGCGACCGCTCCAACCGAACAGCCATTTGATCCACTTTTTCAGCAAGTGTGATAGGCACATGTGCGGTTAACACGCGAGTATCTTTCTGGGTTCCCATAATAACACCCTTTGTATTGTGCGAAGTTCTATACGGCCACCACCGGAATCTTTGAAAAAATCATAATGATTAAAAAAGATTAAATCAAGATATCCTAGAAACAATTATTTAGAATACCTGTAGAGGGCGCTCGAGAAAATACCTCAGCACTGCATCGGGCTGAAAAACCAAATTTTGGTTTGGGAGTAGTGACGCGAAGCTTTGGCCATTATTTCAGTTGGTTGATATATTTCCGGTTTGTAGAGTACCTGGTCCATTTCGCCAACCAATTTTGTTGAATTGATGACACCGGTTTTTGAATTCGATCAAAAGCTGAATGAAATTGATAACCGGTGAGCGCATCGACTATCCAAAATATGGCACCAGCGGTGCGTCGAGTTTTTGATAGAGGGGGTGGACTGGAGACCCGTTTTTGTTTTTGCCAAAGCAGAATACCTTCTCGGGGGCGCACACCTCGCGCAGGATTGCCTCCACTGCCGGTCCCCGACCAGAAGTGTGGCCGAGATTACCCCAACTCACCACGACAATTCGGGCCTTGGCCGCGATTCGCCGGATCCATTCATCATTTTCAGGGAGATTGACCACTGCAGTTTTTGCCAAATCTGCGGAGTACGTCCCGCGAATAGACATTGCGTTCAATTGATAGTAAGCGCCGGCGCCCCAATAATCCTTGGCTCGACGGACCATTCCGTCCACAGTCGGATCACCAACCTCTTCCGCAGCTCCAGACGGGTTCATGCTAATGCCGCAGGCATAGTCATCCGGGTTTCCCCAATATCGAAAGAGCGTAAAGCGGTGTGTTCGGTCGGCGTTGAATATTGTGCGTTCGACGATCAGTGGATCGACCGATTGGGAAGGCGGTGGGGCAGGGGAGCCGATAACAGCGGTTGAAAATTTGGGCATTGATTACTCTGAAGGGGGCTATGTCTAACAACTTATTGATCTTTTCTCTTGGCTTTCAAGGCCATAAAAATAGAAGCAAGTAACGCAAACAATTTTCGGGAAACAATGATCACCTCTTGAACAACTCCTACCCATCCTTGTCCTGGAGCCTGGGCGCGGTCAAGCCTCGCACCTGCCAATCCCCCAAGCAATGCAGCAACGGCAGATACAAGTGGGGCCAGTATTAAACCTAAAAATGGGACTAGGCCGATTAATGCCCCGAGAGCGGCACCGATCGTTACACCAGTGGCAAGATTTGGGTTGTCTTCTATGAACCTGATGATTTCCGTTGTGATAACTTGAACGATACGAATGAGTGGCCTCCCGTTTTAAACAATACGTCATTTACCTTGTCCAGAGAGGATAACATCGGGGGCAACTACCGGCGTCCAATAATTAAGGATCCTGATCCAGTAACCCACTGCATAATCGTTTAATTCAATTCCCTCCAGCCGATTTCGCCTTCGGCACCGGAGACGTCGTATTTTCTTCCTTCCTCTTTTTCTGCCACAACGCCATTTCTTCGAAACGTTTTGGAAACTCTTGGATGAAGTCTATGGCGGTTCTGGTGTTTCGTCCGTTTTCTTCAACCTGCCATTCTTTTACAAGTTCAAAGAATTCGTCCATAATTTGATCGTAGCTGTCCTTTTCTGGGTACTGCCCAGCTCCACTCGGGGAGAATGTTCCCTTGCCCGTCTTTTCCTCGTAGCAGATTAGTTCGTCTTTTGAGAAACCGAATTTCTCCTCGATGAGGTCGAACCAGGTTTCTGGGATTTTATTTTTTCTTTTGGCGTCCGTGATTGCTTGCGGAGAAATCCCAAGAGCTTGCGCTACTCCTTTCTGATTTTTTCCTTTCGATATCTTCTTAATTTTTTTGAACAAATCTTCAAAGCTGAGAGATTCCATTCGGGTCACCAGGTTTTTGCTTGATCTGCTTTAAAAAATGAATTAAAAATAAAGCAGAATAAAACAGATTCACAAGTAATAAAACAAAATACCCTGCAAATAGGGGAAAAGCAGAGGCCGTTACCTTCGGGTAAAAAACAAGCACTATTTTTTTTAGAATATAAGTGTCGCAATTAACGAACTACAAAAAGAATAAGGCAATGCTAAGAAAAAATAGATGCTCTGTTGCCTCAAAAGTTGCGAGGAATCATGCTTCGTTAATATGCGGCTCGTCCAGTGTTACGAATTTTAATAGCCGTATAATAGCAGTAGTTTGCCCTTTTACGCAAATTAAATAATAGGGCTAGAAATCAAATTGCAACCTTTAATTCTATGGTAACAAAATTCAGTTGGATTTGGCCGACTCGGGATAAGCCCCGAGTGACTTGAATATCTGGCCCGGCAAATCGTCCAGGTGTATCAGCGGCCTAAACCCCGGCAAGATACGGTCGTTG
>JAQUEZ010000163.1 GCA_028684915.1 Desulfobulbus sp.
CAGCTCGACGCGTTCATCATCCTTGCCGGAGCAAAGGATGATGCCCAGCGGCGATTCTTCACCGGGTTTGCGCTCAAATTTATCGAGCCAGCGCAGATACAGGGCCATCTGGCCGAAATGATCGGGACGAAACTTGTCCAGCTTCAATTCAACGGCCACCAGCCGCCTGAGATCACGGTGAAAGAACAGCAAATCCAGGTAAAAATCATCGCCATCCACTGTCATCCGCTTCTGCCGGGCGATAAAGGAAAACCCCGCCCCCAGCTCCAGCAGAAACGATTCAATCTCCCGCAGGATGGCGGATTCGAGGTCTTTTTCACTATAGCTGTCTTGCAAGCCAAGGAAATCGAGAACATAGGGATCGCGAAAGACCAAATCCGGCGTCATGCGATCCTGTTCACGCAAGGATTCGAGTTCAGTGCGCGCCAACGCTTCCGGCTTGCGGGAAAGAGCTGTCCGTTCGTAGAGCATGGAAGCGATTTTGTCCCTCAGGGTGCGGACACTCCAGCGCTCCACCCGGCACATTTCGGCGTAGAACTCCTTCTGTAGAGGCTGTTTCAGGTAGATGATTTCTTTGAAATGGGACCAGCTCAATTGTCTCGACAGCGTAGAGACAATTTCCAGTTCGGGAAAGGTCTCTGAAAACAAGATCATGTGACGCAGGCTTTTCTCGGAAAAACCGCCGCCATAATCCGTGGTCAATTGTTGCGACAGCGTGGCGACAATTTCATCGCCGTAGCCTGCCCGCTCCTTCCTGAGGATATCCTCACAAATGCGTTTGCCGATCCGCCAGTAGAGCAAGGTCATCCCCGCATTGACGGTTACGGCAACCGCAGAACGGGTTTCTTCGATGATTGCCCGGATATCGCCAATCAGGGGATCTGCGGAAGGCCCCCGGCCTTTGTTTGCAGCCGGCGGAGGCGTCTGTTTTTTCATCACTCCGCCTCCCCGACAATCTGTTCCAACAGCCCATCGGTTTCCTGCTCCAAGGCGTAGATATCGGCCTTGATTTCTTGCAGAGTGCGCGTGGGCGCGGGCTTGTAGAAATGGCGGGTAAAGGAGATCTCGTAACCGATCTGGGTTTTGTCCGGATCGATCCAGGCGTCCGAGGTATAGGGCAGCACCTCCCGCCGGAAAAAGGCCTCGATGCCGCCCTCTTCCAAGAGGGGGACCTGTTCACTGTCGCGCAGACCGGTGTCGGGTTCGTATTCGACCACACGGGGCTTGCCCTCCACCTCGGCCGGGAAAAGGCCGTGGATGGGGTCGGGCGTTGTTCCTTTTTTGTGGACCTTTTTGATGACTGCGGCGGCTTCATCGCTGGGGTCGCAGAGTTCGCCTTGCAGCAGTTTCCTCCGCTTGGCGGTCAGCTTGAGGCCGAGTTGTTCGGCGTGCTGTTCGCAGAGATCGATAAAGACGTTCCAGTCCAGATGCGTGCCGACCCCGACGACTTCGGCGAGACCTTGGACCAGTTGGGCCAAGGTCTCTTCACTATTCTGGGTACAGATGCGCTCGAATTGCGTCAGCCGGGCCGGGCTCAAGTCGATGGCAAGGCGCAGCGGCCGGTCAACCACCACTTTCCAGTAGCCAAAGGCCTTGTTGGGAAAAATCTTGGAGTGCTCAGTGGCAACTGGATGCACCACCAGATCGCAGATGGCCTTGATCTGCTCCTCGGAAAATTCGCAATTTTTCTTGCCGAGATTACGGCGCAGCGGCACCGACCAGGCGGTGGCATCGATGAGTTGCACCGTGCCCCGACGCGCATTGGACTTGCGATTGGTCAGCACCCAGATGTAGGTGGCGATGCCGGTGTTGTAAAACATGTTTTCCGGTAAGGCGATGATTGCCTCCAGCCAGTCGTTTTCGATGATCCAGCGGCGGATGTTGCTTTCGCCCTGACCGGCGTCGCCGGTGAACAGCGACGAGCCGTTATGGACCTGGGCGATGCGGCTGCCAAGTTTGGTGGAGTGCTTCATCTTGGCCAGCTTGTTGACCAGGAACATGAGCTGGCCGTCGCTGGACCGGGTGATCATGGTAAATTCCGGGTCGCCGTTGTGCTGGACGACAAAGCGCGGGTCCTTGATGTCGCCCTTGCCGCCCAAGCGTTCCAGATCGGTCTTCCAGCTCTTGCCGTAGGGCGGATTGGAGAGCATGAAATCGAATTCCTGGGACGGAAAGGCGTCGCTGGAGAGTGTGGAACCGTATTTCATGTTCTCGGCCTCGGCGCCTTCGCCCTTGAGCAGCAGATCGGCCTTGGAGATGGCATAGGTCTCCGGTTGCACCTCCTGACCGAAAAGATGGATGGAAACTGCCTTGCCGTGGCTGTTGGCCAACTCGATCAGGCGTTCCTCCGCCACGGTGAGCATGCCGCCGGTGCCGCAGGCCCCGTCGTACACCAGGTAGGTGGCGGATTCGATCTGGTCCGCCACCGGCAGGAAGATAAGATCGGCCATCAGCTTGACCACGTCGCGGGGGGTGAAGTGCTCGCCAGCCTCCTCGTTGTTCTCTTCGTTGAATCGACGGATCAGCTCTTCAAAGACAGTGCCCATGGCATGGTTGTCGAGCGCGGGCAGCAGTTCGTTGCCGTCCACGTCGAGCACGGGCTTGGGGCTGAGGTTGATGCGGGAGTCGAGGAATTTTTCGATCAGATGACCAAGGATATCGGCCTCGATCAGGGTGGGGATCTGGTTACGGAACTTGAACTTATCGAGAATTTCCTGCACATTGGCTGAAAAGCCGTCCAGGTAGGCTTCGAAATCGGCCTTGAGTTGCTGCTGTTTGGCGCGGGATTTGAGATCGCGCAGAGTGAAAGGCGAGATGTTGTAAAAGGCCTCGCCAGCAACTTGGCAGAGCGCGGCGTGTTGATTGGCGATGCCAGCCTTATCCAACTGCGCCTTCATGGCAAGGACGGCTTCTTTGGTCGGCTCCAGCAGGGCGTCCAGACGGCGGATAACCGTCATCGGCAGGATGGCGTCCCGGTATTTGCCTCGCTGGTACACATCACGAAGCACGTCGTCGGCGATACCCCAGATGAAATTGACGATGGTGGTATGAGTGACGTGGTTCATGCTTCGTTATCCTTTCTTCGTGCTGGTAGGGTTGCGGCATTTGCCCTGGATCTTGGGATTAACTTACTGTTATACTAGCGTACTTGCTCGTTTCGAGTCGTTTTGGGTAGAGCTGGCAGTGCGTTTATTCCGCTGATACAGGGAACTCCGCATCCTCTGATTGTGTCTAATTGCCCCAGGCAACCAACGCAATGAAAAAAAAGAACATTTTGAAGCTCCCCGCGCAAAACGACAGTTTCCCTTTTTTCATAAAGCGCCAGGAAATCAGCGGCCATGTTTTCAGTATGAAAATGACAATATGCTCATTTATCACCGCAGCTCATTTCCTGGCTATCCATCCGGGAGCCGATCTCCCAAAATTTCATGTTTCCTGACAAAGGAGGCAGCAGGAGCGAGGCCGACCAATTCGGGCTGACGTCTGACCGCAAGGGTATTTCTGTCTGCGGCCGGTTAAAGTTGCCTTGCCGCACTCTTTAATTTACTGGCAACAAAGGGATCTTCTGTTTATTGTGGTAAATATTCAGGTGGCGCCATGTGGTACGGCCATGTGGTACGCATTTGCCGAATTGGTCACGGGTTGCACGCCATAACCATGGACGGGAATGACTGATTATACACACAAAACAATTCTGGTAACCGGCGGCGCTCAAGGCATTGGCCGGGCAATTGTTTCCCTGTTGCTGGCGCGCAAGGCCAATGTGGCAATCGCCGATTGTGATGTTGAGGCAGGCGAAGAACTGGCCTCAGTGCTCAACCAACCGCAACAGATTCTGTTTCATCCGACCGATGTCAGTTCGGAAGAGGCTGTGTGTGGCTGCATCTCAGCAGCAATCACCCGATTTGGGCGGCTTGACGGTTTGGTCAACAATGCCGGCATTGCCCATCCCGGCAGCACCCGGGTCACTGAACTCTCGCTCGATGCGTGGGAGCGCACGCTGCGGGTCAATCTCACCGGGGCTTTTCTGATGGCCAAGCATGCTGCACCGCACCTGGAGCGGCACAAAGGCGCCATCGTCAACATCGCCTCCACGCGAGCCCTGCAATCCGAACCGCATACCGAAGCCTATGCCGCCTCCAAAGGCGGCCTTGTCGCCCTGACCCATGCCCTGGCAATCAGCTTTGCCCACCGAATCCGAGTCAATGTTGTCCTGCCCGGCTGGATTGACGTCAGCGACTTACAAAAAACGAGCAAGCGGCGTCCCGTTGAACTCCGGTTGGAGGATCACCTCCAACATCCCGCCGGCCGGGTGGGTGTTGCGGACGATGTCGCCGCCATGGTGGCCTATCTGCTTTCCGATGAGGCTGCCTTCATCACCGGCCAATCCTTTGTTGTCGATGGCGGCATGACCAAGAAGATGATCTATGTCGAGTAGGGAGGCTCTCCGCTGATGCAAACCGACCGCCGTGTGGTGCTGTGGCTGCTCTGTTTTATGCTGTGCGTTGATGCAGGCTTGCTCTGGGCCGGTATCAAGAAGCCGCCACAACAGCAGGAGGTGTTGGAACAACTGATTGCCGAGGCGCAGGCCAACAACCCCGAGCTTAAGGCCTCGGAGGAGCGCTGGCGCATGAGTGTGGAGCGGGCCAAACAGGCAGGAGCCTTGGAAGATCCGATGATGATGCTTGGCGTTCAGAACGGTGTTGTGCGCGACCCGCTCGATTTCAAGCGTGACGACACCACTGCCAAGGTAATCGGTCTCAGCCAGAAACTGCCGTTCTACGGCAAGCGTGATTTGATGCGTGACGAGGCCGACCGTGGCGCTGAGGCCGAACGCTGGGTGGTCGAGGAGCGGCGTCTTGAGTTGCGGCGAATGGTCAAGGAGGCTTGGGCGCAACTGTATGTGGTGGATCGTTCCCTAGAGACGGTTAAAACCAGTATCGGCCTGCTTGACGATCTCGTCAGACTGGCGGAATCGATGTACGGCCTCGGCCAGGGCGGCCAGCAGGAAATCTTTCAGGCGCAACTGGAACGATCCCGAATGGAGGAAATGCGTATCGGCCTGCAACAGCGGCGCACTTCGCTGGCCGCCACCCTCAACACCTTGGCGCATCGGCCGCCGGAGACTGCTCTTCCGGTGATTAGCTCGCTGCCGTCGCCGCCGATCACCTTGTCCGCCGAGCAGTTCAACCAAATGGCGCTCGCCAACCGTCCGGCTTTGAAAACTTTGCAGGTCAAGGTTGATCAGGCCGGAACGGGCGTCAAGTTGGCGGAAAAGGAGCTGTATCCCGATTTCACCGTTGCGGTGGAATACATGCAACGGGAAGAGGCCATGGAGAGCCGGGGCGATGATATGTACGGCGCGACCCTCTCGTTTAACCTGCCGGTGCAAACTGATCGTCGGCGCGCCAAGGTGGCCGAGATGGAGGCGGCTCGGCGGATGGCCGTCCAGGAGTTGGCGGGCCAGCAGAATCAGATACGCCTGGCCGTCAGCGACGCCCTGGCGCAACTCGAACGCAGTCGTCAACTGACCCGCCTTTATGAGGCAGGCATGCTCGATCAGGCAAGAGGAACGTTCGAGGCCACGACTGCCGCCTACCGGACCGGCAAAGCCGGATTCTCCGAGGTGCTGGCCAGCCGAATGAATCTGCTTGCCTATGAGCGGGACTATCATGGGGCGGTGGCGGATTATCAGATGCAATTGGCGGTTCTCGAAAATGCGGTGGGTGTGCCCCTGCCCCCCAACGGGCACCCCTGAAGAGGAGCAGCAACGCAATCATGGCATCTCTGGTCAAGGAGCAGGCATGAAAACATCGGGCGTAAAGATGATGCTGGTTGTACTGGTGCTGGGGCTGGCCACGGGTCTGGGCTACCTGCTGGGCCTCAATCGGCATGAGCACCAGGCTCCGACGGCCGGGGACAGCGAGGCGGCAGCGGTCCAGTACACCTGTTCGATGCATCCCTTCATCATCCGCGATGCTCCCGGTTCCTGCCCTATCTGCGGCATGGCCTTGACTCCGGTCAAATCAGGCGAGACTGGTTCCGGCGAGGAGGGCATTCGTATTGACTCCATTACCTTGCAGAACATGGGAGTGCGCACTGACAAGGTAACCAGGCGTAGTCTGCAGCGGACCATTCGCACCGTCGGCCTGGTTGCCGTTGCCGATGACCGGCAGTTTGCGGTGACCACCAAGATCGAAGGCTGGGTGGATCGGCTCCATGTCAACCAAATGGGGCAGGCGGTAAAAAAAGGACAGCCCCTGCTGGAAATCTATAGTCCCGACCTGGTGGCGGCCCAGCAGGAATATCTGCTGGCTGCAGCCAACCGACGGCGATTAGCCGATAGCCCCTATCCGGAGATCGCCACTGGAGCCGAACGGATGCTGGAAGCGAGTCGCACCCGACTGCGCTACTGGGACATCGGCGAGGAGCAGATCCGCACCCTGGCGCGAACCGGGCAAGTGCGTAAAACCCTGGTGCTCACCAGTGAGTATGGCGGCATTGTCACCGAGAAAAAGGTGCTGGCAGGCAGCCGGGTCATGGCCGGCGAGGAGCTGCTGCGGATTGCCGACCTTTCCACGGTCTGGATCAATGCTGACCTCTATGAGTATGAGATGCCCTGGGTCAAGGTCGGGCAAGCGGTACGGGTGGAGTTGCCTCTTGCGGGCGGCAAGACGATTGACGGCAGGATTGCCTATCTGTATCCGACCCTGGACAGCGAAACCCGGACCCTCAAGGCGCGGATCGAGGTGACAAATCCCGGATTAGAGCTCAAGCCAGCCATGTACGCCCAGGTGAACATCCTTGCCGGGGCAAGCGGAGAAAGCTTGGTGGCGCCAGCGGACGCGGTGCTCAACTCCGGCAAGGGCCAGACCATCTTTGTCGCCAAAGGAGAAGGACAGTTCATTCCGCGCAGCGTCACCACCGGACTGCGCGACGATGAAGGCTTTCTACAAATTCTCTCCGGCCTAGCTGAGGGCGAAGCCGTGGTCGTCTCGGCCCAATTTATGCTCGACTCGGAAAGTCGGCTGCGCGAAGCCCTGGACAAGATGACCAAGCCGTCGCCCCTCAGTGGGCACGACGCCCCCGGCCACCCCGACGCCAAAGCCCTGGACGACCTGTTCAAATGAAAGGGGGAACAGTTATGCACGTCGAGGTCCGCCATGCTTGAAGCCATCATCGCCTGGTCGATCCGCAACAAGTTTCTGGTCGTCCTCTCGACCCTGTTCGTGGTCCTTTCCGGCGTCTACTCCCTGCGAAACACCCCGCTGGACGCCATTCCCGATCTCTCCGATGTTCAGGTCATCATTTTCACCGAATATCCCGGCCAAGCCCCCCAGGTGGTGGAGGACCAGGTCACCTATCCCCTGACCACACGCATGCTGTCGGTGCCGGGCGCCAAGGTGGTGCGTGGTTACTCCTTTTTTGGCTCGTCCTTTGTGTACGTGATTTTCGAGGATGGCGCTGATATTTACTGGGCTCGATCCCGGGTGCTCGAATACCTCAGCGCCAGTTCCGCCACCCTGCCCAAGGGAGTGACCCCCACCCTCGGACCGGATGCCACCGGAGTCGGCTGGATTTTTCAGTACACCCTGGAAAGCGACCGCCACAACCTGCAGGAACTGCGCTCGCTTCAGGATTGGTACCTGCGCTATGAGTTGACTTCGGTCGAAGGGGTGGCCGAGGTGGCCAGCCTGGGCGGCTTTGTCAAGCAGTACCAGGTGGCGGTGGATCCCAACAAATTGGCCGCCTACCGAATACCGATCACCGAGGTGATGATGGCCATTCAGCGGGCCAATCTCGATGTCGGCGGCGGCGCCATTGAATCAGGCGAGACCGAATTTGTGGTCCGCAGTCAGGGCTATATCCGCAGCCTCAGCGACCTGGGCAATATCGTGGTGATGGCCACCGCTGAGGGCACGCCGGTGCTGGTCCGCGATCTGGCCGAGGTGCGGCTTGGTCCCGAGATGCGGCGTGGGGTCGCCGAGTCGGACGGGCGGGGAGAGACCGTGGGCGGCATCATCGTCATGCGTTTTGGCGAAAATGCGCTGGCCACCATCGAACGGATCAAGGCCAAACTGGAGAGTCTCAAACCCGGACTGCCGGCCGGGGTCAAGATCACCACAGTGTACGACCGTTCAGGCCTGATTGAACGGGCCGTGGCCACCCTCCAGGAGAAATTGCTGGAGGAGTCCATCGTCGTTGCCGTGGTGACGCTCATCTTTCTCGCCCATCTGCCCAGCGCCTTGGTGGCCATCTGTACCCTGCCGGTGGCTGTCCTGCTGGCCTTTGTCATCATGCATGCCCAGGGCATCAACGCTAATATCATGAGCTTAGGCGGCATCGCCATTGCCATCGGCGCCATGATTGACGCGGCCATCATCATGATTGAGAATGCCCACAAACATCTGGAGCGCGACCGGGGCCGCAAACCCCACTGGCAGATTATCCTCGATGCCGCCACCGAAGTCGGGCCGACCCTGTTCTATTCGCTCCTGGTAATCACCGTCTCCTTTGCCCCGGTGTTCACCCTCACCGAACAGAGCGGCCGGTTGTTCAAACCACTGGCATTCACCAAGACCTATGCCATGGCGGCGGCGGCACTGCTGTCGATCACTCTGGTGCCGGTACTGATGGGCTGGTTTATCCGCGGCCGTATCAAATCGGAGCAGGACAATCCCCTTAACCGCTTGCTGATTGGGCTCTACCATCCGGTGGTCGATTGGGTGCTGCGATGGCGGAAAGTGACGCTGCTGCTGGCCCTGGCCGCGATGTGTTCCATTGCTTGGCCGCTTGCCAAAATTGGCTCCGAGTTCATGCCGCCGCTTTATGAAGGCGACCTGCTGTATATGCCCACCACCTTTCCCGGCCTGTCGGTGACCAAAGCCAAAGAGATTCTCCAACAGACTGATCGGATCATCCGCCAGTTTCCCGAGGTCGAGCATGTGTTCGGCAAGGTTGGCCGGGCTGAGACCGCCACCGACCCGGCGCCGATGATGATGCTCGAAACCACCATCATGCTCAAGCCGGAGGACGAGTGGCGGCGAGTGCCGGTTAAGCGTTTCTACTCCGTCTGGCCTGGTGGGCTGGACTGGTTGAAACCACCGCTGCGGTTCCTGTGGCCTGAGGAGCAGCCGATGACCGTTGACCAGTTGATCGAACGGCTCAACAGCGCCATCATGTTTCCCGGCCTGACCAACGCCTGGACCATGCCGATCAAGACCCGGATCGACATGCTCTCCACTGGCATCAAAACCCCGGTGGGGATCAAGATCATGGGGAGCGACCTGACGACACTCTCGCGAATTGGCGAACAGGTCGAAGGGCTGATCCGCACCCTGCCGGGCACCCTCAGCGCCATTTCCGAGCGGGCAGTGGGCGGCAATTATCTCGACATCAGCATCGACCGGGCCAAGGCGGCCCGCTACGGCATCAATGTCGGCGTCATTCAGGAGATCATTCAGACGGCGGTGGGCGGCATGGCGATCACCGAAACGGTCGAGGGTTTGGAGCGGTATACGGTCAATGTCCGCTACGACCGCGATTTTCGTTCCGATCCCGACGCCCTGCTGCGGGTACTAGTTCCTGGTCCGGGTAACCGCCAGATTCCGCTCGCCCAGTTGGCGACCCTCTCCATCACTCATGGCCCGGATGCGATCAAGAGCGAGAACGGCCGCCGCACCGCCTGGGTCTACGTCGATATCCAGGGAGTGGATATCGGCACCTATGTCGGCACAGCTCGCAAGGCGGTGGAAACGCAGATCAAGCTGCCTCCCGGCGTCAACATCATCTGGTCCGGCCAGTTCGAGTACATGGAAAAGGCGCGATCCCGGCTGCTGGTGATCATCCCGTTGACCATCCTGATCATTTTCGTCATCATCTATTTGAGCACCAAGAGCCTGATCAAGACCGGCATCGTCTTTTTGGCCGTGCCCTTTTCCCTGGTGGGCGCCTTCTGGCTGCTGTACCTGCTCGATTACCACCTGTCAATCGCAGTCTGGGTGGGCATCATTGCCCTGGCAGGACTGGATGCGGAAACCGGAGTGGTGATGTTGCTCTATCTTGATCTGGCCCACAAACTCTGGGGCGACCAGGGCCGAATGCGCACCCGGGGGGATCTGGTCCAGGCCATCCATTTCGGCGCGGTCAAGCGCATTCGGCCTAAGGTGATGACCATCGCCGTGATCATCGCCGGTTTGCTGCCCATCATGTGGAGCCATGGCGCCGGCGCCGATGTGATGAAACGAATTGCCGCACCCATGGTCGGCGGCGTAGTGACCTCGGGAATAATGGAACTGCTCGTTTATCCGGTTATTTTCTATCTCTGGCGAGGCCGGCGGCTTGATCCCGCCTTGAAAGCCACCTCAGAGCGCCCTACCCACGAAGACGGTAATCTCAACCCGCCTCAGATTGAAGGCACATTGAAGGAGAATGCATTATGAAACGTTCACTCATCACCCTGACCACCCTTGCCCTGCTGCATCTGCCCGTGTTTGCCGCAGAGCAGAATCACAGCAGCCACGATCAGCACGCCATGCCGCAGCACAGTGGCCACGCGGCCATGGAGAAGGCCCGCACGCAGACCACCATGCTCGGCGAGCAGACAGTGGATGGCGTCAAGTGCAAGGCTATGGTCAACGATGTCGGCGCGGCCATGGCCGAGATGGGCATGAAGGAAAATTATCATTTCATGGTCATGTTCAATGATGCCGCCACCGGTGCGGCCATCGAGCAGGGCACGGTTGCGGTCAAGATCACTGATCCGAAGACCGGCAAGGCTGGTGATCCGATTGCACTGATGGGCATGGGCAATCACTTCGGGGCGGACGTCTCCTTGCCCGAGAAAGGCGAATACCAGTTCCAGGTGGGCGCCAAACTGGCAGACGGCAACAAGCGCCAATTCCAGTTTGGCTACACGGTCAAGTGAAAACCGGCAAGACAAAGAAGAGATCTCGGCTTCGCCACAATGACATGACTTGCGTTAAGATCATTGAAGAATGGGATTGACCTCCCGCTTTTCTGGCCCATGAAAGGGGGCGGGATAATATGTTTTGTTCAAGGATTCAATGGCAACGAAGTGACGACCAAACACAATGATGTTGTTCACAGATCACGAGTTATCGAATTGTTCGGTAATCCTGATAACTCTCGAGGACCTTGGCAACGTATCTCTTGGTTTCATCAATATTTGGGACGCTCTTTTTGACCTTGCCAGGCCCTGCGTTATAGGCTGCCAGGCTGAGTTCTAAATTCCACTCATAGCTGTTGAGCAGGAACCGCAGGTATTTGGCGCCGCCGGTGATGTTATCTTGAGGATCAAAAGGATCGGTAACCTGCAGATCCTTGGCGGTCGCCGGCATGAGTTGCATCAACCCCTGGGCGCCCTTGGGCGACACGGCGGCGGGGTCAAAATTCGATTCGGCTTTGATGATTGCCTTGATCAGCAGCGGATCTACACCATGTTCGGTGGCGGCTGCATGGATGAAGTCGGTGATTGTTTGAGAGGGGGAATCACTCGTTGATCGAGTGACAGGTCGATTGGCCGCCATGTCCCTCTTCTTTTGACCGCTCTTGCCCCGCATATAATGGAGGTTCCCTTGAACATCCATGTAGGCAGCAACTGTTGCCCTGGCGGTGAATGGCGACGAAAAGCTCATCGCGAAGAAGAGCAGTAAACCGGCCAGGAGTGGAAACGCTGCAAAGGGCTTTCGTTCTTTTTGAACCACCTCAATCCTCGTATCTGTCACTTGTAAGGCTATTTCCGATGATTTGACTTTTCCCAGAATCATGATAAGTGTTATCCTGAAACGTATTTTCTTGCACACGAACTGGTACTGATCCTCAACTAACCAGCCCAGCGGAGAACAACCATGTCTGACGAGACCAATTGGACCACCATTTGCCCCCACTGTGGGTATGAGTCCGAAGACAGCGCGATGTGCCGGTCTTGTGGCCGATTGATGGATGAGTCGGTGCCGGTGCGACCTTTTTCCGCAAGCGGGCTGATGGCAAAAGTCGTGGATTCTTGGCATCCATGCAACGACGTGGAAGCATTGTCACCTATCAAGGAAGAACCAGAGTTCTGTCCAACGTGGGACTTCAACCCAGGAAACATCTATCATAAAGACAGGTAAATTAACCGGTTGTGGGTCTAGCTGGACTAATTCCTTCTGTGTATTTCCACCACAGCTCCGGGTTTTCCTTCACCCGGAGCTAATTTGTTCTCTGGCTGCGCCTGAAAGTACCCTTCAGAAGTTGGCCGATTCCCCTGACTGTCCACCACCCCTTTAAACACCTTGCCGATCCCTTCTGTGGCCATCCCTTTGGCGTCGGTACGGATTCGACCTTGTCCTGATTCCTCATGCCGATTGACACTCCGCAGATTATCCGCGTCTGTTATGGTTCGCGTCCCGTCAGGTTTTAGTGACGGGAGGGGACTTTCTGGAGGTTGGATGGTTCCCTCGGTAATGCCGGCGGTGTTGGAGCGAACTGACCCAGCCGTTTGATCGACAAAGCCTTTCATCAACCCCTGGTCATGGATTCGATTCCGGGTGTTGTGGATGGTTCCTTGCACCTCTGATTGGGTACTGCCCCAGCCATATCCGTGCCCGCTGACAAAGCCACTGACAATGTCACGCATATTATTGACCCCGGCTGCACCGTGTTGCGTAACATAGCTATTGAAATCGCTGATGGTTTTGCGGATCGTCTCCGGGGTTTCCTCGCCATAGCGCTCTCGGGCGTAATTCTTCACCAGGGCCGTGTTCAGGTCTGCACCATAGGATTCCTGTGACCTGCTGATTGATCGGGCCTCGTCAATGATGGAGTAGGCCTCTGTGGCGCCAATACGTTTGGCTACATTGGCCAGGTAATCCAACCCATGACCATTGCTGAATGTCTGAGCGACTGCTTCAGAGCGCACTTTGGCTTCGTCTCGAGAAAAGGCTTTGGCGGTATCTTCGGAGATGTTGAAACTGACCCGTTCTCTATCATTCCCTACTATTGCCAGTTGCCCATTGGCACCGATTGATGCTTGTTTGATACCACCTCCAGCACCGAGCATTCCTTGGAGCTGAGTCCTTTGCGTTTCATCCAACGTGTGGATAAAGCTCGATTGATCATTAAATGTTCGTTTCCAACTGTTGCTGAGAGAGTTGTTGAGCGTGTCGGAGTAACTCCTGTTCTCCCCACCGGACAGACTATCCCTCTGCACCTGCTGCCAGAGCATCCCCCAGTTGCTGTCACTCCCCAGAGTCTTGGCGGCCCCAGCCACCTTCTGCTGTACCGCCATAGCGCCCACCTTGACCGGATCAAGGCCATGAACTGAGGCTTGGGTGGTGGTTCTGATGCCAGTGCTATCCACCGCATAGGAGGCCTTACCGGCGGCAAGGATGTCCTCCTGGATGCCGGTGCCCCCGGGACCAAGAGTAACGACACTGGAAGAACCATCGGGATTCACCGACTCTGACCGCATCCGGGTGGCAGTGCCATCCGGTCCGGTAGAAACGGTCACCGGGCCGGAGGCGGTGCCAATACTCTGGTTGGCCGAGGCCATCATGGTGGCAAAGTT
>JAQUEZ010000489.1:0-1670 GCA_028684915.1 Desulfobulbus sp.
ATCGGCTTCATTCCGCGCTCAGCCAGAAGGTGCGAGACAGTGAAGGTCGTTCGCATGTCATCATCAACCACTAGCACCTTTTTATCCTTCAAAAGAATGTCGGTATCATGGAGATCCTCAATGATCTTCCGTTTCTTGTCCGACATGCGGCTCACAACCCGGTGAAGAAAGAGGGATACTTCGTCAAGCAATCGCTCCTGGGAGCGGACATCCTTGATAACGATGGATTCTGCCCGCTCTCGAATAGCCGCCTCTTCATCCATCGTGAGATCACGGGCAGTGTAGATAACAACAGGGGGGAGTTCAAACCCTTCCCGTTCAAGCTGCGTCAGTAGCTCTCCGCCGTCCATGTCCGGCAGCCCTAAGTCCATGACCACGCAGTCGTATTGATTAGATCGGAGTGCGACCAGAGCCTTCTCCCCGTTTTCAGCCTCATCCGTGGTGACATCGCCGTTCCCGACCAATTTTACGGTCGCGCGGCGGACTACAGGGTCATCGTCCACCACCAGCAATCGTTTTGGCTTCCGAGCCGAAACCTGTTCGAGCTTATGGAAGACTTCTTCAAGCTTACCCTGATCGATTGGTTTAGGAAAATGACCGATAGCACCCCTGTGAAGCGCCCTGGCCGACGGCTCCTCCACAGAAATGATATGTACCGGGATGTGCCGGGTGAGGACGTTTTCTTTGAGTGCGGTCAGCACTTCCCATCCATCCATGGCAGGGAGACGAAGATCAAGGATTATTGCACTGGGCTTAAACTGGGCAGCCAGTTCGAGCCCGGCTTCTCCAGAGGTGGCGATTAAGCATTTGAACGCTTTTTCGTGGCATTTCTGGTGGAGTAAACGGGCAAAGTCCGGATCGTCTTCGATCACCAGCATAGTTCGGTCGGTTGTTTCAATGCTGTTACGATCGTCAGGGATAGGGGGGAGGCTCTCTACAGTCGGCAGTTTCTTGTGAACCGGTTCTGCGGCCGGGGCAGGTACGGTTGGGTTCCGCCTGTCTATTGTTTGGGGTAGGTACAAGGTAAAGGTCGCCCCCTTGTCCAACTCGCTGTCTACAGTTATTTCTCCACCGAGCAAGGTTGTTAATTCTTTTGAAATGGAGAGCCCTAGTCCTGTGCCTCCATATCGCCTTGAAGTGGTACCGTCGGCCTGCTGGAATGCCTCGAAGATCCTTTTGTGTAACTCCGGCGCAATGCCAATCCCGGTATCCTTAATGGCAATGGCCAGGCAGCCTTGTGCCATCAAGCGGCTTTGGGTGAGATCGGTTCCAGAGGAAGGCGGGCCAAATGTGACGGTAACACTCCCATTTTCGGTGAACTTGATCGCATTGGAGACAAGATTGCGAAGAATTTGTTCGATACGCTTGGCATCACTTGTTATCTCGGGCGGTGCTTCAACACTGACAATGATCTCCAGGGCTAGGTCTTTTTCGTTTGCTAAAGCCTGAAAGGAGTCCTGAATTTTTTCGACAAGGTCACTCACCCGCACCTGTTCCAACTGCAGATCAACACGACCGGCCTCGATTTTAGACAGATCAAGAATTTCGTTGATCAGGGACAATAGGTCGCAGCCACTCCCGTGGATAATCCGTGCCGATTCTACCTGCTCCTCGGTGAGATTGCCGCCTCTGTTCTGGACCAGCCCTTGAGCCAGCAGCAGCAGACTGTT
>JAQUEZ010000489.1:1770-3208 GCA_028684915.1 Desulfobulbus sp.
CAAGCCCGATGGAGTGGAGATGTTCGTAATCGGTCTTGGTTTCATTCAACCGGTATATTGCCCCCACCTGGGAACCTGTACATTGCATGAGAAGTTCGAGGACCTGCAAAAGGAAGGTGCGTGCTTCGAGTTCCCGGAGCATGGCGGCGTTGATCTCTGCCCCTTGCTTACTAAGGATCATCTCCTTTTCAATCGTCTCGGCGAGGGCGTTAAAGGCCGATGCCAAAGTGCCGAGCTCATTTGCTGCTGTATAGCGGTTGCGGGCATCCAGCTTACCTTGCCGGAATTGGTCTGCGACGACGATCAGTTCTTTCAGCGGCGTTTTTATTCCCTTAATGAGAAAATGGCTCAAGGCGAGGCTGAGAAGTAGAATAACGCCAACAAGGATGCCCAGATACCTGTTGAGGGACGCATTATACTTGGTGACATGCAAGTTGAACAAATTGCCTTGGTTCTTGGCGAAATCACTTAACACCTTGATATGTAAAAATATCTCTTCAACCTGTCGGCCGCCTGATCCGTTCGGTCTGGTACGCTGTATAGCCTCGCTCTGATTTCCCTCCCGTAACAGCCTGCGAATTTCTTCACGTATGGCTTTCCATTGAACAAACGCCTCAAAGGCTTCATCAATATTGGACTGGGGACCCAAATAGCGGTCATAGACGATTTTGAACTGTCGGTGGGCATCAGCTTCACTAGTATCCATGCCTTGCAGGATCGACTGCGTTTCCTGAGTATTCTCTGCCAGGCAAAGATCTTTTACCCCTCGGTGAATGCGCAGAACATCGGTCTTAATCTCACCTATGGCAGCCCTGACCATGTAGGGATGATCATACAACCCTTTGGCCTCCTGCCACATAATGTCCGTTTGTATCCAGGCAAAAGCGCCCAAGAGCACCACAAAGGCCAGAATGATACCCAGGCCCAAACGGAGTTGGGTGCCTATGTTGAAGTCGTTCAGTTTCATGGGGCAACTCCTTGACTGACGAAGACTGGAATCTGCTTGGGACAGTTATCTGTTACCCTTTAAAAGGGTAGCAACAATTTGATATACTGTAAAAAAAATAGAGAAAGAAAGGGAGGGCAGTTTTTCCAAGCGTACAATCTACAGAAAAAAGCTTCCACTCACGGAAACAGCCCCGGTCCACCCCAAAGTGAATGAGCTGGAAGAGATCTGTATGATACTTTATCAGAACAGTAGCATATACGACCTGACCGTTCAAGATCTGGGTATCGCTGAGGATTCTACCCATAGACTTACAATCGGTGACTGTTTAGTGAGCACATGCATTTATTTCGCAGAAATAGATACCGTCTGTTTTCTCAAATCTGTGATGTAGAGATGTGGTTGCGTAGCAAATCGGCAAACTGATCAGGCGTAGTAGGTCGATTGAACAAGTAACCACACATCTCATCACAGGCGTGTTCCCGTAAAAAG
>JAQUEZ010000164.1 GCA_028684915.1 Desulfobulbus sp.
CAAAAGACAGGGGCATGGTTTATTGCTGCTTTTCTCCTGCCAGCCAACTTGAAAGCGTTTCGACTATCTTTTGTGCCTGGGCAGTGCTTGAAATATTGAATTTAGACTTGGTTTGGTACTGGCCTGCTCTTTTTTGATAGCGACGGATGGTGAACTTTTCGGGGCCAAATTCCCCTTTAGTTCGGTCTAGGTCCTGGTAGCGAAAGAGAATTGTAGTCCAGCTGCCTTTAGAGAGGATCTCTTTGGCGATTTCCTTGACAACTAGAACACCGTCTTCTTCATAATTGACGGTTAAATCTTCGACATTTTCAGCCATGGTATTCCTATATGTGAATGTGTTGATAAAAGTTTTCCGGGCACAACCTACCGCGGTGGAACAAAAAAGGCAAATGGCCCACCTTGTATTTTGCTCTCCGCGTTATCTTGTTTTTTGGTTTACCGCTCAAGTTCGTATTTGATATCACCGCCACTTTGAGAGGATCCGGTTTCGGTGAGCAAAGAAAATCCGTGTCCCAGATTGAGCTTTGTGTTGAAAGTGCCCGATTCTTTGACCAAGTCTTTGCCGTAACTGACATACAGATCTGGGGTCAGCCAACTGCCGAAAACTAGAGACCTGTCTTCTGAGTCATCCCCACTCTCCAGTTTGATTTCGTCGATCATTGAAAGTTTTTTCAGACTTTGCAGGTAGGGGACTAATCCACCGAGGCCGATTTTTTCAGCTGCAGTACCCACTACCCCGATGTCTTCGCGGGTTTCTCCTCCAATGGCGGTATCCTCCAGGAGGTTTTGGATGATTGCCGATTGTTCCATGGCCGGAGTGGAATAAAAGGAAATTTCCGGGTTTTGCAGAAATCCCTCAATGGTGACCCCTGTGGTCGCCTTATCGGTTTTACGTTCACTGCGCAGCTCGATACCCGGGTTGGTGAGAGGGCCGCCAGTATACAGCACTCGGCCCACATCAATCTTTAATCGTTTTCCGTAGAGGCTGAATGTCCCCTTATTGACCGAAAGGGTTCCTGTGCCAAGCATGGGTCGGCCAGGTTGGCCATCGATGCGCAGATTCCCCTTAATTTTTCCTCGTAAACCGTAGGCGTCCACATTGACCTCTTCACCGGTGATAAGATCAAGATTCAGAAAGAGTGGTTGATTGGAAGTCGATATTGGTGTGCCCTCATCGATAACAACGACATCACTTGATGGTGCTGTGGCTTGGTCAAAGTTAATCGAAGTGACCTGGGCTTTAGGGATATTGACCCGGCCATGAACCCTGATCTCTTTTTCGCTAACAGTCAGCAGCAAATCCGGGGAAAGGGTCAAGTCCATGCTTGGGAGTTTGGCGGCATGAAAGTCTTTGCCGACAAGATGTACCTGCGCCGATCTATTCTCAGGATGGTCCAGCGCCAGGGTGCTGGTGGCGCGAAGTTCCCCGGAGCCGGATTGGGCCATAGCCTCTATTTCCACCGTTTTCCTATCCCCCTTCAGGGAAAGGTGCAGGGGAAAAAGGGTGATGCCGAGTGCCGGTACTTCCGCTTTGCCCTCGCTAAGATGGATTTCGCCGGAGAGTCGGGGGGAGAGGATGGGGCCTTTAACTGTCCACGCCCCTTGAAGCGTTCCAGAGGGAATAACTGCCTGGTCGGATAGGATTGCGAGGAGGCTGAGGTCCTGGAGGTTTAACTGGATATTTGCCTGCAACGGTCGGGTCAGGAATTCGCCAATGGGATCTGCCGTGGTTTGCCGCATGTCGGCTTTAAGCGAATTTTGTTCATTGATGAGACTGGATAAGCGTATGTGCAGTTGATTGTTGCCGTATTCGGCGCGCAGGGAATTGCTTTGCCAGGAAATTTTTTGTTGCTGTCCTTCGGGAAACGGTGCCGTGAGTTGCAGGCCGTCGGTCTCAGCGGAAAAATGAGCCTGGATGACCCGTTGCTCTTTTCCCTGTATCTGCAACGTGCTGTTGAGTGTTCCCTGGATCGGCCAAGGGGCATTGAGGCTTTGTGCAAGTGCAGCCAAGGGCAGGGCGGTCATTTTTGTCTGGAATTGCCAGGGCCGATTATCTCCATTCCAGGTGCCATCCACGCATACATTACTTTTTCTCGATGTTCCCAGGCATGTCCTTGCCAGTTTTATCTGCTTGGGGGAGAAGAACAATTCACTTTCTTTTTGTTGCTGCCAATCGCCCCCACCGGCAAACGCGAGATGACTTTGCCGTAGACTCCCTTGCCAATTTCCTTGTGCATATTTGCCTTGCAGTTCCAATCCAGTTTTCAGCTCACTGTTTGCCGCGGCAAGTTTCAAGGTATGTTTATTGAGAGATCCTTGGAGATCAAGGGTTGCTTTTTCAAGCAGCATTTCGGAGAGAGAGGCCTTGCTTAGCTGGAGGGTTGCCTTGAAAAGCCCATCGTTTGCTATTGAGCCACTTGCGGTTGCACTCAACCGGCCGATTTTATTCTGGTCAAAGCCGAGTTTGCGGCCTTCAATGTTCAGATTGAGTTCCGGCTTAGTCAGCGTGCCGCCCAAATGCGCTTTTGCTTCCAAGGTTCCTGATGCCTTGGGTAAAACTTCTGCAAGGTTTGTCGAGTGAACTCGCAGGGCAAGATCCAGTTTTGGCATGGAGGTCCCGGAGATCTCGAGGCGAGATCCTCCACTTTTCAGGGTACATTGGGGTAGGGTGAGGCGGTCGCCTTGCAAATCCATGCTTCCTGCCCCGGTAAGGGGATAGCCTCGCAGAGTACCCTGTAAATCGGAGAGTTGAACCTGAGCTCGCAGCGTTGGGCTTATCTCCCCCTTGGTGACCAGCTTTGCCGAAAAATGGCCGGGCCATTGAGGCAGCAATACGGAGGGATCAAGCTGGCTTCCCTGGATGTTTGCCTGCCAGGAAAAATGCGGACTCCACTGCACCTTTCCCCGGGCAGAGCAGATGGCTTTATTCTGGGTTAGGCTTAGCCTGGAAAATTCAAGGCCAAGGTCGTCGCCATGGACCACTGCGGCAACAGCCACCGGGGAGGGTAAGCCGGGTACACCGGTTTTGGCATCCAGAGTCAGGTCGTAATCCTTCAGCGTACCTTGTCCCCGGAGGGAGACCTGGCGAAAGCTCTGATCAGGCCATTGGGTGTTAAATGCTGGCAAGGCGATTTCTTCGCTGTTGGCTACTGCGGTCCAGGAGGTTGCCCCCAGGAGTCCATTAAGTTCGCCTGTCAGGTGCAAGGATGAAGGTTGCTTAAGGTCCGCAGTGATCTTGAGCCTATTTAAGGGGCCTTCAAGCGTAGCTGTGGCAACAAGAGGGGCGTACTCGTTAAAAGCGAGTTGTGCTTTGACCGTTGTCTTGATCAGGTAGTCCGCGTTGGTTTGTAGGACACCCTTGAGCTGCATTCTGCTGTCTGCCGCAAGGAGGGTACAATCGTAAAAGCTGAGTTGATCGCCAAGGTAGCTGAGTTGGCTCAAGCTCAGGCTCTCCAAAGTTTGCAGTTCTTCACCGGCTGAGGAAAGAATAAAACTGTTCACCTGCAGCTTGTCCACGATAACTGCCAACGGCAGGTACAAGGCGGGCAGGATGGTTTCTTCGGAGCCTCCCCCCGAGCTTTCCCCCAGCATGACTTGGACCTGTGTACCACTGAGGCTGTGGAGGTGGATCTGGCCATCAAGTAGTTGGCTGGGTTGCCAGTCGAGTTGGAGGGTGTCGATGAGAACGGTGTCGATGCCATCGGCGTAGCGAATTTGGCGAAGTTCAAAGGGGCCGAGCAGGGTACCTGATGCGGATCCGATAGAAAAAAAAGCGTTGGTAAGCGAATTAGAGAGCGCAATCAGGACTCGTAGCCCCATTTCTGTGGTTGCAGAAAAGAGCAGGAGCGTACAGAAAACCAGCAAAGTTGCAGTAAACCCGAGAAGAAGGCGTTTGATGATTTTCACAGATCCGCTCCCAGAGTGAAGTGGATTTGCCAGGAGCCACCCTCATCCAAGGCTTTGGCAAGATCAAGGCGAACCTGGCCGAACACCCCGTTCCATCGTAGGCCAACACCGGCGCCCGAATGCATGGTGATGTCGGTGAAGCTATTCGTCGCCGTGCCGCTATCATAGAACACCGCACCGCTCCATTCTTCATATAGGTTGCGTTCCAGTTCAACACTATAGATAAAGAGATCTTTTCCGCCCAGGAGGTTACCATCCGAGTCGGTGGGGCCAATTTGTTTGTACCCATAACCGCGGACGCTCTGGTCACCACCGGCATAAAAACGTAGCGTCGGAGGGAGGTCGTAGATATCATCGACCAGGGTGGTGCCGATCTCGGAGCGGCCGATGATCCGCCATGTATCAAAAAGGCGATAGATGCCCTTAGCGTGAAGGCTGGCCTGGATAAAATCGGCATCCCCCATTACCCCTTTTTCGCTGCCGATGACCGAGGCGGCGAGTCGTAATCCCCTGTCGGTGGAGATACGGTCGTCGGTCCAAAAGATCGTGCCCTTGATGCCTGGAATGATGAAGCTGGTTTGGTCGTTGTCCGAAGAAGCGCCGGTATCGTAGTCCTCTCGAAGATATTGCAGATAGGTTGAATACTCTCCCCAGGGGCGGAAATGGTCGTGGCTAATTATGGCATTGAAGGTTTCGGTCTCGGTGTTGTCATAGCTCTCGGTTTCGTACGTACCGGTGATGCTCAGGCGGTCCCGTTTGGGATCACCGATGGGAATGGTATAGACGCCACCGAAGTTGCCTTTTCGTTCGGAAGGTTGCCACTGTAAATCGAGTTGATGCCCAAAACGATTGATATGGCGATTGGTGTACGCCAGCGTGCTGCGCAGGCCGGTGTCAGTGCCGTAGCCCAAGCCGATGCCGTACTTGTGAGCCAGGTTCGGCGTGAGGACAACAGTAAGGGGAACCTTGTTTGAGCTTGGTTGGGCTTGGGCGAGATCGTAGTTGATATCAACACTGGAAAAATACCCGGCATTATACAGCGATTGGCGCATGCGGGTGAGGGCTTTGGGCGAAAAAGGGTCGCCTTCGTGAACCGGCGTTATTTTTTTAAGCAGTTCATGGTCGATGAAGTCTGCCTGAAAATGCAATGGACCGATGAGGTAGCGCGCCCCGGAGGTAAGGCCAAGTTGAATGGCCGCACTGAATTCCTTTTTATTTACTTCAACCCGGCTGCGCTGATATCCGGCCTGTTGGTAGCCATTTTCCAGGGCCTGAGTAATCAACCGTTCCTTACCCTGTTCGTAGATCTGATGGTTAAGGATATCTCCCTTGTGCAGGGGGAATTGGTCAATGGCCTGTTTGAGTTTGCCATCCTGGGTGCCAGGGCCGAAAAGGATGATCTCGACCGAATCGATCCGGATGGGTTTTCCCGGTTCAACATTGAGGTTCACCTTCCATTTGCCGGATTGTAGCCGCTGCTGGTCGAGCGTAATTTTCGGGGCATAGTAGCCAAAGGGTTCTAGGGCTTTACTGGCTTCTTGGGGGGCTTTGCGATAAAGGCGCCTGAACATGGCCTCGGAGAGTTGCTCGTCGTCGCCAAGCCGGGCCAGAGAGAGATAGCTGCTGATATTTTTGCGCTGGCTATCGCTCAGGTTACCACGGATGATGAGTTCTAGGTTGGGATGGGCGGAGGCGGGCAAGGCGGTGAGCAACACCATGCATAGGCCGAGGAAAACCAGGCGTATTGTGCCGCCACCAGAGTCTGAAGGCAATAAAGATGATGGGTCGAAGAAGATGGGCAACCGGGGTCGCAGGCGTCGCATTCCATTGATTCCAGGGTAGCAGTGAGCGGCGGAACAGGGAGAAAGGCCTGTGGCCATATCTCCCTGTTTGCCGAATTATCTGCCCCTCAATGTACTCTGCCTAGCCCGCTTTTTAAAGATTTGTTTGCAAATCCAGGTGATGTGGAGGCACAACCCCTCCTGCAGGGTGCAGGAGGGAGATGATTATTGACGAGTAAAGCTGAGTTGTTTGTCCGTATTACGGTCGATGAGGATATGGTCACCTTGGTTGAAATGCCCCTCCAGCATTTTCAGGGCTAGCGGATCTTCGATGTAGCGCTGGATGGCACGTTTCAATGGTCGCGCGCCAAAGGACGGGTCGAAACCAACATCAACCAGCAGCTGTTTGGCCTCTTTGGTCAGGGTGACCTTGAATTTCCGTTCTGCCAGCCGTTTGCTCATCCGTTTGATCTGGATATCGACTATCTGCAACAGGTTATCCCGGGTAAGACCGTGGAAGGTGATGATCTCATCGATCCGGTTGAGAAATTCCGGTTTAAACTGACGATGTAAGAGTTCATCCACCTGTCGTCGCATGGCCTCGGGATCGGTCTGAGCCAGTTCCATGATGACATGGCTGCCAAGATTGGAGGTCATGACCAGGATCGTGTTCTTGAAATCCACGGTCCGTCCCTTGCCGTCGGTCATGCGACCATCGTCGAGGACCTGCAAAAGAACGTTGAACACATCGGGATGGGCCTTTTCGATTTCATCGAGCAGGATGACTGAATAAGGCCGCCGCCGCACCGCCTCGGTGAGCATGCCGCCCTCGTCGTAGCCGACGTAGCCCGGAGGGGCTCCGATCAGCCGAGCAACCGAATGCTTTTCCATATACTCCGACATGTCGATACGGATCATTGCCTGCTCGGAGTCAAAAAGGAAATCAGCCAGACTGCGGGCCAGCTCGGTCTTGCCCACACCGGTGGGGCCTAGGAAGATAAAGCTACCCAACGGGCGGTCTGGATCTTGGAGGCCGGCCCGGGCACGGCGCACTGCATTAGCCACGGCAACGATAGCCTCGCGCTGGCCAATAACCCGACTGCCCAGAGCATCCTCGGCATGGACCAGTTTTTCCTTTTCCCCTTCCAAGAGTTTATCCACCGGAATGCCGGTCCACTTGGCGACCACGGCAGCCACATCTTCAGCAGCTACCTCTTCTTTAAGCATCTGGTGACCCTCCTGGATCTCACTGAGCCGAGCATTGGCAACCTCCAGTTCCTTGTTGAGCTGGACGATCCGGCTGTAACGGATTTCAGCCACCTTGCTCAGCTCGCCGGCGCGCTCGGCACGCTGCTCTTCCATGTGGGCCTGGTCAATCTTGGTCTTGATATCGCGGATCGATTGGATGGTATCTTTTTCCAGGGTCCATTGGCCCTTCATGCCTTTGAGCGAATCATCGAGATTGGCCAAATCTTCGTGTACTTTGGTCAGCCGCTCCTTGGATGCGGGGTCATGCTCTTTTTTCAAGGCCTCTTTTTCGATCTCCAGCTTGATCTTTTTGCGTTCTAACTGATCGATCTCCGTGGGCATGGAGTCGATTTCGATCCGCAGCCTTGATGCCGCCTCATCAATCAGGTCGATGGCCTTGTCCGGGAGAAAACGGTCGGTAATGTAGCGGTTTGAGAGGGTGACCGCAGCCACGGTGGCTGCATCCTGGATGCGCACCCCGTGATGCACCTCGTATTTTTCTTTGATGCCGCGGAGAATGGCAATAGTGTCCTCTTCGCTTGGTTCCTGGACTAATACCGGTTGGAAACGCCGTTCCAGGGCCGCATCTTTTTCAATATATTTGCGGTATTCATCCAGAGTGGTGGCGCCGACGCAGTGGAGTTCCCCTCGGGCCAGGGCTGGCTTGAGCATGTTGGAGGCATCCATCGAACCTTCGGCCGCTCCTGTGCCCACCAGGGTGTGGATTTCATCGATAAAGAGGATGATTTCACCGGCCTTTTTTTCGACCTCTTTTAACACGGCCTTGAGTCGGTCCTCGAATTCGCCGCGGTACTTGGCACCGGCCACTAAAGAGCCGAGGTCGAGCGAAATGACCTGTTTGTTCTCTAAAGTGGAGGGGACATCACCGTTGACGATGCGCTGTGCCAACCCCTCGACGATGGCCGTTTTGCCAACGCCGGGCTCACCAATCAGGATTGGATTGTTTTTTGTCCGCCGCGACAACACTTGGATGATCCGTCGGACCTCCTCGTCGCGTCCGATTACCGGGTCAAGTTTGCCCTTGCGGGCAACATCGGTAAGGTTACGCGCATATTTTTCCAGGGCCTGGTATTTGTCTTCTGGGTAGGGGTCGGTGACCCGTTGGTTGCCACGTACAGTCATGAGGGCTTTGAGAAAGGCGTCGCTGGTGATACCGTTCCGGCTGAGCATGGCGGTGACCTTGAGCGAACGGTCGGCGAGCATGGTCAGGAACAGATGTTCCTGGCTGACATACTCGTCCTGCATGTTGGCCGCAGTCTTGAACGACTGATCAAGGAGGGTGCGAAATGCCTGCGAGGCGTAGGTCTGGTTGGCCCCGGAACCACTGACCTTGGGCAGGTTGTTGATGAGCTGATTGGTTTCATTTAAAACCACGCTCGGAGTAACGCCCATTTTTTGCAGCACCGGCACCACCACCCCGTCGGGCTGCTCAAGAATGGCTTTGAGCAGGTGTTCGGGTTGCAATTCCTGGTTGCCGGCCGATTGGCCCAACTGTTGCGCAGTCTGGATGGCTTCTTGTGATTTAAGGGTAAACTTGTCGAGTTGCATATCTTCTCTCTCCTTACCTGGTTGTGGGGAATAACAGGCGGTATATTCTTTTATTCAGAGGAGAAGGTAAGGACTAAACACAGGGTGTCAAGAATTTGGCACGACAGAAAAGGATATTACGTTTGTCGTAAAAGAACATAAAAAAAAACCCCCTTGCCGATGACGACAAGAGGGCTTCTGGCCGGATGATCGGTAAAGATCAACCGCATGAGCCACTACAGGATCCACAACTTCCACCACTGCTAAGCGGATTGGCGGATGTAATGGAAAACCCGGAGCGATATCCGGCCTCCATGAAGTCAACTTTAACGGCCCCGCACTGTTCCTGCAGATCACTATCTACCAGGAACTTCAGGCCGCCTTCCTCAAAAACCTTATCAGTATCTTTTGGCTCATCCAGAGCCAAACCTAGGCTTGGGCCACTTCAGCCACCCTGCATCAGTGCGATGCGAATAGCAGAACTGATTTTGTTCTGCTCCAGGTAAGATTTCAGGTTGTTCACAGCAACCTCTGTTACTTCAAACATTCTGCCTCCTCAAAAGTAAATAAAACCTCCTTCCCTTGAGGGGAAAGAAGTCATTGGGGTATGAGGCAAGAGTAAGGCGCAAAATAAAACTCGTCAACCAAAGATCAACCCACAGGGCGAGAAAGAGCCACTCGGTGGTGATTTGGTGACTCGGTGGCCCTTGATTGTCCGAGACCGCAAAGGTGGGGACAGAGGCTGGTGACCCGAGCAAGGAAGGGGAAAGAGCATCCTGTTGTTCGCGCAAAATCGTTATGAAATCGGATTATTGGACGAAAATGATTGTCAAAGCGTCAGGGGGTTTCTACAATCAAGATATTGAATATGCAGTAGCTGGAAAACTTCACAGGCAAGGAGTTAAATATGCGAGAAAAGTTGCTCATTTCCACCGGTGGCGGCGATGCCCCGGGGCTGAATGCTGTTATTTTTGCGGTGGTCAACTCGGCAACCCGAAAAGGATGGGAGGTCTATGGGAGCCGGGCCGGATATGGCGGTCTACTCGACCGGGACGATCTTATCCGCCTGACGCCGGAAGGTGTCGAGGGTATCCTCTCCCAAGGAGGCACCATCCTCGGTTCAACCAACAAAGGAAATCCCTTTGCCAAACCGGTGGAGAATCTAGCCGGAGAAATCCAGATAGTTGATATCTCAGACAAGATTCTGGCCAATTTTCAACGCAACGGTTTTTTCTGCCACATTGCTGTTGGCGGTGACGGGAGTCTGGAGATTGCGCATCGTTTTGCGCAAAAAGGGATGCCGGTGATCGGCGTGCCTAAAACCATTGATAACGATCTCGAGGCCACCGATCGGACTTTTGGTTTTGATACTGCCGTGTCTACGGCAACCGATGCCATTGACAAGCTTCATTCCACGGCCAAATCGCATGATCGGGTGATGGTGGTGGAAGTCATGGGGCGTGATTCCGGCTGGATTGCCCTGTATTCAGGGATTTCCGGCGGGGCCGATGTGATCCTTATTCCGGAGATCCCCTTTCAGATGGATTCGATCTGTGCCAAAATTTCGGACAATGAACTCCACGACAAACATTATTCAATCGTGGTTGTGGCCGAAGGCGCACGGGCCGAAGACGGGCAAGTAATCAGTAAGGGGCAGGGAGAGCTTGGCCGCTCCGAGGTCGTGCTCGGCGGCGTCGGTGAGTGGGTGGCCAGCCAGATTCGCCAGCGGTTGGGCAAGGACACTCGTTCTTTGGTGCTTGGCCATCTCCAGCGCGGTGGTTCACCTACCACCTTTGATCGTCTGCTCGCCTTACGTTTTGGGGCTGCGGCAGTCCGACTGGCGGAGAAGGGCATCTTTGATCATATGGTGGCCTGGGTGCCACCGAACATGACCGCCGTTCCCATTGCCGATGCTATTCGACGGCGCAAAAAAGTAGACCTGGAAAGCGATAAGGTGCAGACGGCCCGGGACATCGGTATCTGCCTGGGGGATTAGGCGGGCCAAGATAAACAGTCTCTAGGGCGTGAGATCGTATCGGTTATTGAGGCGAGCAAACTGCTGAACTCACGTTCTGGCCAACACAATTAAACGACGACAAACGAAAAAAAAATCCCCATGCCCCCCGCCGAAACCCTGCAGTTGATATATCAGCGAATGTTTGCTCAACTCGGCCCGCAGCACTGGTGGCCGGCGGAAAGTGCCTTTGAAGTGATGGTGGGGGCGATTCTCACCCAGAACACCAATTGGAAAAACGTCGAGCGGGCGATCGATAATCTGAAAAGTGCTGGGCTGCTTTCGTTGTCCGCGCTTGTCGATCTGCCCGTCGCTCTTCTTGCAGAATATATCCGGCCGGCCGGTTACTACAATGTTAAGGCCGGTCGCTTGATGAATCTGCTCCTCTTTATCCGCGAACATTACGGCGATGATTTACAGGCCTTTCTTGGCCAGCCCCTTGCCGCATTCCGCGAACAACTGCTCTCAATCAAGGGGATCGGCCGGGAGACCGCCGATTCCATCCTTCTCTACGCCGCCGATCAGCCTATCTTTGTGGTCGACACCTACACCCATCGCATTCTCTCTCGCCATCAGCTCATTGACGAGGACTGCGATTACGAAGCCATCCAGGAACTGTTCATGGACCACCTGCCCAGCGAAACGGTGCTCTATAACGAGTATCACGCCCTGCTGGTCAAGGTGGGCAATCTGTATTGCAAAAAGAAAAATCCCGACTGTGCCGCCTGTCCCCTGCAGGGTGTGTAGGCGGCACGGGAAAAGGTGGATTTACCGGGTGGTTTCCTTGAAAGGCTGCTCAATCTCTTCGGGCAGGTGGGCCAGCCCCTGATTGCGCCTGTGCCAGAGGAACTTGTGGCAGATGCCGCGGATCAGGCTGCTTTCTTTTTTCTTGAGCTTTACCCGGCCCAAGAACTGCCGGACATTGCGCATCCAGTAAGTGCGATTGGTGTGGCGAAGAAAGTTGATTTCGCCCAGCGCCTCCTCGATATGTGCATACATCCCCTCCATTTCAAAGGCGTTGGCCAGATCCGATTGGGGGACACCGGCAAAGGGGTGGGTGTGGGCAGCGGTGTACAGTTCGTAACAGTGGATGGCCACGGCCTGGGCCAGATTGAGCGAGGAAAAACCGGCGGTTGGGATGGTGGAGGCAAACTGGCAAAAGTCGAGATCTTCGTTGCTTAGGCCTGCATCTTCGGGGCCAAACATAAGGCCGATACTGTTGCCGGCCAGCATCGGCTGAATCTCGGCGATTACCTCACGGGGCGTCTGGTCCTGCAAGCGGCGGCGTCCTTGGCGGGCTGTGGTGCCGACAACACAGTGATAAGGCGCTACCGCCTCGACTGTGGTGCTGCAGATCCGCATCTCACGGATCAGATGTGCGGCTTTGTGGGTGGCCATTTTCAGCATCCGTTCTTGGTCATACTGCTCGTTGCTGACCACTACCAGTTCCGAAATGCCGAAGTTAGAGGCAACCCGGGCCGAAGCCCCGATATTTTCTGGAAACTTCGGCCCAATCAAAAGAATACCGACCTGGCCAAGCGGCCCGGTCGGTGTTTGTCGTTCTATCATAGTGTTTTGCGTGCGCCGGATTAGTTGCCGGTGGACTGCTCCAGTTCCAGGGTTTTTTTGCCGGATTTTTCCGACCCGGGGCTGCTGGAGGTCATCCGTTTAAAGAAGGGGATAATACCTCGTTCGGCCCGCTTCATCTCTTCTTCGGCTTCTTTCATCGTAATCTGCCAGGCCGGAGCAAAGCCGGGGGATTTTTCAAACATGATTTCAATAGCCTTTTGATAGACCTGGACCTGTCGCAGTTCCTGGCGGCCTGGTTTCTGGTTAAGTACTTGAACCATGTTGCGCAGGTTGTCACGCTCCTGTTTGACCTTATCCATATCCTCCTTGCGCCGCTCGTTTTCAGTGGCATCGATTTCCAATTTGGTGTGGAGATGTTCGCGCAGCTTTTTGAGGCTGCTTTTGAGTTCCTGCGATTTCAGCCAGCCGCGTACCAGGAAAAAAAGTGCCACGGCAAGGCCGATGCAGAGTCCGCGAAGAAAGGGGTTGGCGAGAATATCGGAGAACCAGCTATTGTTTACCATGATTGTTACCTCAAAGAAAAAGTGATGCTACCGCAGTAAAACCAGCGGTCGCATTGACGAAAAGGTCTGCGTCCAGAGGCCCCATTCTTATTTGAATTGCCGATATTCGTCAAGCAAAACCACGGCCATTTCTGGGCTCAATCAGCCTCTGCTTCACCGTTTTTCCGTGTGTTTTCCACTGTGGTGGGGGCAAGGGAAAAATTAATTCGTTTTGTTGAAAGATCAACGTGATCGAGTCGAGCCAGCAGCCGGTCGCCCAGCTGATACATGCGGTTGCTGCCCTGAGCTATCAGACGGTAACGACGGCTGTCGTGGAGGTAGTAATCATCGGTCATGGTCGCAATTGGGATCATGCCGCTGATGTAGCTCTCATCCAGGGTCAAATAGAGACCGAAAGCACTCACGCCGGAGATGATTGCCGGAAAGATATCGCCAACCCGTTCAAGCAGAAACAGGGCAGAGCAGCGAGCGTGGACATTGCGTTCGGCATCAATGGCCTTACGCTCGCACTGGGAGAGGTGGAGCCCAGCCTCGGTGAGGTTGCTTTCCTTGCCCGGCGTGGGAGCGATCTCTTTGTTTTTCTCCAGCCAGGCCTGGAGTACCCGATGGGCGACCAGGTCGGGATAGCGGCGGATCGGCGAGGTGAAGTGAAGATAAAAAGGTGCGGCCAATCCGAAATGGCCGACATTTTCCGGGGCATAGCGGGCCTGCTGCATGGTGCGTAGCAGGAGGTTGTTGACGATGTATTCGGAGGTGGAGTTCGCTGCCTGGCGAATCACTTCGGAAAACCAGGCCGGACTGACCTCGGAACGGGGTAGGGTGAGCCCCAGGGCCTTGGCGGCATCGGTGAAGGTTTCCAGTTT
>JAQUEZ010000490.1 GCA_028684915.1 Desulfobulbus sp.
GCCCTGCTCACGTCGTTCGAAAGGTGGTCGAGGTCAGCGGCGGGGAGCCCGTCCAGGCTCTTCCTGTCCTCGAACTCCTCGGTCAGATGGAACGTCGCCCGGAGCAAGTCCGTGAACGCGTCGTGCTACCCCCCGGTGCGGGGCGTGGACGCGCGCGCACTATACTAGATCGGACTGGAGATCGACAAATGATTCATCGCCCTTTTGATCCGTTCCGCGACCGACTGAGCCGGGACATCCGCAATCAGCTTTCCGAATCCCTGCTGGTCTGTCTGCGCGAGCGTCGACTCGCCCCCGCCCAAGCGACGGCGGCCCGCTTTCTGGCCGCCGCTCCCGGCCCTGAGCAGACGGCCTACATCGGCAACCGCTTGGCGCGGTACGCGCGGTTTCTTGAGCTGGTCGAGACAGGTCCGCCCGATGTGCTGTGGCAGGGCTTGGCGCTGTGGGATCTGGGCCTGCACTTTGAGGTCCACGAGATTGTCGAGCACGCTTGGCTGCGCGCCCATGGGGAGGAAAAGGCCTTGCTTCAGGCCATGATCCGGGCGGCCGGGGTGTACATCAAAGGGGAATATGGTTTTGCGGAAGCGGCAGGCAAGCTGGCGGCCAAAGCCCTGCCGGCGCTTGCGGCCAACCGGGCGCGGCTGGCCGCCTACACCGACCCCGACCGTCTGCTCAACGCCCTGCGCAACCTCGAAGAACCGTCGCCGCTCCTGCTTGCCTGAACGATTTTCCTCGGTTCTGCGCAGCGGCAGGGTTGACGCCGCCGCGTGTTTCCGAGTAAGGTGGCGATCCGATGATGGCCGCCCTGCGACGATCATTGAAAAGGAACTAGCCTTTTCAGGTTCCGCACACCGCACACAACGCTGCGCCCGTAGCTCAGCTGGATAGAGCACCGGACTTCGAATCCGGGTGTCGGGGGTTCGAATCCCTCCGGGCGTACCAAAAATATCAGAGACTTAGGCATCATGCTTAAGTCTCTGTTTTCGTCTACGGGGTAATTTGTACAACCCCTGTACAACTTTTTCATTTCTTTAGACGCTGTGCTGATCTCAGCTTTCGCCGCCACAGAAGTGGCTCAGTTCGTTCGGGCAGTTTTTTCTATTTTTTAAGTGAAGACTCTGCTTGTTGTTAGGCTGCCTGTTTAACCGTCGGCAACATCACGGCATATGCTTCGTCCGGGGTTCTTTTCTCTAGTTTTGAATGGGGTCGGGATCTGTTGTACCAATCCAGATACTGCATGATCGAGACTCTGGCATCGGTGACCGTGTCATAGGCATGCAAATACCCCCATTCATATTTCACGGATTTCCATAATCGTTCAACAAAAACATTGTCCCGCCAGGCCCCGCGACCGTCCATGCTGATCCGGCAGCCTCTGCCTTCAACCGCTTTGACGAATTCGGCGGCGGTAAATTGGCTGCCTTGATCGGTGTTGACGATTGCAGGCGAACCATGGCGAGTGAACGCTTCCTGCAGCACGTCAACCGCATGGCAGGCCTCCAGGGTGATCGCGACCTTGGCGGCCAACACTTTCCGGCTGGCCCAATCAACAACGGCGGCGAGGTACACAAATCCTTTTGCCATCGGAATATAGGTCGTGTCTAGCGCCCAGACCTGATTGGCTCGGTCGATGGTCAAGCCGCGCAGCAAATAGGGGTAAATCTTGTTGCCGGGGTGTTTTTTGCTGGTTCCCGGCTTTCGATACAAGGCCTCAATGCCCATGCGCTTCATCAGCGTGCCGACATGCGTGCGGCCCACCGCACAACCGGCACGGTTGAGTTGATCTCGAAGCATGCGGGAGCCCATGAAAGGGTGTTCCAGGTGCAGTTCGTCGATGCGCCGCATGCGTTCCAAATCGGCGGCGCTGACCGGGCGGGCCTGATAATAGACGCTGCTGCGGCTGATGCCGACCAATTCGCCCTGGCGCTTAATCGAAAGGGGATGGCCACGGTTGATTATCGCTTTGCGCTCAGCAACCCCGCCTTGGTGAGCGCGTCATCTCAAAAAATCATTCTCCAGGGTCAATTGGCCGATCTTGGCGTGCATCGACTTGACGTCGATGATCTCCATCATTGACACGCCTTTTCCAGCACACCCGCTGCCCACTGGTTGATGCTCTTCCCGCTGGTTTCAGCGGCAGCAGCAACGGCGGCATGGACTTCAACCGGCACCCTCAACATAAGCTTCCCGGAGTGCGGTTTATTTGGTTGCTGCCCCAACTGTTCGCAGGCGGCAAGGTAGTTGTCCACGGCTTCGGCGAATGCGGTCTCAAGTTCTTGCACGGATTCACCGTGAAATCCCACAACGTCACGAATGCCGATGATGTGCCCGACAAAGATGTGGTCGTCTGGATCGTATTCAACCTTGGCATGGTAGCCCTTGTGTTTCATGCTGTTCATGGTGCTTCACCTATCTTGATTAAAAACTCACGAGCATCCTTGACGCGATACCGCAACGCTTCCTTTTCCGGGTGTGGCCTGTGAAAATAGGCCCTGATGCCATCCCGCTCAAAGGTAACGCTGGAGCCAGCCCCTTCAATTACCTGGCAACCAACGGCAACAAGCAGGGCCTCAATCTCGCTCCATTTCATGTTGCCGTTTGCCGGGTCGGCGAATATCGCCGCCAGTGTCTTCCGATGCTTTGACTTCATAGGGATATGATAGCAATTGATGATAGCACATGCAAGGGTTAAAGGCGTTACCCATGGCTACGGATCTTGACGGTCTCCACGGTCTGTACCTGCTGCTGGTCCAGGGTGCGCATAGCGTCCTTGACGCTGGAGTCGTTCACATGGCTGTACCTGGCGGTCATCGTCAGATCCTTGTGACCAAGTATCTTTGCAATCGTTGGAAGCTCGATACCTGCATTCACCAGCCAAGAGGCGCAGCTGTGACGCAACGAGTGTCGGCACGCTGATGAAGCGCATGGGCATTGAGGCCTTGTATCGAAAGCCGGAACCAGCAAGAAGCACCCCGGCAACAAGATTTACCCCTATCTGCTGCGCGGTTTGACCATCGACTGCGTATTCCGAATGAATCCGGCCAGCATTCCGGCGGGAAAAAGGCCAGCATTCCGACGAAAACGGCCAGTGCCTAATGAGAGAATAGTCGCGGGGTAACCTTCAACCGGTATCGTGTCTTCCTTGATTCAATATAAGGAGGACGTGATGCCAAGAGAACGAGTTACCATGCGAAA
>JAQUEZ010000491.1 GCA_028684915.1 Desulfobulbus sp.
GGTACCATTGTCGTCGGAACGCCAACGGTCCTCGCCGGGCCACATCCGCTTGCGGCCCATGCCGCCTTTCTCACTAATGCCCTACGGCCAACGGCGCAATACCTTTCCATCATCGGCTCCTATGGCTGGGGAGGCAAGACCGTGGAAGCCCTCGCCGGGATGATCGGCAATCTCAAAGTCGAGGTGCTGGAGCCGGTTCTGTGTAAGGGGATGCCCGAACAGGCTGTCTTTTCCGCCCTGGAGCACTTGGCCGACACCATTGCGCAAAAGCACCAAGAGAGCGGTTTTCGATAACGTTATCGACAACCATCGGATACTCACCATGCTGCGCATCACTGTCAAGCGCGTTTACGACCCCATTGATGAAGATGATGGCGTGAGAGTTTTGGTGGATCGGATCTGGCCACGGGGGGTGACAAAGAAGGCTCTCAGGGCGGATCAGTGGTTGCGCGACGTCGCCCCCAGCGATTCCTTACGCAAATGGTTCAATCATGATCCCGCGAAGTGGGAGGAGTTCAAGCTCCGTTATGTTGCCGAATTAGAGGGCAAGCCAGCGATTCTTCGTTGCCTGCTTGATTTGGCGAATGAGAAGGGACTTGTCTTGCTCTTCTCGGCACGGGATCTTCGTTTCAATCAGGCTGTTGCCTTGCAAGACTACCTGTTGTCCCTGGGCAAGGAACCCAAAGGAGGAAATCATGCAAGCGATTGACGAGCTGATTCAGGAACATCATGGCCTTCGCACGGCTGCAAGGAAGAGCGTATCAGCAAGGGGATGCATGAGCAATTGCATGCCTTTCTCGAACGGATGCTGGCCCTGTAACTGCGTTGATCCTGTCTGTCGGGCTTCGAGCTGAACGGACTACCATGCATCATGTACTGCACACCGGGCAGACCTGTTGCTACGATGCAACCGGAGCGGAGATTGCCTGTCAGGGGAGCGGCCAAGATGGCGAGTTGCGACACGGAGCACCCTGGCCGCTCATTCGCTTCGAGGTCCACGGCCCGGTGGCCATCGACCATCTGACCGGATTGACATGGACGCTTGATGCCAACATAGGCGAGTTATGTCGATCCCGGATTGAAAGAGCGGGCGAGCCAGACAAGTAAACCATCGCGGGCCCCCTAATATTGAGATACACGACGCGTCAATGCTCTAGAAAAATTTCCGGATTTGATCTAGCTCAAGGAAGTCGCTCTCCATCTTGATTACGATGGACGTATCATGGACTCTATTGGGAGACGTCATGGCAATGAATGATAACTTTCTGGACAACATCACCGTCATCAGACGGGCGGTTCAGGCAGCTTTTGGTTTCTTCACCCTTTACGCAGGCTACCAATTTTTCCTCTTCTACCTGTGGAGCATGGGAAAAGGCGAATATGTTGCCCGGCCGCCTGCTGTCGAGGGATTCCTCCCCATCTCCGCCCTGTTGAGCCTGAAACGGCTTGTCCTCACCGGTGAGTTCGACCCCATCCATCCTGCCGGCTTGGTAATATTAATGGCCGCGCTCACGATCGGCTTGTTGGCGAGAAAGGGCTTTTGCGGCTGGATCTGCCCGGTGGGATTCACCTCGCATCTCGCGCAATGGTCGGGAACCAGGTTGAACATTATGCTCAACATTCCGGTTTGGTTGGGCTCCATGCTCAGCAGCCTAAAATATCTTCTCCTTGCCTTTTTTTCCTATGTAATCGTTTGGAATATGGATGTGGCAGCAATCACATCTTTTTTGCAAACACCTTACAATCTGGCGGCAGATGCCAAAATGCTCCAGTTCTTTCTTGCTCCCACCAATCTCACGCTGACCATCCTTCTTCTTTTGGTGGCCATCTCGTTTGTTATTGCCAACTTCTGGTGTCGATTCCTCTGTCCATACGGTGCGCTGCTGGGCCTCCTTGCATTTTTTAGCCCTCTTCGAGTCAATCGTGAACCTGACAACTGCATCAACTGTCGAAAATGTGATCGGCAATGCCCTGGGGGGATCAAGGTCAGCCAGAAAATGACAGTACGCTCTCCAGAATGTATTGGCTGCCTTGAATGCGTGGCCGTTTGCCCTAAAGAGAATTGCCTGACCATACAAGGACCGGCCGGGAGGAAAGTGGCCGCCTGGTTGCTTCCCGTGCTCACCGTGGTGTTTTTTTTGGGATTCTGGGCGACAGCCCTTTTCAGTGGCCACTGGCAGAGCAAGGTTTCACCTGAAACTTTTCGTCAGATCTATCAAGTTGCTGAGCAGATCAGCCACCCAACATACTGATTGCAGCCTTTGCTCGTGCAATTGGTTGCGCAATAGACACAGGTGTAATTTTTTCACTGAGAAAAACGCTATTTTTTGATCCAAGTCAAAGTCCTCCTACACTAAGGGAGGTAAGAGTGCGACTCAAAGTCCAGAACCAATGTCGAACCGCGACACTAAAAACGCATCCAGGGAGGAATCAATGGGTCTATTTAAAAAATTGCTGTTAACAGGTATGCCTGCCATCGACTGGGAAATGACGCCGGAATTCACCTTTGGCACCTATGAAAGCTGGGGGGGAACGGAACGGGTACGCAGTAAAAAAGAGCGCGTTTACTATTTTTTTATCGATGCCTGGGATGAAACGCCCAAATTGTGTCTGATGGAACGGGGAATCAAGCATGCTCGGGTGGTTGCTGAAATTCTGGCCCCTCCTGAAATGGTACAACAGTGCGTCAATGAGCAAGGCAGGGTAGCATTTTTTGAACGAAGCCATCCTATCAACGAGCAACTGAAAAAATGGCTGCTCGCTCATATCATCGAAGGTGACGACGACTCGAAGATTATTCCGCTGGAAATTCCTGTTGGCAAGTCGTTGGGTGAAACCGGCCTTCCGGGGCGGGATACTGCACATCCCCTATCGAACAAGGTACAATTACCCCATGAACCGGCGGAGCTGAGCGAGGAAGATGTGGTCGCTCTGATCAAGCGGTATAATTTTGTTGAACAGGAACGTAACCCGCAGGGAAGTTTTCCCCACGCCCTGGTTGACAACGGTGATGCCCTGACCGTAACTGACAGGGTAACGGGACTGATGTGGCAACGAGGCGGGACCGATATCGTGAGCAGTCGCTCGATGAAGCGGGAGGTGGCGAGAATCAATAAAGAGCAATTTGCAGGGTATGCCGACTGGCGTCGACCCTCCATGGAAGAAGCCCTTTCGCTGCTGGAAAGTGAAAAAAAG
>JAQUEZ010000492.1 GCA_028684915.1 Desulfobulbus sp.
GATGAAGCTGCTCAATGTCGCCCGAGGGCTGGAGGTATCCGGCGGCTCTAAGGGGAAAATGTTTGCCGACCAGGCGGGCCGGCTGGAAGCGCACAGGCCCAGGATCAGCAATATCTTGAATATTCTGCAAAAAGAAAGCATGGAAATGTTTCCCTTGATGAATGAAAGGCGTTGAAAAGTAACGCCTATTTGATGGCTTGCAGCTTCCCGTAAACTGCATAACCAGTTTATCCGTCTCCCTATCGTTTACCAGGGCTTATCCTCCAATTTTCTAAACTGGAGTTAACATTCCACAGAGCAAATCAATAAAACTGAACGGGAAATTGCGGATAGGGGAGGGAATACGGAAGTAATATTAGGTGTCCCGGTATACCCGGAAAGCCATATACTGACAGAGCAACACTGGGTTAAATTCCCGATGCTGAGCTAAATCGGAAAAATATTTCTCCATAATTGGAAAGCACCGCGTCAAAATTGTGCAGCGGTTTTTAACTTCTCGGCGATCCAAACTTTTACAAGCGCCTGCCTTGTGATGCCGAGACGATGCGCTTGCTTATCAAGCCCATCCACAACCCAGGCCGGGAAATCGATATTCACCCGTCTGCTTTCCTGGTTGACCCGGCGAGCCTTTGAAAATTCAAGCTCATTGGTCAAATCCTCGCCCGCTTCGAATTTTTCATCAAATTCTTGAGCTTTCATAATATTCCACCTCGTTTTCTCGTGAACGCCGGACAGATATAATTCTGAGGGCGTCGCCATAATATGTAATAACCGCTGACCAGTGCGTTGAGCCGATCTTGCCAACAACAAGGCAACGGCCTTCATCTTCAACGGTCTTGGCTGGGATTTCCAACAAATCCCAATCATCCCAAAGCGCTTGAGCATCAATAAAATCGATTCCGTGCTTCTCCTCGTTGGAAGCGCTCTTGCTGGGGTCAAATTCAAATTTCATGCTATTATGGTATAATATTTATACTGTTTTGCAATATGGAAAGAGACTTGCGGCACCGCTGGGGGAAATATTTTGGGGAATTATTCTAATCGAACCAAATGCTTGACTTAAAGCGAATACAATGCGGTCGGGATGCTTTTTAGTGTTCCGCCCGTATTCCGTTTATGCTCAGCTATTATACCCAGTATAACGCCTTGATCGGGCCTTTCCTTTTTTGGCTTTCCCTATGAACACCATATATACTTTTCTTGTTAAATCATATGTTTATCTTGATTTGTCCTTGATTTTGCAAAACAACAAGATTTCCTTGCATAGCTGTTGAAAAAATAATGATTATCCTTAACAGTAAGAGAAGAGGTCTGACGCGAAATCAGCCGCAGTGAATTCAGATCGATTATGATTGCTGGTTTTTTTTGGAGGTGTGAGATGTTAACGCTTGAATCTAATGGAAAGAAAATTCTCGTAGACGAAAACGGATACCTCGCCAACCAGGATGATTGGAATGAAGACGTAGCTTACGCATTGGCTGCGCAGGAAGGATTCAACTCGTTATCAGCGGAACAGATGGACATCATTAAGTTCATGAGGGAGTATTTCCTTAAGTATAAGGTTTTCCCAATACTGAATAATGTTTGCCGAATCGCTCATCAACCAAAAGAGTGTGTGAATGAGCAATTTATAAACCCTGAAAAGGCGTGGAAAATAGCAGGATTACCCAAACAGGATGGCGTTCATTTCATTAGCTTGGACGGCAAGCATTATATAATGGAGCCATATTGTTGAGTAAAAACCAACTACTCTTAGGAGTTGGAGGTATGATTATGTATAGCGAGAATGAATTATGTGAGCGGATTGCTTCGATCTACCCAGACATTGGCAAGTGTGGAATAAATATCAATGTGACCTACAACCAACCGGAGAAAGCTTGGGTGGTCCACCTTGAAAAAGGTTCACACTCATTAGATCATTTTCTGGAAATGATGGATGCAGACAAGTGCATGGAAGGAAAGCAATGCGTTGCACTTGGCCTTGAAATTGCTCAACTAAGGAAGAATATCGAAGGAAAACAATTCTAACTATCAATTACGATAGGATATAATTTTAGCGGGATACCTTTTGGTGTCCCGCTCATATCAAGTATGCTACAGATTAAAAAATTCCCTCCAAGCCCTTTCTTTCAATAATATCGAAAAGGCGTTTGCTGGCCCCGGTTGGTTTCTTGACGCCTCTTTCCCACTTCTGAACAGTAGAGGGGGAGACGTTCACCACGGCCGCAAAGGCCGCTTGACTCAGATGAGTCTTTTTGCGCAACGCCACAATATTGTCTGCTGAATATTCTTTGATATCCGGCAAGCAAAGGGAATGAATTTCCCGCATGGTAATTTCATCAATTGCGCCATCCTTGTACAAATCATCAACTACGCTGGTCAACGATTTAGCCGTTGTCTTTCTCATCGGTGTTTACCTCGATAAAGGTCCCCGTGCTGATAGAACGGGCTATTTGATTCGGTGACAGGTTGAGCAGTATTTCCGCAACGCGCCGGAACGCTATTAGCTCTTTCTTGCTCATATTCGCTTTTTCATTCTTGGCGAACCCATGAACGAATATTGCCCGATCATCTTTTTTGAAACAAATAATGGTTCGACCGCTGCCACGCTTCCCTTGGCCGGGAAAAGGGACCCGTTTTTTCAAAACATGGCCACCGAGATCAGCCTCAAAACTTCCGCCGGCCACTTCCTTGAGCGCGTCGGCAAGGTCGGTGATCGTCAAGCCGTGCTTATCTGCCCACTTGGCAAACTCTTTGGTCATTAATCGAATCATGTGTAACTATAGCACAAGGTGCTATAGTTGGCAATGGAGCTAGTGACGAGTGACAAAGGAAATGAACAGAAATTTTTTGTTGAATGTATCCCCAATTTGGAAACAATCTGGAAACGGAAAAGCGTGGTTTTTATCTCCGTTTCGGTTCGATTTTATTATAAAAACTCAACATTATTGTTTTAATGTCAATAAACATTCACTATGATGCAGGGTAAATGTCTGGGCGCATCCCGACGAGGGCGTTCCGATTCGGTAATCGGCGACGCATGGCATACAATTTTCCGGTAAACAGGTTCTCTGCTTTTTTTTCATGAAACGTACTATCCCACCACTCCCGCTGCTGCGCGATCATGTCGAATGTGTCGACACTCATTGTCATCTTGACATGGAAGCGTACCAGTCGGATCTCGACGCGGT
>JAQUEZ010000493.1 GCA_028684915.1 Desulfobulbus sp.
ATTTCCCATGGAGCCTGCAGGCCGAGTCCTAACGTTATGATATCTTTGCTATTCATAGTTTCCCTCGTCATTTGGTGTGGATTTGATCGTTTTATACATCAAATCCACACCAAATGACGAGGAGCCCGTCAACATTTATTGGAAGTGTTGCCCTGTGGGGAGAAAATAATGTTTCTTTGACCGCAATCGTGCCTCACTACATCCTGCAAAACTCAAGTGGTAGAAAGCTCTTACAAATAGCCTTTATGATAGATAATCGTTTAATATCATTAAGAAAAAAAGTAAGAGAAAATAGAAAATTTATTATCGATTCCATCCTTAATAATCACAAGGCTGATATATGCGTATTTTGTGGCTCAGGAGTTAATTTAACAAAAGAACATGTATTGCCAAAATGGGCCTTTGGTAATTGTGAAAAAAAATACTTCGAAACTAAAATAAATAAATTAAATCAGAGATATAGCCAGACAACAGTACCAGCTTGCTTTCACTGTAACTCTTTTATTCTAGGATATTTTGAATGTTACATCGAGAAAGAGTTTAACGACATATCTCTAGATATTGATTATTTTACGGGTGAAACCATTGAGAAAATAATTATTTGGCTCGAGCTAATAGACTACAAATTTCAAGTATTAAATTTACGAAGAAAATTTATAAAAATTAAAGATCGAGATTTTATTCCATACCTTGCAAACTTTCCACTCTCAATAATTCAAGCCGATGAATCAACTTCTCCAAGCAAAGTGTTTTCAAATGTTAGAAATGCTCTTAAGAGACTCAGTATTAAATCAAAACAAAGAAAAATAGACTCATTGGTTATTTTCAAGACATCGAATGAGAGTTTCCATTTTTTCAATAAAATGAACGAATTTATTTTCCTCGAACTTCCTAAGCATAATCTTGCGCTATTTTATTTCTACAGACAAGAATTTAGTTCTTCAAAAGAATCATTTAACAATGCAATGGAAATAATAAAAAAAGCATATTAACCAGTTAACCTCTATATTGCCTCCGGTTGTCAATAAATAATAGTAGAGGACGCACCACGTTTTTTGTTTCGAGTCAACATACCTCTGAGGTATGTGTGACTTCACACGTTGCTGGAAAACATGATTCATATTTATTAAATTTTGCTTTTAACTTGATCCCAAACAAAAATGACGCCATCTATCCATCCTTTGGAATATTCGTCAGCAGCTTCATAAGACAAATCAAAAAAACTTACCCAAACTATTTCTGTATCAAGGACTAACTGATTATCACCGATACATTCGGCCTTGCCTTTGTAAACCTCATCAGCAAAATAGTATAATGCTTCTTCTGAATTTGACTGTTTATAATCTTTCTCTTCTATAGCCGATATTACTTTTATAAATTTTTCGTAAGCGAACGACAAAGCATCAGATTTTCCATCCTTAAATCCCTCGTCTCGATAAACTTTAAAATATTCTGCCTTTTCTTTCCTTACTCTGACTATCGCAGCTTTGATGTCCTCTCCAATTCTAGCTTCTTCTCTTGTGACAGCAGTATCTATAGCCACTTGACATATTTTAGAGATATTTAATATATCCTTAAAAGCCTTGATTCTCTCGTTGAGTTCATCAGGAATGCTGATGTTTAACCTTTGAGCCATGTTCTCCCTCATTTCCTTGAATTTAAAGTGTGTACAACCGGGGCAACGGAAGCATTCATACACACCATAACAGCTAGCAAAGGATTGGTACACAACATATTTAAACGGAAAGCAGGGACCGAGCCCGGTGATTTCTAACCCTAAAGACTAAAGAATAACCTGGACACTTCCCATATTTAAAGAAACAGAGAGGGATCTAATACGGGAAGTGTCCCTGTTTCGCTCCTATTTCGCTCCCTATTTCGCTCCCAATCAATAACCAGTTAGCCCCTGGCCATCCCTTGGATGGCAGGAAAGATGGGTATTCCGCTGAAAACGGCCAGTGGCACTGCCGCGAAAGCGGCCGCTGTTCCGCTGTGAAAACAGCCGCCATTCCGGTGAAAACGGCCAGGGTGTGAGAGTGAGTCACGGGGAAGTGTTTTTATCCTTTCACCGTTTCGGTTTTTTGGTCAAGCACTGATCGCTTTCGTCGCATGGATTCTCCTTTGAGTTCAAGTTTATGGGCGTTGTGCACCAGCCGATCCAGGACGGCGTCGGCCAAGGTTGGGTCCTGCATGGCAGCATGCCATGCTTTTACCGGCAGTTGACTGGTGACGATGGTGGACTTGCGGTCATAGCGTTCTTCAACAATCTCCAGGAGTTCCCGTTGCTCTTCCCTGGTGAGGGGCGAGATGAGGAGGTCATCCAAGATCAACACTTCGCACTTGCTGATCGGTGCGAAGAGTTTGGCGTAGCGGCCATCGAGTCTGGAAACCGCAATTTCTTGCAGCAGTCGGGGCACTCGTTGATACAGGGTTGAGTGTCCATCGCGACAGGCCTTTTGCGCCAGGGCGCAGGCGAGGTAGCTTTTGCCGGCCCCGGTTGGTCCGGTCACCAGGATATTGTGATGGTTGTTGACCCAATGGTTGAGGGCAAGCGACATCACGGTGGCCCGGTCCAGGCCTCGGCCCTGCTTGAAATCGAGATCTTCAAGGCAGGCGGCAAGGCGGAGCTTGGCGTTTTTAAGCCGGTTGTGCATCCTGCGGTTTTCCAGATCGGTCATCTGGTAGTCGACGAGCAGGCCGAAGCGCTCCTCGAAGGAGAGCTGCGTCATATCGGGGGATTGCATCTGGTCGGCAAAGGCCCTGGCCATGGCGGCGAGCTTCATGGCGTTGAGCTTGTCAATGGTCGGTTGGGTGAGCATGTGGATTCCTCTCGTTGGTGTAATACTCGGCGCCTCTGATATTGTCGTGGGCCACGGGAATGCAGTCCATCTGGCTGGGGAGCGGTCGTTGATCCAGCTTGTGTTCAAGGATCGATTTGATGCTTCTGTAGGAGACGCCTTGAATGGCGAGGGCGCGTTGACAGGCCGTCTCCAGGCGCTGTTGGGAGTAGCGTTTGGCTAGGGAGATGATGCCCATGCAGGAACGGAACCCCTGTTCAGGATAAGCCTTGCGTGCAAGGATATGCTCCACCACCTGGGCGGTGGCCGGTCCGTTCTGGGCCGCCCATGCGATCATCCGTTGCGGGGTCCAGGCGGCAAACTCGCGGTGAGCCTTGGGCATGTGCGC
>JAQUEZ010000026.1 GCA_028684915.1 Desulfobulbus sp.
TGCCTTGCACCTCCGGCACCTTGCAATCGCTTATGCGCTGATAAACGGTGCCTTTGGGGTCCCCCCGTGATCGATTACAATAATTGAGCCGTTTGTGGCCGGTTGAATATCGATCGCAATTCTCTTCTTCCTTTTGGCTGCATACGATTAAAACGCGAGGCAAGGAATCGCCTTCTTAAAGCAGGATTAATGCCATGGGCCCGCTTAAATAAATGCCAGTTTTCTGGTGAGTTGGAAAAGGGCTGTTTGGGGATTTTTCAAATTGAAACAATGTAGAGTGGAGATTGTGTCAATGTGAAACCTGATGGCGTCGCAGCTCTTTTCTTTAAACGCTGAAGCCCAGGGAGGATTTCAAGGCTCCTGGTGGGAGCGATTGTGACGGCGAAAAAGGGTGAGGAGCAGGGTGAGTTCCCGCAGGGTGATCAGGTCCTTTTCCACCAGAAGAATGCCGAACTTTTTTTGCTGGCGCCGTTGCTGTCTGAGTAGGGTCAGGAGTTGCTGTTCACTCAAGATCCCTAAGGCCACCGCTACCTCGCCAAAGGGACGTCGGGAGGTTTTCGCGCCAAGTATCCGGTTGATATCTTCCGGACGCAACATGCCGCAGCGGGTTCCCAATTCGCCACAACGGGGGCGGCCACGTTGTTGCTGCACCAGAATAGAGGTAATCGTTCTCCAGGTGGTTAGGCCACAGTAGTAGAGATAGTGGCCGAAGAGCAGGGGGCGGTTGGGTAATGGCCCCTGATAAAGACGATCAATGGAGGATGGGGACGAGCGTGGTCGATGGGGCGAGTCAAGAATGATCGGGGCAATGGTGCGAAGCGAGGGGTAAAAATCCGCAACCTCCGGTTCAACGGCTGGGGAGATTGGCTCCAGGGCAACAGGAGCCTGCCTCTCTCTTTGCTCAAGATAGTGCATCAATACCTGGAAAGCCTGCTGGACCCTATGGAAGTCTTCAATACTTCCGTAAGCGGATGGGTCCCGGCTGTCTGGATGGGTTTGTCGGGCGCGTTTGCGGAAGACGCTTTTCAGACCGCCCGGTTGCAGATAGTCGAGAAAATCCCGGCCAATGATCACTTCCTCACCAAACAAAAGTCGACAGGCCTGAAGCAGGGTCAGTTCATTCACAGACGACTGCAGGCCTTCGGGGGAGGGGCTGGAAACTGCCTTGATGGGGCGGTGCCTGGTTTAATCGCATTGGCGCAGGACCTCCTGGGCAATCCGTTCCAGCGGCATGATTTTGTGCACGCCGCCATGCTTGATGGCCTCCGCCGGCATACCGAAGACCACACAGGTGGCCTCATCCTGGGCAATGGTGATTGCCCCGGCATCATACATCTCTTTCATGGACCGGGCACCGTCGTCGCCCATGCCGGTCATGATCACCCCTACCGCATTCTTTCCCGCATAGCGGGCAGCGGAACGGAAAAGCACATCCACCGAAGGGCGATGGCGAGAGACGAGCGGGCCGTCCTTGATCTCAACATAGTAACGGGCACCACTTCGTTTGAGCAGGAGATGGTGGTTCCCGGGAGCAATCAGGGCCCGACCCCGGACCACGGTGTCGTTGTTCTCCGCTTCCTTGACCGTAACCCGGCAGATCGAGTTCAACCGGTTGGCAAAGGCGGAGGTGAAATGTTCGGGCATATGTTGCACAATAACGATACCTGGGGAATCTTCGGGCAGCATCTCAAGAAAAACCCGTAGGGCCTCAGTGCCACCGGTGGATGCGCCCACCACCACCACCTTTTCCGTGGTTTGCAACATGGCCTTGGTATTGACCGATGATTTGGGTAGGACCGCATCTGCAGTGAGTTTTGGAGCGCGCTGAATAGTCTGTTGGTTGATTTTTCGCAACCTGGCCTGTGAGGCGGCCTTCACTGCATCACAGATACGCAATTTTGATTCTTCGAGAAACTGTTTTGTCCCCACCCGCGGCTTGGTGATGATGTCGACTGCGCCGCATTCCAGCGCTTTCATTGCGCTTACCGAACCGTCCCCGGTGAGGCTGGAGCACATCACCACCGGAATGGGGTGCTGGCTCATGATTTTCTGCAGAAAGGTCAGGCCGTCCATGCGTGGCATCTCCACGTCCAGGGTGATGACGTCCGGTATGACCTCCTTGAGGCGGGCAGCAGCGGCAAAGGGATCATTGGCCGTGCCGACGACTTCTATGTCTGGATCGCTGTCGAGAATCTCGCTCATGGTCTGCCGGACAATGGCTGAATCGTCGACAATCAGTACTTTTATTTTTTTGCTCATGCGTCCCCCTTTGTTCCAGAATTGACCCGGGATAACCGCGACAGCATTTGTATCTTTCTGTCTTTTTCGCTGGCCATCAACCTTTGTTCAGCCACCTGCATCTGTTCTTTCTGGACCCGTTTGATATACACGTCTCCGGTATCGGAGAAAAACACCAATTTGCGTCCCTGTTGACCGCTGACCTCGACCACCGCCGGATTGATGCCCACCTGCTCCAGAGTGCTCAGCGCAGACTGGATGTTTTGGGCACCGATGGTACCCTGGTCGCGGATGCCCCGCATTTGAGGAAACATATCCGCACCGCCGAAGACCTTGGCCACCAGTTCCTCCAAGGTTATTTTTTTTTCATGGAAAATATGCACCATATAACGTACTGCCTGGTCAACATATTTTCCCGGCTCCCGCTCTGATCCACGGGGGAGGACCGCATGGCAGATCGATCCCTGTCGGGTTCGCGGGGAAAACAGGGTGACCGCAACGCAGGAACCCAGCACCGTGGTCACGGTGGCCGGCCCTTCGGCAATGACGATTTCCCCCGGATTGAGGTAAATGGCAACCGCCTTGCGTCCGGAGGGTGGCTTCATTGGAGCGTCATTTGGCAAAGATGATTCAAATCAGGAAATTAAGTGCAATTCATGCAGTCTTTCAATGAGTTTTATTTTTTCTATCGGTTTGACTAGGTAGGCATCGCACAGGCCGGAAAATGCACTAATAATATTTTGGGGATCATTGAGGGATGTGGTCATGATGATCTTTGCTCCATTGGTTGAAAAAATATCGTTTGCCTCCTCAATATCACGCATCTCCCGCAGGGCGGAATGACCGTCCATCTCCGGCATCATAATATCAAGACAGATCAGGTTGTAGGGCTGCCCCTCTTCCATGGCACAACGAAAGGCCTCGACCGCCTCTCTACCGTTAACGGCGAGATGGAGCGGACCATAATCTTTCAGCAATTCTTGCAACAATATCCGACTGGTAAAATCGTCTTCAACGATAAGTGTCTTCATTGTAGCTCCTTCTATTCGTATTGATGTTGCGCCAGTGGCACAATGGTTTGCTCGCCATTTTGCCCTCAAAACCTGGACCCTTGAATATTTATCCATGTCGTAGGCCCATTGCATGGGGCTCAAAGGTCGGTGGGGGAAGATACAAGGAGACAAGCTGCCGCCTTGTAATGAAACTACAGCATACTCTTACCTCGCTGTCCATTCCGCTGTTCGGGTTTCAGGACAAACCCTGCGGATCGATACCCTTTCCTGAGAGTAATGTGTGCTGAATCCGTTCCTTGAGTACCTCAAACTCTACGTGCAGGGCCGCTAGATGGGCTTGGAGCGTTTTAAGGTGTCCCAACTGGGCAGATCGCTCCATTGTTTGCGCCACGGCTTTGAGCCGTTCTCCGCCGATGATGGCGGCTGCACCTCTGATAGTATGCGCTTGATGGCAGACCGCTTTGGCGTTCCCAGCGGTCAAGCTGGCTTCCAATCGCTCAATTTGCAACGGCATGTCCAGGAGAAATCCTTGGCTGATGGTCGCCGCCATCCGCACGTCTCCCATGAGCCGAGCGAACATTCCCTCCTGATCCCAAACCGGAAAGGGTGTAGAGGATTTTTCAATCGCCTGTTCGCAGGGTTCGGTTTGAGTGCTGTTGGTGTTTTGTTTACTCGGTTTGATCAGCCATTTCTCAAGTATTTGTGCCAACGCCTGGGGAATCACCGGTTTAGACAAAAAATCATCCATGCCGCATTCCCGGCAACGGTCACGCTCAGCCTGGACGGCATGGGCGGTCATAGCGATGACGGGCACCTGATGATTTCGCACCGTTGACTGTGGATTGCGGATCATCCTGGTTGCCTCGTATCCATCTAAAACCGGCATTTGGCAGTCCATGAGCACCAGATCATAGGCAACCGCTGCCAAAGCGGTTATTGCCTCCTGCCCGTTGGCAACGGCATCTGCCACCAGCCCCATGTTTTCGAGGACGGCAAGGGTCACCTGCTGATTGGTTATATTGTCTTCAGCTAGGAGAATTTTTGCTTTGTATTGGGTAAGATCGAGCATCGCTTCTTCCTGCGTTCCCCGAAAATAGGTCGACCGGACCAGACTCACCGAGACTGGATATTGGGCCGAAAGGTGGTTTTTCGTTCTCGTGCACAAGCCACGAGAAGGAGATTCTTTGTACTAAAAGGTGGTTGTGATGCACTCCTTTTGAGGTTTGTTACCAGCTATGGCTTGCGGTAGATGGTTGGCGCTACTTGAACAAAAGGGGTCTGATACCCGTGGAGCGATTCTGAATGGCCAAGGAAAAGATAGCCGCCGGGATGCAGGTAGCGGCTGAATTTTTGCATCAACCGCTCCTGGGTTTCTTTGTCGAAATAGATAATAACATTGCGGCAAAAAATAATATGCACCATCTCGGGTAAACCAAAATCATCGTCCATGAAATTAAGGCGGCCAAAGTGGATTAGGCGTCGTAATTCCGGAGCGATTCGGATCTCCGGGTTTCTCCGATCCTTGCCCCTGAGTAGGTATTTTTTCCGGTGCATATTGGAAACCGGATCGATCCGTTCCATGGGGTAGACTGCCCTTTTGGCAATACCCAGCACCCGGGTGGATATATCGGTGGCCAGAATCTCAAAGCGAAATCCGGGCTGGCTCTCCTGAAACTCGGAAAGTACCATGGCCAGAGTGTAGGGTTCCTCGCCGGTGGAACACCCTGCGCTCCAGATCTTGAAAGGATTGCGGGAACTGAACCGGTGTTGCTGCTGGAGTACGGTAAGGGCCGTGTTGGTTAGGTAGTCGAAATGGCTCGGCTCCCGGAAAAAATCGGTTTTATTGGTGGTGATCGCATTGATCAGGTGGACCATCTCAACTTCCAACCCTTTAGGGCTGAAGAGAAAATCGCAATACTGGGAGAAGTTGCCCAGTCCCAGGGCCCGTAAGCGTTTGCCCAGTCTGCCGGTAAGCATGGTATTCTTCGATTCCGGCATCTTGATGCCCAGTTCGTTGTAAATCAGGGAACTGAGCTGATGAAAATCGCGGCTGTTGAGAATGGCGTCCATCTTTAACTCCGCTTCAGTGCTTCCCCGGGAGGAGGAACAATGGAAATTCCCGGGGAAGCATCTCCTGGTTAGAACCGCTCAAACTGATCGTCCAATTTGTCGCTGTCGCTGCCCATATCCAGATCCAGTCCTTTAGAAGCGGGGACCTTCCTGACCTTGGACTCCTGCTTGACCAGCGGCAACGCGGCCTGTTTTTTCTTTACTGGATGGGCAATTTTAGGCGGTGCTTTGCGTACCATGCCGCCGCTGCGGGTATCCACTTTGAAGAAGGACATGATATCCTGCAACTGTTCCGCCTGACTGGAAAGTTCTTCCGAGGTAGAGGCCATTTCTTCCGAGGCCGAGGCATTCTGCTGGATGACCTGGTCAAGCTGCATGATGGCCCGGTTGACCTGCTCGGCACCGGTGTCCTGCTCCTTGCTGGATGCGGAGATCTCCTGGACCAACTCTGCGGTTCGCTGGATATCGGGGACCATTTTTGCGAGCATCTCACCGGCCTGCTCGGCCACCTCAACGCTGCTTTCCGAGAGTTCGCTGATTTCGGCAGCCGCATGCTGGCTGCGCTCGGCCAACTTACGGACCTCAGCGGCCACCACCGCAAACCCCTTGCCGTGTTCACCGGCCCGAGCAGCCTCAATGGCCGCATTCAAGGCCAGGAGGTTGGTCTGGCGGGCAATTTCTTCGATAATGGAGATCTTGCCGGCAATCTCACGCATGGCTGAGAGCGTCTTGGCCACGGCCTCGCCACCGGCCTTAGCATCATCGGCACTTTTGATTGCGATTTTCTCGGTCTGCATCGCATTATCGGCATTCTGACGGATATTTGCCGCCATCTGCTCCATGGAACTGGAGGCCTCTTCGGCTGCGGCCGCCTGCTCGGTGGCACCCTGGCTCATCTCCTCGGAGGAGGCAGAGAGTTCTTGGCTGCCAGAGGCAACGTTATCGGAGGCGGATTGGACGCTGGACACCACCTCTTTAAGCTTGTCGACCATGACGTTGAGGGCGCTGGCCAATTGACCGATCTCATCTTTCTGGTTGATATCAAGTGTTCTTGTCAGGTCGCCATCAGCGACGGTCTCAGCAAACTTAACACCCATGAAGATCGGCTTGGTGATGGCACGGGTGATAAAGAAGGCGATGAGGCAGCCGATAATCACGGCGAGAATCAGGCCAACAATCATGACCGTGCTCGCTGTGGTTAGCGCATCCACGGTCTCGGTAGCAATTTGATTGGTTCCCTCCATACCCTTGACCGAAATCTCACGTGAGTCGGCGGTAACAGAGTTGCCGATTGCGGTACGGGTTTTTGCCAACTCCTCATTATTTAGCCAGAGGCTGAGGAAGTCGTTCATGGCCTGTTTATATCCCCCAGCAGCCTCTTCAACATGGCTGAGGTTTTTGATGTCTTCTTCCGAGTGGATAATTTTGCGCAAATCCGAAAATTTTCCATTCATGATGTCAAAATAACTATTGGCATCCTGGATGATTTTCGGATCCCGGGTTGCCTGTGAACGCCAGGCGGCAATGCGGGCTTGATTGCCAACGGTAATGATTTCATTGATCAGGGTAATTTTGGCCATCCGCTCATTGAGTCCGGCAGTCTCTTTTCCAGCCTGGATGTCGCTTGTCATCTTCTGGTATTGACCGGAAAGCAAGATATTACAGTTGTCCATGTACTGTTTGGCGGAAGCCTCAAGTTGCGCTCGTTGTTGATCCATCTTTTTGTTGATAACAACGGTTTCCTCAACCAGATTTTCATACTCATTGACCGACTTTTCCGCCTTTTCTGCCGTCGGTTTCAGGGCCTTGAGATTGGGGGATTTGTCTGCGAGATCTTTTGCCTTGGCGAGCCGCTCATGCATTGCCTGAAAATGTTCATGGGCGTTGTCGAGAAACGCCTTTTCCCCGGTAAAGCCATAGCCACGCATGGCAAACATGATCCGAAAGCCACTTCGTTCAATTTGGTTGGCAATACCCACCTCAGGCACATACTCCTGTTCGAGCATGACGGATTTGGTTTTGACCGTGCCCATGTTGACAATAGCAAGGATGCCGAGCGCGGCGGCAATCGTCAGCAGCGAGGCAAAGCCGAGGCCGATCTTGATTCCTAATTTCATGGTGGTTCCTCTCTTGTTCAGTTATCGGTTCAACGCTTGAGTGTGTTGTTCAAAATAAAATCTCAGGAGACTTCCTGGGGTTGAGCCTCACCTCGTTGGACCTGGGTCAATTCGTCGTTGCTGAAGACCTTGTCGATATCAAGCAGGATGATAAACTCTTCGTCCCGTTTTCCCATGCCTTTGATAAATTCGGTGTTGAGTTTAGTGCCGATTTTCGGGGCCGGTTCGATCTGGTCCGGTTCGAGTTCGACCACCTCCTGCACCGAATCAGCCAGGGCGCCAAGGACGGTAATTTCCCCTTCCATATTGATTTCCACAATGATGATGCAGGTGTTAACCGTCTTTTCCGTCTTTTCCAGGTCAAATTTCAGGTGCAGATCAACCACCGGTACCACGCTGCCTCGTAGATTGATTACCCCACGCATAAATTCGGGAGTCCGTGGAACCTTGGTGATGTTGGTGAAGTCCAAGACCTCCCGTACCTTGCCGATGGCCAACCCGAATACTTCATCCTGCAACTTGAAGGTCAGGTATTGGTTCGTCTCGATGTTGTTTGCTTCAGCCATAAACGCCTCTCCCTTGTTGTGGTCAGTTTTCCTCAGATTTTAATGCGTTATAACTTTTTTTGCGGGAGGTTAGCCCTCCTGCTCCGCTCGATAGGCAAGATGGTTGATGTCGAGAATCAGGGCCACGCTGCCGTCGCCAAGGATGGTAGCCCCGGAGATTCCCTTTGCATCGCGATACATGCGGCCAAGGCTTTTGATCACGCTCTGGTGCTGGCCGATTACCTGGTCGACCACAAAGCCGATCTGAGTGCCGTTGACATTGGTAATCACCACCTGCTGCAGCTCGGGCGGTTCCGATTCGACCTCGAATTCCTGGCGCAGGGGGACGTAAGGCACGATCTGGCCGCGGACATTGATCAGGTGGCGACCGTGAGCTCGGGCAACATCAGCCCGGCTCAGTTCGACGCACTCCTCAACAATCGAGAGTGGCAGGGCATAATTATCCTGATCAACACTCACCAGCAGGCTTTCGACAATGGCCAACGTTAGGGGAATGCGGACAGTGATGGTTGAGCCGGCACCCGGCTGGCTGGCAATGAAGATGGAGCCGCGCAGGCCGTCGATGGCCCGTTTGACCACATCCATGCCCACGCCACGTCCGGAAATGCCGGTGACCTGTTTGGCGGTGGAAAAGCCCGGGGAAAAGATAAGGTTAAACACCTCGTTGTCGCTCATCTGGCTGTCGTTGTGCACCAACCCCCGTTCCACGCCCTTGGCCAGGATGGCTTCACGGTCCAAACCCTTGCCGTCATCTTTGATGACTATCTCAACACTGTCGCCGGAATGGGCCGCAGCGAGCAGCACTGTGCCGGTTTCCGGTTTTCCCGCAGCGACGCGAAGTTCCGGGGATTCGATGCCGTGATCGAGACTGTTGCGGATCAGATGCACCAACGGGTCATTGAGTTTTTCAATCACGGTTTTATCGATCTCGGTTTCCGCACCGGTGGTTTTCAGGTCCACCTTTTTGCCTAGCTCATTTGCAAGATCTCGAACCAGCCGTTTGAATTTACTGAAGGTGGTGCCGATGGGCAGCATGCGCATGTTGAGTGAGGTGTCGCGCAGCTCGGCGGTGAGCCGTTCAACCTCCTCGGCAATGGCTAGAAGGTCGGAATCATCCCGGTTGGCTGCAGCCTGGGATAGCCTTGCCTGTACCGTGACCAGTTCTCCCACCCGGTTGACCAGATGATCGAGTCGATCTGCAGGGACGCGTACACTGGAGGTGGTCTCCTTGGCCTGGCGTTGGCCCCGTGCCGCCCGCACCATTTCCTGCTCAAGGAGGGCTGCTTGCACCTCGCCTCTGGAGACTTTTTTCAAATCGACCAGTTTTTGACCGATGGGGTTGTTTTCATGAAGGATGGCATCCAGCTCTTCCTGGCTGATATCGCCGCGTTCAACCAGAATCTCACCGATACGCTTATACGAAGGATCGGCATCCTCATCGTCACCGCCATCGATAAGATCGATTTTGATCTCGGCATCGTCCTCGACAAAGATGAAAACGTCCTTGATGGCATTGATGCCCCGAGAAGTGTTGAGGATCACGTCCCAATGGACGTAACACTGCTCCGGCGTGAAATTATCCAGCAGGGGGATAGCCTCTGGCTGGGCGACAACCCGGCAGGGGCCAAGCTCGGTTAGCTCCCGTAGCAGGCTCTCTGGCCGGGTACCGCTGGAGCTGATGTCTTCGGCCAGACGCAGGCGGATACGGTAGGTGGCTTCTCCTAGTGGGGGGAGTTCAAGGTCCGCAATCGCTGACGATCCGTTTTCGCTAACGGTGTCACTGTCCTGGCTGGAACTGCCAGCCGCCTGTTTGGAGTCGGCGGCAATAGCGCGGAAGATCTGCATCAGTTCCTGGCCTTTGCTACGATCAACCGTTCCTTCGTCTTCTTCCTCAAGTAGCGAACGAATATAATCTCGAGCAGCCAGGCTCTGGCTGACCAGATCTCCGGTGACTGTCAATTCATCCTTGCGGACCAGGTCAAACACGGTTTCCACCTCGTGGGTGAATTCGGCGACCTCATTAAAACCGAACATGGCCCCGGACCCTTTGATGGTGTGCATCGCCCGGAAGACCTGGGCCACCAGCTCTTCGTCCTGTGGCGATTCCTCAAGCTCCAGCAAGGCGGTTTCCAACGAGGTAAGCAACTCCGCTGCCTCTTCCCTGAATACTTCTATATATTGATCAGACATGTATCGTATCCTTGGTGAAGTGGGGATGTGGTTACCGGGGCCTTAGGTATCTCATACCCACATGCAGTCGACATTAGGCGGGCAGAGAGTGCAACCACAGTGGCGGCTGAAACCGGTGAGTTGCACGGTATCACTCAGATGCGATAGCCGCCCCTTTCTCCAAGTGAGCATTTTTTTTTGGGCTATTGCTGTTCGGTGAGCCGAACAGAGGAGTTGCAGTCCAAAAAAATCGATACTCGCCAGATCATGACCATCAAGTTGTACCTTTGCTTGAGGCTCGGCGAACGCCTCAAGTAAGGCCTCGCGTAGATCTATAACTGTTTCAATGGTGAGCTCGCCTTTCAGATGGAGGATGACAGTTCCCTGCTCATCAACCTTTTTTTCAATGGTCAGCATCACTTGACCTCCCAAGTTGGTCTCCGAAAATGCATGGACTTATGCGAATAAGTGGGAAGAGGGTTACCCCAACACTTTTTTCACCACCGCAACCAGTTGTTCCGGCTTGAAAGGTTTGACGATCCAGCCAGTCGCCCCGGCCGCTTTACCCTCAGCCTTTTTGCTGTCCTGCGACTCGGTGGTCAGCATAACGATGGGGATGAATTTGTTGAGTTTAGAGGAACGGACACCCTTGATCAGGCCGATACCGTCGAGCTTGGGCATGTTGAGGTCGGTGAGTAACAGATCTATCTTTTTCGCACTTAGTTTGGTCAGGGCATCCTGGCCATCCACTGCTTCCACTACTTCGTAACCATTCTGTTTGAGGGTAAAGGACACCATCTGACGAATGCTGGCCGAGTCATCGGCGGTCATGATGATTTTTCCCATGGCTGTACTCCTTAATTAGGCCGTGAAAAAACGGCGTATTTCTTTGGAAATGACGTTCTGCGCTGAATCACTGATTGTACAATGCTTTCCTTGATCGGGAAGCGTATTAAGTGGAGCCCCGTGCAGCCCCTGATAGGGTAAACAGGTCGCCTCGGCCTCGTCATGCAAACGGGTGGGGAATTGTTTTTCTTGCTGGCCTATGAAACAGCCGAAATCGTAATCCGAACCTTGGATATGCGGGCTCAGCCAGTTGTATAGAAAATGGATTGCTTCTAAAGAGACATTTTGTCGTTGTTGGGCATACTGTTGTTGCATCTGCGCCACTCGAACAGAAAACGCTGCATGTTCGACCCGATGTTCGTCAAGCCGAGGATAATGGTGGCATTCCATCCAACGTTCCTCCAGGGCGAAATGGTAGGAGGTATAGGCAATAAGATTGTTGAATAATTCCTCAAGGTAATCGGTAGCCGGACAGGCCGCATAATCCTCATAGAGTGTATTGAGCAGTTGCAGCAGATATTTGTGTTGATTGTCGATTATTGGGATACCGATTAGGTACCGGTCATCCCAGGCAATGGTTAACATGGGTAATTCGCCTACATCATGAGTGGGTTAAAATAAATCAACGTTATCCCCGAATTCACTGTCGGTCGGCGCAGAGACGCGCTTTACCGGTCGAGAGGGTTCCTTGATGGAAACACCGTGTTTGCGGGCAATTTCAGCATGGATTCGGCGTTCGCTCTCCATGGTGTAACGCGACGCGAGGCTGTGCAATTCTTCTTTGAACGCATCACTGGCCGGATACAGTTTGCGTGAGGCAGTGAAGATCTGTTCGAGTTTGTCGAGTACCCCATCCGCCATCTGCCGGGTGCGTTTGTGGACATTGATGCCACGGGTGAGTTGGTCAAATTCCTTGGCAAGGGACTCGCCCCGGTGCTGCATCTGTTTGATCAGGCTGTGCAGTTCACCGCCGACCTCTTCCAGTGCCCCGAGCAACTGCTCCATTCGACCCTGCATTTCGCTGAGTTGGTTGGCGAGGGTGTTTTGTTCGCTGTCGGATTCAGCGGCGATAGCCTCGGTGATGGTCTGGATTTCCCCCAGGGCATGGGAGATGATTTCGGTCCGGCGAATCGCATCCTTGGAGAGTTGGCCGACCTCATCGGAGAGGGTACTCATGGAGGCACCCTCCTGACCGGTGCAGACCGCTTTAATCCGGGCATTGAGCGCAATCTGGATGATTTCGCTGCCGAATTGTTCGACATCGTGGACAAAGGTGGTGATTTCACCCATGGTCCGCAGGACGTTGCGCATCATCTCATCCATAGTGGCGGTGGTGTGACCGTATTCCTGGAGCAGGTCGGTTACCGCAGACATGTTGGTGGTGATTTCACCCAAAAAAGATTGTCCTGGGCGGTTACTGTTTGATCCCGAGGCGATATCAGCGGTGATCTCCCGCTGTGACTGTTGCATATTACTGATGTTGGTGATGATATTTTCTACCGAGTCATAGAGCACATTTCCGGCAAATTTCAGTTGTGCATGTTGAATTTCACAGACATCACCGATTTTGAGGATGGCCTCCTGGGCGAGTTTTTCCGACTGTTCCTTTTCAAGGCCTTCTGTCTCCTTGAAATAGGGCAGGAGACCTTCTATGGATTCCCAAACGTGTTCAACCTGCTGGCGGTAGGTGTCCTCCATCTGGAGTGATTGAACAATGGCACTGATATCATTTGAATTTTTTGTTGCCACCGACTCGATTACCGTGCCAGATTCGAGATAGTTCTGATGGATGCTTTCCAAGGAAGAGAGGCTTTGCTCGGTGTTGGCAATGGCGGCTGTTTTGCGCTGCTCACCATGGCTGAGCTCCTGCTCGAAAAAACGGCTGTTTTCGCCCACGGTTGTGCGTAGGGTGTCGATATTGTCCTTGATGAAAGAGGTCCTCCCTTTGATCTGAGAGGAGAGTTTGTGGATATCGGTGGCCAGGTTGAGAAACTCGGATTCCATCTCTTTGAGATAGGTGCTTTCGATGCGGATCAAAACCTCAAAGATATAAAGCTGCTTGGCCATGCGGCGAAAATCTTCCACCGGCTGGCCGACTTGTTTCAACACTGTCCCTACTCGTCCAATCTGGGTGCAGTTGCTGACACTGCGTTGTTGCGCATGCTCAAGATAACGAGCCATCTCCGAGAGCATCCGTCGCAGTTGCTCCATGAGTTCAGCAATGCGTCCACCGCCGGCAATATCCACCAATTGCCGCGCTGTCTGCGAGAGTTCCATGGTATGCAGATAGGCCTCTTGCATCTGCCTGCCAATGCGGAGAAAATCTTGTTCCGTGGAGCCGGCCAGTTGGCGCAGCGTGCCCAGAGAAGAGGAGAGCAGGGGAACCCAATTTTTTTTCCAAGGCTGTTCGTTGTGAAATGCGGTGGGTGTCGGCATATTTGTTTTCAGCGTCTATTGCAGAAGGAACGGCCAGAGGGCCACTGTGAAAACGCGCTTTTCTTCTATCTGTAGCTGCATGAACCTTGCCATACATGGATGGTGGAGGAATTGGATTTAATTTGTGTTTATTTTCCGTTTGTTATTGGATTTTTTTTTGGATGAACACTGTGGGCTTGAGCGAGGCTGCCGTCCAGGAAAGTAGACAGGTACATGGTCTGGTGTACGCAGGAGCAGCGGATAGACCGCTGATGTGACCAGCAGAATACGGAAGGAAGCGTGGGCGGGTAAAAATATTGTTCGTATTTTGTACCTGATATGAGTGGGTTAGGCGTGGCTTTCTGCTCGTTTCCCTCTGGTGGCCAACGTGATTGTGTCCATGTCAAGAAAAGTAGACAGGGGAAACGTGAGATTTGTGCACAAAAGTTAACAGATCCGGTGCTCCGATTGGACCGGAAGCCTCTTTTCTTCTCTGGAAGTGGAGGCGGAGAAGGTCAGGCCTATGCAGCGGGCAGAGACAATGGCGCTAATAATGCCGATGGGATCCATGGTTCCTTAAAACATAAAAAAAACGAGGTCGCGCCTGAAGGCGAGACCTCGTTGGTTTGCACGATGAGGCGAAAAGATCAGACCATTGCTTCACTCAGCCAGAAGTCATGCTGATTGCAGAAGCTGGTGGCGGTGATTTTTCCCTTGTAACCGGCGGGCAGCTCGTAGCTGGACTCCGGTTTGTCGGTCGGAGTAAAAGTCTTGGCGCCAACAGTTGTGCCGTCGGCCAGGACCAGGGTGTGGCGGACGATGAAATGCTCGTTCGACATCGGATGTTTGGTGACCACGGTGACCGTTGAACCGCTGATCGTGACTTCCGGAGCATGGCTTCCCACCTTGGTTGCCCATTTACCGGGATTGTCTTTGGTGTAAATAATGTTGAGATAGGAGGCTGTCTCCGTGGCCAGGGCACGGGAAGCGGAACCAACAGCCAGTACCGAGGCGGTGAGAGCGGTGGTTTTGAGAAAATCACGACGATCTTGCATGGCATATCCTCCGAATTGAAGATGAATAATCTTTATCCTTAGGCGGTTCTGACTCTTGCCGCAAGTTCTTTTTTACACTAGCTTAAAGCACTTAGATCCTCAACAGATCTTCAAAATTAATATCAGCCGCTAAAACCCCGACCCATATACCGTTTCGATGTACCGGCACGGAGATGGTTAGACAGAAGGAATCGGTGGCCTCGGATGTATAGACCTGGGATATATAAGGTTTGCCGGTTTCGCGGACCTTGCGGAACCACTCTTTTTGACTCCAATTTTTCCCTTTTGCTTTGAGGTCGCAGGTGCACTCCCGCCCGTTTCGGAAGACATTGCTTGAGATCTGAACCCCATGGCTGTCGGTGAGATAGATCAATTCGAGATAGGGGAGGCTGGCGAGCTTCTCTTGGAGGACCTGATCCGTACCCCGGCCCGGTGTCTGAATTGCCGACGATTGGGCCATGGCGAGAACGGCTTTTTCGGCTTTACGATATTGGGGCAGGATAAAAATACTGGTGGAGAGCAGCTGTTGATCGGTGAGTTGTTTGACCTGGTCGGCCAGTTTGGCTAACTCATTGCTTTCCAGGCGTCCCTCCTTACCGATGGCCGAAATATGCGCCAAATCATCGGCAAACCGGGCCACAGCTTTTTTCTGATCTTCCACTGCGGTAATTACCGTCTGTAGATGTTGGTGAAAACTGTGATGTTCCCGACTGACCTGGGTCAGGGCAACAGTGGCTTCACTGCTGCCGGTCAGGCCTGCGCCGACCTCGTTCTGGACCCGGGAGACTGCGGTCACGGTCTCGCCGATCAATTCACTGATGCCTAAAAGCGAATTTTTGACCTCTTGGGCCGCTTTGGTGGTCTCCTGGGAGAGCTGGCGAATTTCTTGGGCAATGACACCGAATCCGGCTCCATGGACACCAGCTCGCGCCGCCTCGATAAAGGCGTTGAGCGAGAGTAAACCGGTATGGTCGGCAATATCGGAGATCGATTCGATAATCGAGCCGATATCACGCGACCGACGGTCCAACTCGCCGATAGCCCCGGTGAGCTGGTTTACCTCCCGGTCCATGGCATGCATGCGTTGCAGGGCCTGCTCGGTGAGTTGGGCGGTCAGTTCGATTTCACCCACAATCCTCGCCGATTGAACCAAAGCCTGACCGGCGCTGTCTGCAGAGGTACCGATGCCTTGGGCGAGCATGCTGCAGGTTTGCTCGATTTGTTCCACCTCATGGGAGAGTGATTCGGAAGAACTGCGAACCTTGCCAGCGATAGCCTGGGCCTTGGGGGCAACAGTGGCCGTCTCCACGCTGCCTTTAGTGAGCGCAAAGACAAAGGCGTGGAGCCGACTGAAGATGAGGTTCATTGCATCAATCAGTCCGTCGGCCTCACCCTCCCCGGGCAGGGTGAAGTGTCTGCTTAAGTCCCAACGCTCATTCAAATCATCTTTGATGGTGCTTATCTTGAGGCGCCGATCACCGACAACGTTTGATTTAAACAGTCCAAGCATGGTTTTTACCTAGCCATCTTTTAGAGTGTGATGGACTTTTTACGAGTCCATCAAGCTTAAACGTGCTTTTTCACTCACTCCTTTATGGTGTGATCCCATCATGTTTGCGGACCAGTTCAAGAGCCTTCACCTGGTCGACCGGTCGAGAGAACATAAACCCCTGAGCCCGGTCGCAGTGGAGAAGTCGCAGCTGGTCAAACTGTTCCCGAGTTTCCACGCCCTCGGCAATCACGCCTAAACCGAGGCTCCGGGCAAGAGAAATGATAGAGCGGACAATTTGGTCGTTTTCCTTGACCCCTTCCTCAAAACCGCTGATAAAGGAACGGTCGATTTTCAGATGATCAATGGGGATGCGGCGCAGGTAGGCAAGCGAGGAGTAACCGGTGCCAAAGTCGTCGATCGCGATCTGAACGCCTATGGCTCTAAGCCGATTGAGTTCGTTGACAGCTCGGTCGACATCGTGCATGATGACCGATTCGGTCACCTCGATTTTGAGACAGGCCGGGTTGAGCGCATTTTGTGCCAGTGCCTCGGTCACGTGCTCAACCAAACCGGGTTTGGCGAACTGACGACAGGAGACATTGACGCTCATGGTCAGGGTTTGGGCTTTGCTGAAGGTGTTTTGCCAACTTTTGAGGGTGCGGCAGGCCTCGCTGATGACCCATTTGCCCAGATCAATGATCAGCCCGGTCTCCTCGGCCAAGGGGATGAATCGGTCCGGTGGCACCATACCCCGCGACGGATGATTCCAGCGTACCAGGGCCTCGAATCCTTGCAGGCTTTCATCCCGCACTGAGACGATTGGCTGGTAATGCAGGGTCAGGCCCTCTCCGGCCAGGGTTTCTCGCAACTCCGCCTCCAGGCTGATCGATTCGACCAATTCCAGATGCATCCGTTTGTCAAACAGGACAATCCCCTTGCCCTGCTGCTTGGCACGATACATGGCAATGTCGGCGTCGCGGAGGACCTCTTCGGCCGAGGTATAGTTGGCGATCTTGGGGACAATGCCGATGGAGGCGGCAGGGGTGATGTCGTTACCGTAGAGGGAAAAGGGTTCACAGAGAATGGAATGCATTCGCCGGGCGGCTTTGAGTAACTCACTCCGGGCGGAAAATTCTTCGAGGATAATGGCGAATTCGTCCCCACCCAGGCGCGCAACCGTATCCACCGAACGAACACAGACCGAGAGCCGCTTGCCCACCTCGATCAACAGCTGGTCGCCTGCCGGATGGCCGAGGCTGTCGTTGATCGCCTTGAATTTGTTCAGATCAATCATCAACACCGCGTAATAGAGCTCCGATCGCCTGCGGGAACGTTCCAAAGCCCGCTCCAGTCGTTCAGCGAACAGGGTGCGATTTGGCAGGCCGGTGAGCGCATCATGGAACGCCTGGTGGGTGATCTGATCCTCGAAGGATTTGCGCTCGGATATGTCCTGATAAATATAGATGATGCCGTTGTTAGCTGTGCCGACCCGAATGGGGAAGCCGATCATGTCCACCGGAATGAGGCTGCCGTCGCGGTGACGGCGTTGTGTTTCGCATTGCACGGTTTCCCCGTCGAGGACGGTGTTGCGCACATTTTCGCACTCCACCATCAATTCCTCTGGCACGATCAGGGCGCGCATGCCAAAACCGATGATGTCCACGGCCCGATAGCCGAAGAGCTGCTCAAACCCATGGTTGCAGTTGACCACGTTGCGCTGGGGATCGATGATGACGATCGCCTGGGGCGAGTTGTCAAAAAGCTGGGAGAAGAATACGCGCTGGATTTCCAACTCCTGTTCCGCCTGTTTACGGACGGTGATATCCATCACCGTGCCCTCATAATGGCTGATCTCGCCGGACTGGTCGTAGACCGCCCGCGCATTCTCACTAATCCAGATGATTTCCCCGTTTCGTTTGCGGACCTGGGATTCGAATCCAATGACCTTGTTGTCTCTCGCTAAGGTGGTGATGAATTCATCGCGCCGCTCCGGCAAGACATAGAGTTGGTGTTTGATGTCCAGGAAATGGCTGATCAGTTCTTTTGGGGTGGAAAAGCCGTATATTCTGGCCAGAGTGGGGTTGACGTCAAGGTACCGGCCATCGGGTGTGGTGAAGAAAAGGCCTTCAAGCGCATTGTTGAATAGACTGCGGTACCGCTGGTGTTCCTCCTGCTCCTGTCTGCCGGGTGAGGGCGCTCTCGGGGCGTCACGCTGCTCGCTCGAGCGGGTGGCATGCAGCGAATAATTGAACATCTTGGGTGGAGATGCATCGGAGACCGACCCATCCGTGATGTCGCTATTGATCATAATTCTTATTTTTTGCGTATGTTAAAGGGGTTAAGTGTTCGACTCGCATCAAAGCTCAAAGCAACTCCCGCACCATGGATGGGTAAAAATGAATCTTCTAACGTTCTTCAATAGATATGCGGTTTGGGGCCTCCCAGATAAAAAAGTAAGAGTGGCAAGGGCTTTAGGGCGATTGGCAAAATTGTTTGCAAAAATCCGTAAATTTAACAAAAACAGGGATGTTTTTCGGGAAGGGTAAGGGGGATGTGTTTCAAATTAACAAGATAGGTCGAGATAAAATAAATTAAAAACAGTACGTTGTTCACAATTAGTCCTGTTGCTCTGGTGTTGTACAAAAAAGCGTCACTGTTGATGAATTCGTCAAAAGTTCCTCCTACTCTAAAAAATGGTTCAGTAAAAATACAGAGAGACAAGGATGAGCTCTTTTCCCGGTGCGAAGGCATCCAGAGGGGTTGTTGAGTGTCGGGAAAAAAGCTGCGCTGCAGGAACTCGAAATTTTTTCGAGTTATCGATGTTGAGCTTGCAAAGTTTGGCGGGGGAACTATGTTTGCGATTTTGCTGTTTTGGCAATTCATTGCGAGCTTTAAGTATTGCTGGAGAAGGGGGAAGTCCACGGTCTTGAAGATGTTCGCAGCAAGTGACCTTTCCCGGGAACTCTTTCATTTTTCTATTCCCCATGACCACAAACAGCATCCTCTTACCTTCGTATTTACAGACCAATTGCTTGGAGAGTGAATACGAGTATCGCTGCGCGTTCTTGCCTCAGGACGTGCGCAACTTTTCGGTGTTGATCAGCCTTGCGCTCTTGATCAACCTAGTGCTGGTACGTTCCGACCATCTCTTTTTGAGCGGCCTGCCACTCTTCCCGTGGATACTGAGCCTGCGCCTGGCCTTCTTTCTGTTCTCCCTGGTCACTCTGGCAGGTATTCAGCGCGTGCATGATCCCTGTTGGTTTGATCGTTGGTCTTTGGCTTGGGCAGGTTTAAGCGTGATCTTTGTCCTCTTGATCAACCTTTCCCGGCCAGCTTCGTACTCCGGCCATATTGCGCTCGATCTCTGTGTCGTCCTGTCTTTGTACATTATCCAGCCTGGCCCGATGCTCTGGCGGGTCTTGCCGCCCCTCGTCTTCAGTCTGGGCAACCTGATCCTGTTGACGACAGTCAAAGATCCGCTGGATTACATTGCGCTCATCACGCCCTTGTGCGCTTATTTTGCCGTAAACGCGATGAGTTGGTTGTTCTCCTCGAACTGGCTTCGCTACCGCAAATCCTCATTTAATGCCCAAAAAGCCCTGGAACACCTCTATCGGGATTCGGAAAAACGACGTTTGGCGGCCGAGGTCTCGGAAAAAATTTGGGAACGGATCATTGATACTTCGCCCAATATGTTGGTGGTAACTGGTCAAGATCAGCGGGTCACCCGGGTGAACAAAACCCTGGTCGATCGGTTAGGGCTCAGTAAGAAGGAGGCGCTTGGGCGGCTATGTTGCGATCTTTTGTGTGGATTTGCCGAACCACCCGTGCCCTGTCCCCATGGGGCTCTCTGCAAATCCTCAACTCCTCGCAGCATGGAGACCTTTTTCCCTGGGCTCGGTGTCGATGTTCACCTGCTCTCGGCTCCACTTGTTGAGCAACCGGCAAATATCCCGGCCACGGTCATCCAGATTCGCGATATCTCAGATTGGAAACGGACCGAGCTGGCCCTGAAAACAGCACAGGAGCAGTATCGCTCCCTGGTGGAAAACTGCCACGGTATCATCTATACCATCACTCCCCAGGGATATGTAACCTACGCTTCGCCGAGTTTTTTCAAGCTGCTTGGCTTTGAGGCGGACCATGTTGTCGGAAAACATTTCAGTGAAGTGGTACACCCCGATGATGTTGCCAATTGCGAGGCCTTTCAGGAAGAGCTGCTGCGGAGTGGGGAGGGGCGCCAAGGTCTGGAATACCGCATATTGCATAGGGATGGCTCGGTGCGCTGGCACCTCTCAAATTTTATTCCCCGATTGAATGAGCAGGAACAGGTGGAATCGTTTGTCGGCAATGCCATGGATATTACCGAGCAGAAACAACACCAGGCCCAGTTAAAGGCGGCTCGTGAGGCGGCAGAGGAGGCCAGTCGGATCAAATCCGATTTTTTCGCCCTGATCAGCCATGAGATCAGGACTCCTTTGAATGCAATTGTCGGCTTCAGTGGGCTGGCTCGCCGGACCACCGATCCCGACCAACGACTTCAATATATAGATATTCTTGATCAGTCGGCTCATTTGCTCATGGATCTGGTCAACGATGTCCTTGATATGTCCAAGGTGGAAGCCGGACAACTGACTATAGATTCCATTCCCTTCAACCTTCCGGAAACGCTCGAGTTGCTTCGCTGGCAATTCGCTCCGGTTGCTGAGAAAAAATCAGGGGTTAAACTGCATATTCAGCTGGGGCCCAACCTACCGGCCTGGGTTATCGGCGACCCGACCCGGCTGCGGCAGGTACTTTCCAACCTGCTGAGCAATGCCTTGAAATTTACCGAGGCCGGTTCCGTAACCCTTAAGGTGCAAGGCGGAGAAACCGAGAAGAGCACTGAGCTTTGCCGGATTTCTTTTGCGGTGCAGGATACGGGTATCGGTATCGATCTTTCCAAACAGGAGCTGCTGTTCCAACCTTTCCAGCAGATCGAACCAGGCATAACTCGTAAGTACGGTGGTACCGGGCTTGGGCTGGCTATCGTCCAGAAACTGGTTGGGTTGATGGGGGGGGGCATTGAGGTGCAAAGTCGATTGGGCCAGGGCAGTTGTTTTACCGTCCATCTCTCCTTCCGCCTTTGCGCACCGGTGCGGTATGAGCAGATTGCGACCATGGTTCAACAGCCTCTTTCTGTGCTGGTGGTCGAGGACAATAACTTTAATCGTCTCCTACTCCAAGAAACACTCAAGGAAATGGGGCATTGGGTCAGCGCCGTTGATAATGCCGTCGATGCCCTCACTCTGGTGGATAATCAGCCCTTTGATTGTATTATTCTTGATTTGTGGATGCCGGGTTTGGATGGCCTTGAGCTTTCCACCCGATTGCGGATGCTGGAGTCCCCCTCCCAGATTCCACCAACGCCGATTGTGGCCTATACGGCTGATACCGATGATCGTAGCCGGCAAAGAGCCTTGCAAGCCGGAGTTCAGGCAGTTTTATGCAAGCCGCTTGATCCCCAGCAACTCCGCTTGATTCTTAGCAACCATTGCCGTGCTGTGCAATTCCTGGCCATTTCCCCAAATGGAGCGGACAAAAGCGCAGATATGGTGATCGTCCCCCCGATCAGCCACGGCCTCAATGCGCGGGTGATTGCCGATATGGGTCATGATCAGGAGCGGATTGCCACCTATGCCGAGCTGCTTTGGGGCGATATCGAAACGGAATTGAACCAACTTGATCAGGCACTGCTGATTGAAGATCGACGGCGGATTCTCGAGGCCTCCCACAGCCTCAAAGGGCTCTGTGGATATCTCAGCGACGACCGGGCTGGTGAGTTGGCGTTGCAAATACATGAGGGGGCGATGGACCTTGCCTATTTGAAAATGAACGAGTTGGTCAAGCAACTGCATTCGGCCATCACCCGCCCTGCAGCTTTGAGTACAAACACACTATGATACCCGCCAAAATACTGATCGTAGACGACAAAACCAGCTTCCGCTTCCTCGTAAAAAATTACCTGGTTGATGCTGGATACGAGACCGTCTGTGCCGACAACGGTGCTTCCGCCCTTGCGGCACTGGAACAGGATGGCGTGGATCTGATTCTTTCCGACCTGGTGATGCCGGAGATGGATGGGGTGGCTTTGCTCTCGACAGTGCAGGAACGCTTTCCCCAGTTGCCCTTTGTGGTGATTACCGCCCATGGCAGTGTGGAGTCGGCAGTACGGGCCATGAAGCAGGGGGCCGATGACTACCTGATCAAGCCGCTTATCCGGGAGGAGTTATTGCTTACCGTTTCCCGCAGCCTGGAGGGCGCCCGCCTGCGTCAGCGCTGTGACCAAATGGAGGGGCTGCTCAATCAACGGTTCAGTTTTGAAAATATCAAATCGGTCTCGCCAGCCATGGGCGTGGTACTCAATGCCGCACGCCAGGTGGCCACCTTTCCCGGAACCACGATCAGTATTCTGGGGGAAAGCGGCTCCGGCAAGGAGGTCCTGGCCCGGGCCATTCATGCGGCCTCCGGCTGTTCAGCAACCTCCTTTGTTCCAGTGAACTGTGCTGCCATTCCGGAAAATCTTCTTGAGAGTGAACTCTTTGGCCATGTCAAAGGCGCTTTTACCGGCGCGGAAACGGTGCGCGAGGGTAAGTGTGCCCGAGCCAGGGGGGGCACGCTTTTTCTCGATGAGATCGGTGACATGCCGCTGGCCCTGCAGGCCAAGTTGCTGCGGGTCTTGGAAGAAAAAGTCTATGAGCAACTCGGTTCCGACAGTCCCCTGACAGCTGACTTCCGGGTTATTGTTGCCACCCACCGTGATTTAAAAGAGTTGTCCCGTGAGGGACAGTTCCGCACGGATCTCTACTATCGGCTGAACGTTTTTCCCCTACACATCCCACCATTGCGTGAGCGCAAAGAGGATATTCCGGCACTGGTTGAGCATTTTCTCGCCACGTTCCGCCTCCACCAGGGAAAATCCCTGCCCGGTCTTTCCCGGGCTGCGCTGGATTATCTCCTTGCCCATGATTGGCCCGGCAATGTGCGTGAGTTGCGCAATCGACTGGAGTATGCAACCATTATCACCAACGGCGAGTTGATCCAACCGCATCACCTGCGGCTGCAGCCTGCTGATTCCCCCTTCCCCTCAACTTCAACTTCCGATTTTTCGCTTCATTTCGAATTCAGCGCTGAAGAGTTCTCCCTGGACGCGGTGCTCGAGAGCCTCAAAACCTGGGCCCTGCAACAAAGTGGCAACAACAAATCCGCCGCTGCCCGCCTGCTGAAGACCACCCGTAAATTTTTCTATTAAGCCTTCCTCAGTTGCCCCGTATGGGACAGTTTGTGCGTGTGGAGACAGCGCCTTCTTTTTTCATCTTTGTAATAAGCTGAAATTATACAGAAATTTTAGTGGCATGTATCCTGCTTTGGATGATGGTGGCTGGGGCAATTTGTCCCGGTGTTGGCCCTTTGGGAACAGCTAAATCCAAACGGGAGGGAGAAATGTCACAGCACGCAGTTGAATACTGTTTGGGCCGTATGATGACTGACGATCAGTTTCGTTCCTTGGCCATGGAATCTTTCCCGCTCGCCTGCCGCCGGCTCGGCCTCGACTTGACCGCCATGGAACTGGATTTACTCAGCCAACTCGATTTCTCTTCTTTAGCTGAAATTGCCTGTTCTCTTGATCGCGGACTCCTGCGAACCGGGACCAATTTTGAGCAGTAAAGGTAGGGATCAGGGCGCTATGCGCTCACTTTCCCGTGTGCTGCTCCATGTACTCTCACGGCAGCGATCGATTCGGTGGCACATCATCACCTTTTTTTCTCTGAGCACAGCCTTGGTGATCATGCTTGCCGGTGTGGGGATCTATCATTTTGTCTACCGCACTATGCGGGAGAACATGATGGAGAAATTGGCCGCCTCCACCCTTTCGGTCAAGGAAGTGGTGGAAAATGCGGCTCATCTCGCCATCCGCAACCATTTACAGACCATTGCCCGGGTCAATATCGATACCTTGCGATTTTTGGAGGAGCAGGTTCTGGCCGGTCACATGAACCGAGAGGCGGCCATGCACCAGGCTGCGCAAATTTTTCTCCATCAGCGCATCGGTGATCAGGGGTATGTCTATGTGGTGAACAGTCTGGGACGAATTCAGGTACACCCGGTTGACTCCTTGGTCCAGGCCGATCTTTCTCATGAGTCCTTCATCCGGCAGCAGATGGGCCGCAAATCTGGTTTACTTGATTACTCCTGGGAAAATCCTGGAGAGGCGGAGCCGCGTCCCAAAACCTTGGCCATGGCCTATTTCCAGCCTTGGGACTGGATTGTCTCTGTGACCAGTTACCAGTATGAGTTCAACTTCCTGGCCAGGGACCTGCGCCAAGGGTTGAAAGCGCACCATTTCGGTCGCACAGGCTATGCCTTTATTCTCAGTGGATCCGGGAATGTCATTCTGCATCCCTGGTTGGTGGGCAATGTCCATACCGCAGGCAATCCGGCGGCTGAGGCCTTGTTCGTCCAAATGATGGCCCAAAAAAATGGCCAGTTTGAATACAGCTGGCAGGACTGCACCACCACCGCTCCGCAACAGAAGATCGTCTTTTTCCATTATATTGCCGAGCTCGACTGGCTTGTCGCTTCCACGGTCTATGAAGAGGAGATCCTTGAGCCCCTGTTCAGGCTCGGGTGGATTATCGCCGGGATTGTGGTTTGTGCCCTGGTTCTGGTCATTCCCCTGGGACTCTCCCTGGGCAATATGATTACCCGGCCGCTGGCCCGATTGTCGGGGCAGATGGAACAGGCCAATGCCGGCGTTCTCGATGTCAGTGCCGAAGAGGACGCTCTGGGCGAAATCGGTCAGCTCGGGCACCACTTCAACCGCTATATTGAGCGGCTGCGTTATTCCAACCGCAAGATTCTCGCGGAAATCAAGGAGCGGACCGCAGTCGAGCAGCAGTTGCTTATTTATCGCAACGCGGTGGAGCAGGCCCTGGAAGGGATTATTATCACCGACCCTGAGGCCAATATTCTTGCGGTCAACCGGGCCTTCAGTGAAATCACCTGCTACGGGGCGGCTGAGGTGCTCCAGCAAAATGTCCGCCTCTTGCAATCAGGACGGCATGATCGATTTTTTTATCAGCATCTCTGGGAAGAGTTGCTGCAAACGGGGCGCTGGAGCGGCGAGATCTGGAACCAGCGCAAGACAGGGGAGATATATCCGCAGATACTGAGTATCAGCGCCATTCGCGACCAGAACGAGGCGGTCACCCATTATGTGGGCCTGTTTCACGACATTAGCGAGCTCAAACTCAAAGAAGAGCACATTGTCCATCAGGCCTACCATGACAGCCTTACCGGATTGCCCAATCGGCGGCTGGCCATGGACCGGATCGAGGTTTCCATTGCCCATGTCCGTCGCGGCGGCACGAAGCTGGCCGTAGTGATTCTGGATTTGGATAACTTCAAAAACATCAACGACAGCCTCGGACATGCCAGTGGAGATATTCTGCTTTTACAGATGACCAACCGCTTGGTCGCCCAGGTGCGCGAAGAGGATACCGTGGCCCGGCTGGGCGGGGACGAATTTTTGTTGCTGATGGCGGCGATTAGTTCGGAGGAGGAGGTCATTTTTTTGATCAACCGACTCTTGAAGAGTCTGACCTCCCCGTTTCAGGTCGACGGCCATCAACTCTTTGTCAGTGCCAGTATCGGGGCCGCCTTTTTTCCTAGCGACGGTACCAATGCTGAGACCCTGATCAAGCATGCCGATATTGCCATGTATCAGGCCAAATCACTGGGGAAAAAGAGTTATTGTCTCTTCACCTCCGATCTGAGCGAGCGGATTAGTTACCTGCGGCAGTTGGAAAACAACCTCCGCCTGGCGGTGACCAACCGTGAATTCACGGTCTATTTTCAGCCAAAAATCGACCCTTTTGCCAACCGGATCGTCGGGGCCGAAGCCTTGGTGCGCTGGCAACGTGGCGACGGCACCTTGGTGAGTCCGGCGGATTTTATTCCGCTGGCCGAGGAAACCGGGCTGATCGTTGCCGTGGGGGAACAGGTGCTGGAGCAGACTTGCGCTGTGCTCAGCTCCTTGAATGCTCAGGGACGGCACTCCCTTTCGATCTCGGTCAACCTTTCTCCCCTGCAGTTTATCCAGGCCAATCTGGTGGAACGGATTCTGGCTATTTTGAACCAATACCATGTGCCCAGCGAGCAGCTCGAACTCGAGATCACTGAAACCGCCATGATGAATAATCTGGCCAAAACTGTGGCGACCTTAAACGAGTTGGTCGCTGCCGGGCTCACCATTGCCATCGACGATTTCGGCACCGGGTATTCCTCCCTGTCCTATCTTAAACGCTTTCCGATCAGGACGTTGAAAATAGACCGTTCCTTTGTTCGCGATATTACCGAAGACCCCAGCGATGCTCAGTTGGTGGAGACTATCATCCTCATGGCCCATAACCTGGGGATTACAGTGGTCGCGGAAGGGGTGGAGACCTCGGCACAGCTCGAATGGCTGAAAAACTGCAATTGTGAACAGATCCAGGGGTTTTTCTACAGCAAACCTCTGCCTGCGGATGATTTTATCGGGTTTCTCGATCGGTTTCCCCAAAGTGGTGCGAATTGAGGCTGATGGTGCCGCTTTACGTAGAAAGAAGATATAGACAACCGGGAGCTTGACTAGCCCCAATTCCAGCTTACTCAAGGAGGATAAATGAACATTCGATCTATCGGCTTTCGACTCATCGCCGGGGGCTGTGTGGCAGTAGCTCTGCCGCTGCTGGTGGTGGGGTTTCTTGCTGTGTCCAAATCTTCTACCGCACTCAGTGAGACGGCCCGCAACAATGCCGCCTCTCAGGCGCATAATCTGGCGGCGCTGATCGAATCGACCCTGGATGCACAGTTGAAAACCGCTGCGGCCCATGCCGTGGACACCAATGTCCGCCTAATCGGGGAAAAAATCAAGAAAGGAGGACTTGACGCCGCAACCGCCGATATTGCCCTACTACGGCAACAGATGAAAGACAAGTTCAAGCAACTTGATGCGAGTTACCTGGGCATCTTCGTCACCGACGACAAGGGCTACATGTACACCGGCGAACTGGCCAGCGGTGCGGAGTACAAAGGGGTCAATCTCTCGGACATGGATTATTTCCAGAAGGCAAAAAGCAGCGGCAAACCAGTGGCTGGCGAGGTAGTTCATTCCAAGGTGACCGGTGATGTTATTTACGTGCTCTGCGCCCCGATCACCTCACTCTCGGGTGAATTTCTCGGCATTTTTGGCCTGTCGCTCAGGGCAGAACCCCTGACCCAGCACGTGTCCAGCGTCAAGGTCGGAACGAGTGGCTATGCTTTTATGTGTAATAACAAAGGATTGATTATCGCCCATCCCAAAAAAGAGCTGGAGATGAAGCTTGACCTGACCACTTTGCCCGATATGGCGGACATCACCAAGGCTATGGTTGCGGGGAACCAGGGCGCATTGAATTATGTTTTCCGGGGCGTGCCTAAAATTGCCGGCTATGCTCCGGTCCCACTTAAAGGCTGGAGTGTTGCCGTGACCCAGGATGAGGCCGAGTTTCTAGCTGCTTCCAATTCCATCCGCAACAGTATCCTTTTGACCACGCTGGTGGCCACGGTTCTGGTCTGCGGCGTGGTACTGGTTTTTTCCCGTTCGATTACCCTGCCGTTGAAACAGGCGGTTGCCGGACTGCAGGATATCGCCCAGGGTGAGGGCGATCTGACCATGCGACTTCAGGTCACCTCACGCGATGAAATCGGTGAGTTGGCCCGTTGGTTTAATATTTTTATCGAAAAATTGCAGGGTATTATAGGCGACATTGCGGGTAACACCCGCTCGATTGACGCCTCTTCCCAGGATCTGGCCAAGATCGCCACCGACCTTGCCAGCAGCTCCGACGATACCTCCCATCGGGCTGACAGTGTGGCGGCAGCTGCCGAGGAGATGACCACCAACCTTAACAATGTGGCTGCGGCCATGGAGCAGTCCACGACCAATACCTCCATGGTGGCTAGTGCAGCCGAGGAGATGACCGCGACCATCGGCGAGATTGCCCATAATGCCCAAGAGGCCCACACCATCTCCTTGGCAGCGGTTCAACAGGCGGAAACCACCTCAATACGTATGGCTGAGTTAGGTAAGGCCGCCCAAGCAATCGGCAAGGTTACCGAGGCGATAACGGAAATTTCCGAGCAGACCAACCTGCTGGCCTTGAATGCCACCATCGAGGCGGCTCGGGCCGGTGAGGCGGGTAAGGGCTTTGCAGTCGTTGCCAACGAGATCAAAGAACTGGCCAAGCAAACCGCGAGTGCCACCCAGGATATCAAAAAACAGATTGAAGAGGTCCAGGATACCACCGCCACCACGGTCCTGGAGATCAACCAGATCTCCGAGGTAATCAACAATGTGAATGAGATCGTCAGTATTATATCGAGTGCGGTGGGCGAACAGAGTTCCGCCACCCAGGAGATTGCCAACAACATTGCCCAGGCTTCCCAGGGGATGTCCGAGGTTAACGAGAACGTCAATCAGAGTTCGGTGGTGGCGGCCTCCATTACTCAGGATATTGCCACGGTTAACTCTGCTTCCGCCGAGATCTCCGGTAGCAGCCGACAGGTGAAAAGCAGTGCCGATGATCTCCAGCGCCTGGCGACGACGTTGAAGTCTATCGTTGATAACTTCAAAATTTAAGCGGTTCTGGCAGTCTAGATCCTCAAGCCAATTATGAACAAACAACCTAAATTGTTTAATTCAACCCGCAGGGCCAGTTATATGCTGGCCCTGTTCTGGTTGCTGCTCTGTGGAATAATCTTTTGGACCTGTATTAATAAAGAGTTATCGGTAACCAAGGAAAGGGCGGGCCAAAGACTCGCTCTTATAGCCCAGGAAGATGTTGCGCAACTTACATCTTACCGACACCGAGTGCTGTGCGATGCGGCCACTCTCAGTCTTGATCCGCTGTTGGCTGCGGCGGTGGGGGCCTATATTACCGATGGGCAGCAGGAGGAACTGGTAAGGGCCCGGTTGCAATTTTTGGGTCAACAAGGCAACTATCGAAGCATTCTTCTTTTGGATTCGGCAGGGATTCTTCGTTTACGCATCGCAGCTGCAGAGACACGAGCTGCGGTCGATATAGAGCAATTTTCGCAAACATCACCTGATTTCCAGCCATCCTTGGTGGCTTTGAATGATGTCCGGCAAAATTATCCCCCCCTCCTCGGGGGAGTGGCACCCCTTATTCATGTTGATCGACGACATGACCAGATATTGGCCAAGGTCGTTTTGCTTTCCGATTTTCCAAGGCTAAGAGCAGCTGGTTCCGACGCTGCGGGTTCTGTTTCGCAACAGCTGATCGTGGCCCCGAAGCAATCGCAACTCTTGCTCCTTGAGGAAGGCAAACGCTTGCCGGAGTCAATTTTCTCCCGTGAGGACCTTGTTACAGCAGCGCTCAGGGGCGAGGCCACGGTTGTCCGAGGGGTTGATTACCTAGGGAGAGATTCGTTAGCCGTGTCTCTCCACGTGCCAGACTCCGACTGGTCGGTCCTTGTTGTTCAGCCGGTATCGGCACTTATTCAGCTACGGAATTTTCGTGCCACCGGCGTATTGTTGTTTTGCTGGTTGGCCGGTAGCCTCGTGTTTTTTCGGGGGCACGTCCGTCGCCGTCGACACCTTGAAGCAATGGCCCAGAGCCGGGATTTTCAACACCGGTTGCAGCAACAGCAACACAATCTGCTGCACAACATCCATGACGGGATCTTGGTTGTTGATGGGAAGAATGTGATCCAGGAAATCAATCCGGTCGCCTGCCGTTTGAGCGGATGGAGTCGGGAGGAGGCGCTCGGTCGAGCGGTAGATGTGGTCATTTCGTTGATCGACGACAAGAGTGCCACCCTGATAACCCGGGAGGGCAAGGCGTTGAGTCTTGCCCTGAAAATTGCACCTAGCGCTGATGATGGCGCCGGGGAGCGAATTTTAATCTTTCGCGATCGAAGTGAAGAGTCCCTTGTCCAGCAGCGGGTGGAATCCCGGTTGCTGTTGCGTGAGTTTGCCTATACTCACGGGGTGCACGAACTGTTGCACCGGGCAATGCAGGAGTTGGCCACCCTGGTGGCGAGCCCCCGTGGATTCTGCTGCAGTCTGGATATCCCACTTTGTGCGGTTGCCGTGGAGCAGCCGGTGCAAACTGGTCAGGGAAAGTCTTGGAGTTGGTACGATGCCGAGGGGGAACCGATCTGCAGCAGCCTGCAAGAATGGTTGCCGGATTTTCCCCCAGAGGTGTTGGTTGTCGAGCCACCCCTTGCTGGCGATCAAGCGCAGCCGCAAGAACCAGGGGCGAGTCAGGAGCAGGAATGTCGTTTTGGTCGGATGCGTGAAATACTTTTGCCCCTGCACCGAGCGGGACGTTTGGCGGCAATGATGGTGATCGCAGATAAGCCCGGTCCCTACACCACCGCCGATGTGGACACTGTGGTCCAGATGGGAGAATACATCTGGCGGTTGGTGGAGCAGAAACAGATGGAAGAGGCCTTGCTCGCCAGTGAACGGCGATATCGGACGCTCTACAGCAGCATGATGGATGCCTTTGTGGTCACCGATCTTAGCGGACGCATCCGGGAATGCAACCAGGCCTATGCAGGTATGCTCGGCTTTACCCCGGAAGAATTGAAAGGTGCCGTGGCGCGCGATTTCACCCCAGAGAAATGGCGCGAATATGAGCAGGAACATGTGCGCAAACAGCTGATGCACGGCGGCTGTTCAGACCTGTATGAAAAGGAGTATCGCCATCGGGACGGGAGGATATTCCCCGTGGAATTGCGCACCTATCTTCTGGTGAACAATGAGGGCCAACCCGAGGGGATGTCTGCGGTGGTCAGGGATATCTCCCGTCGCAAACAGATTCAGGAGGAGCAGGAAAAGCTGCGCGACCGCCTCAATCTGGCACAGAAGCTCGAGTCGGTCGGCCAGCTAGCGGGAGGTGTTGCCCATGATTTCAACAATATGCTCAGCGTGATCATCGGCTTTGCCGAACTGGCCCTGCGGAGGATGGAGGTGCCAGAACCCTTGGATATGTATTTAAAAGAGATCGTCACTGCCGCCAAACGATCTGCCGACGTCACTCGCCAGCTGCTCGTTTTTGCTCGCCAGCAAGCGATTGCCCCCAAGGTGCTTGATTTCAATGCCACCCTGGAAGGGATGCTGCGGATGCTGCGCCGCCTGATTGGCGAAAATGTTGAGTTGAGCTGGATGCCAGGCAAGGAGATCTGGCCGGTGAGGATGGATCCCACCCAGATCGATCAATTGTTGGCCAATCTCTGCGTTAATGCGCGCGATGCCATAGGCGGGGTTGGCAAGATCACCATCGAAACCGACCGGGTCTCCTTTGACGAGGCCTACTGTTCCGAGCGAGGCGGTTTTATTCCCGGAGATTTTGTGGTGCTTGCGGTCAGTGATACCGGCGGCGGCATTGATCGGGCTATACTCGATAAGATTTTTGAGCCTTTTTTCACCACCAAGGCAGTGGGACAGGGGACCGGGTTGGGGCTGGCGACGGTGTATGGCATTGTTAAACAGAATCAAGGCTTTATCAATGTCTATAGTGAGCCGGACCATGGCACCACCTTTCGGGTTTACCTGCCCCGGTACCAAGGTAAGGCGGAACAGTGCGTCGGCTGTGATTCCCAGTCCTGTCCCATGGGGCAAGGTGAACTGATTTTGGTCGTAGAGGACGAACCCGCTATGCTCACGCTTAACCAGACCCTGCTTGAACAGCTCAATTACAAAGTATTGACCGCCTCCAGGCCCGGAAAGGCCTTAATGGTGGCTCGGGAGTATGGGCGGGCGATCGATCTGGTGATGATCGATGTGATCATGCCGGAAATGAACGGACGCGATCTGGCCACCGCCATTGCCGAGTTCTGTCCCAAAGCGAAGGTTCTCTTTGTTTCCGGCTATACGGCCAATGTTATTATCCATCGGGGTGAACTGGAGGAAGGAACAAGTTTCCTGACCAAACCTTTTTCCACCGGCGAACTTGCCTGCAAGGTGCGGGAAACTCTAATGGGTTAAAACATGGTTGGCCATGTCCGTTCAGTTCTGTTTGCGTTGCATTTCCCGATACACCGAGCGTGCCATGATGGCCAGTAAGCCTACTCCGGCAACCAGGACCACCCACAGGAGGATCCGCTGCCAGGGAAGGGGGGCTACCTGAGGCTGCAGTGCCTGTTCGCCGGCAAGTTGCGTGAGCGGGCCGGGAGTGATGCGATTGAGGTGCGAGTCACTTTCACTGCGCTGCAGGGCCGTCAGGATCAAGGCATCCTGGGTGGCATCGTCCGCCGTAACTTTGCTGCTGCCGAACGCCAGGGTGTAGGGCCCTGGTCCCCGGCCGAGAAAGACCAGTTCATCGGGTTGCCAGCCAAGTCTGAGTTGGGGCAGCAACTCCCGGTTTACCAGGGAATTGGATTTGGCCACACTCAACCGCCAAGAGCGATCGGTGTTGGTCGGGCAGGGGAGAAAGGGACTCGTGAGCAGGCTCCCCTGGAGATCCAGACGGTAAAAATCCCCACCCCCGATTCTGCGCCAGGGGGCCTTTGCCGTTGCTCGCGATTCAATCACCACCCGGGCCAGGGAATTAGGTTGGGGAAAGGTGAGGTTAAGGGCCGTCACGCGAAATTTGGCCGGATTATGGTATTCGATCCGCCACCAACCCTCCTCGTTGAGTACCTGATCACTCTTCAGTTGCTGCCATTGCCACTGATCTGCCTTCATTGAGGGCCCACTTACTGCCGAAACAGCCGTTAACTTGAGCGGCTGGCGGCAATCCCGACACTCGAGTCGCAGGTAGGGTTGAACTGCCCCGGGCAGAGAAAAACTGCGCTGACTGACTTTGCCGCCGTTGTAGACGAGTTCCGCTAAAACCACCTTGTCGCGTACGGTTTGCCAATGGGCTAAATCACTGCTCTGGGAAACCTTCAGCGCGATCATTTCATTGGAAGTATTCTCCTCTTGCCAGGAAAGTTCCAGCGCCGTTGGAGCGGATTCATAGCCGTTGAGATCAAGAAGATAGGAATATCTGGTGATCGTACCTGCAGGTGATGCACCGTTTTGGATGGTGATGATGGAGCCGTCGCTGTGACGCTGCACCCGGACCGAGAGATCTGGGGAGGTATTGTGTTCATCGACGCGCAGGGGAAAGAAGGGGACCGGTTGGCGAACCGGGATCTGGGGTGAATCATGACGACGGATCGCCTGGGGCACGGGCTGGCCTGCCCCGTTGAACACTTGGAGATCCCCCTGATCGCTGCGTTGCAACTCTAGGTACACCGTAAGCGGCAGGTCAAGCACATAGAGTCCGGTTGTATCGTTTACCGGCAAGCTGCAGCCGTAGGCGTAGTCGGCGAGGGAAGGCGCGGCCGCCCAAGCGGAGGGCGCCGAGCACAGGACAAGGCAGAGAGCGATCTGCGGCAGGAGAAGAGCGCGTTTACGAGGCATGGGGTGGCTCATTGCTTGATTTGGGAGGTAGGGGGGCAAAATAACCGATAACCAACATCAGCATACCTACCACCAGAAAAGAGATGATCCGGCCAATCGAGCCGGTTCCGGAGAGGTCAATCACAAAGAGTTTACACACAACTAGGCCAAGAAGCCCTGCACCGACCAGCCAGGTCGGGCGTTGTTCCTTGCGGGCACCAAGGACGGTGAGCGACAGGGCGAGCAGCGCCCAGAGTGCGGCAATCGCGGCCTGGAAGACCGGGGAGGCAAACAGCGCATCGATGCAGTACCAGGTGCCGTTATAGAAATGGACCGATCGGGCGGTGACCACATTCAGCCCCGCAAAGGCGAGCAGTCCCAGTAAGGGAAGCTGGCCTTTGGGTGGCCAGACACTTCTGCCCCGCAGCCATCGCAGGATGGCCAGGAGGAAAATGGTTAGCTCGATGAGTTCTAGCGGATTAAGCAAAGGGATGTACGGCAAAGGCGCGGGGTCGCCACTGAGGGCAAAGGAAGTAAAGCACCAGAGTAAGAGGGCAAAAACCGGTACATCGGAGGCAATGCCATGGTAGATTGCGGCGTGGCGTTCCACCGGCCAGGTGAGGTGTTGTCCCTTAAACTCAAGAAGATAGAGGAGAAACACCGGTACCACTGCCCAGGTTGCAGCGGACCACGACTCGGCTAGTCCGTCAATCCTTTGCACGCGAAAGGCGATCTCTGTGGCGAGAGCAAGCAGCAATAACCACAGACTCAGACAGTGCATCAGGGGGCCGGTTCGGGCCGGCCAAAGGTGCTCGTACCTTTTGATCAAACCGTACTGGAGTGAGAAAGCCAGGGGCCAGGCAAGCCATCCCGCCTGCTGCAAAAGCAGGCTTCCGTCGAGGAATTGCGCCGCATAAACCAGGAGCATCATCGGCAGGAGCAGCAGGAGCGACAGGCTCAGCCGTTGCCAACGATAGCGGCGGCAGAGCCAGGTCAGGGCTGCGCTGGTGAGGCAGGCGTAGAGAAGAAATTTCGGTTGGGGATGCAACAGTAGTCGGTGACGCTCAAGATCCATCAAACCACCGGTGTACCACCAGAGAAGTCCCCAGCCCAGGAGCAGCAGTGGCAACGGGTGTTCCCATGAGCGGACTTTTTCCCCGAGACGATCAAACCAGTAACTGGAAAACAGGGCGGCTATGCCGATAAGGGCGCAGCCGAGGTAGACTCGATTGGCAAAAATCATGCTGCCAGTGGGGAGGTCGGTGTGCTCCAGGAAGGCGAGCGCAGCCCCGGCCTGAAGTATCAAACCGAAAATTCGTGCCCCCAATCGATTCTGACGAACCCCGACCCAGATCATGGCGGCCCCTTCCAGCGCCCAACTGGCGGTGGTCCAATGCGGATCAAGACCGAGAGGAATGGACAAACTGGCAAAAACAACACCCAGGGCGAGGAAAACCTCGGTCAGCAACCGCATGCCGTCGCCCATCCGGTTCCACAGCAAACGTGCAAGGCCGACATACCAGGCTCCTAAGGCTAGGGCGCTGCAGGCCATGCCGTAACGGAAATCGTGGACCAGATAGGCCTGGAGGGAGCTGCACACGATCGGCAGGCCGAACACCTGGGGGCCATCTATGAAACCGCGGAGTTTGAGGGGCTGGCGCAGGGCAAACAGCACTGCAATCAGGCAATACATGAGGAAAAACAGAATCAGAAAGGGTTCTGTACTGGCAAATAGATCCGAACTATAAGAGGTGCCTGCCCAGAGGGAAAAGAGGCCGAAGGTGAAGGCCAGGCCAACGAGGTTCAACTCCCGCCAGGCCTTGAACCAGCCTATACCGAGGATGCCGCTGCCTAAAAGGGCGTAATAGGAAAAGAGTAGTACGTGGCTGCCGCCGCCGGTGGACATCAGCACCGGAGCAAGAAAGCCGCCAATCGATCCGGAGACAGCCAGCCCCTTGGATTCCTGCAACACGGACAAGAGGCCGGAAAAGGCCACCAAGCCGACCATGATTGCCAGAGCCATGGGCATGGGTAACAGGGGATAGACTTTGGAGGCGGCAAAGACTACCAGGTAGAGTACGCCGATGCCGCCACCCTCAAGGCTTAGCCCGTAAAGCAGATGTTTGCATCGAAGCCGCCAGCCGAGAACCAGCATTGCCAGGCCACCCAGAGCTACGCCTGCCAGGCGGAGCTCGATCGGCAGCAGGTTTTTTTGCGCAGCATATTTAAGCAGAAAGGCAACGCCGAAAAAAAACACCACCAGGCCGATTTTGAGTACCGGGTTGCCGCCGGTAATAAATTTGAGTAACGGGGTTACTGCGGTGGACAGCGGTGATGGCCTTTGCACGTGCGCCAGAATTTCCACCGGCCTGCGTGGAATGTATGGCGCAGTGACTGGAGCGGCCTGCGGCGTACAGGGCGGTTCTGCGTCCTCTAGGGGAATATCGTCAGTTTCCTCCAATGGAGCGGCTTGAGGCTTTTGTGAAGTCGGAACCGGGCGCTGCTCAAGTCGGGTAATCCGGCGGCGAAGGCTGAATACCTCAAGCAGTAGGTAGGCCACCACTGCGGTGAGGATGGCATTGAGTGAGGAATAGGGAAAAATGCTGAAGCCAGCAATGGCTGCGATGGCAATGGCAACAAGGAAGAATAATAGGCGCATGGCTTGACCTGCAAAGAGCAATGGCGGGGTGATGTAGGCTTCACCCCGCCCCGGTAACGAGAAAATCTGGATGTGGGACGGTCAAACCGACCGATTGTGCCGGATTAATTCAATGATGGTTTCAAGGTCGCACTGGTTGGTGCGGGCAGAATCGGGTACATCACCTGCGGTTGCTTGCCGGTGGTGCTTTTGAGGAAGGTGACAATCTTCGCCAGATCCCCTTGGGTCATATCTGATCCAAGCTGGGCGTCGTTCATCACTGCAGCTGCCTCTTGCAGTTCCCAGACCACGCCGGAGTGGAAGTAGGGCGGGGTCAGTTCAATGTTACGTAATGATGGAGATTTAAAAGAGAATTCGTCATTTTTTGCCTGGGTAACGGCAAAGCGGCCCTTGTCGCCGGCAAGGATCTTCTCACTTGGTTTGTTGACCACACCAAGCTTGTAGTAACCATCCCCTCCCATATTGACCCCACCGTGGCAAGAGACGCAGCCATGCTCCATAAACAGCTTGAGGCCATCTTTCTCCTCCTGGTTTAGAGCCTGGCTGTTACCTTTGAGGTAGAGGTCAAATTTGGAGTCCGGTGTGATCAGGGTGGCTTCGAAGACTTCAATTGCCTTGGCCATATTGTCAAAGGTGACCGGATCGGTCTGGCCGGGGAAGGATTGCTTAAACAGGGCCACATATTCCGGCATGCTATTCAGGGTGGTAACGACATTTTCCGGGGTATTGTTCATCTCCACGCCAGCCTGAACCGGGCCCTTGGCCTGCTCTGCCAGATCCTTGGCCCGACCGTCCCAAAACTGGGCCAGATTAAAGACCGAATTAAGGACCGTGGGAGCGTTACGCGGCCCCTGTTTCCAACCGTGCCCGGTAGAGGTCTGCTGGTAATCAACGCCACCCATGCCGACGTTGTGACAGGTGTTACAGCTGATCAGGCCGCTCTTGGAGAGCCGGGGATCGAAATAGAGCATTTTCCCCAAGGCAACTTTTTCGGGGCTGGTGGCATTCTCTTTAATGGCCTGGGCCTGGTCAGGAATGGGTTGGAATTCTGCCTGGGCATCTTTGAGCAGGGTGTCGCCACCCTTGGCGGAGTGAGCGATGAAAGGGGTTCCGAGGGCAAGAATCAGAGCTGCGGAAAGATAGGTTTTTTTCATAACAGACCTCCTGGTGATTGAGTATGGATCTTTGTTTCACAAAAGAAGCGTTGGGTGATGATCGTGAGAGTTAACAACGAGTAATTCCTGTTTTCAAGAGAAATACATTTTTTTTTTTGCTGTGATATCTGCACGCTAGGGTAACGGTGTGGTAGCTAGGCTAGAATTTTTTTGGGAATTATTGGGAATGAGTTGGCCTAACGAGATTGATCCTTGTCTCTCCTGAAAGAAGCCGCGAACTGTACCAAGGCCTCCAGGCTTTACAGTCAGGAGTAGGAGCTCAAACGATAAAAAAGTTAGTTGTAGATTCTATACTCAGAGAAGACGAGGTACTGGCGGCCATGTTTCACCATAAAAAAAGGATGATGCCATTTTACCTGAGAGCGCCGGTGAGGGGAATGAAAAACCAAGAAAAGTCGATAGACTAGAGCCTGCAACCGTGGAAAGGTTTATGCATTAATGGACGGAGTTAAAGAGGGCGCCATTTAGACCGTATTGGGTTTTGATAAAAGGCCACCTGGTTGCGGCCACGATTTTTTGCCTCATACAGGGCTTGGTCGGACTGATCGATGAATTCGTTTTGACACAAGGTGCTGTCTGCGGGGTGAGCCGTTACCACTCCGATACTGAGCGTGACCCTATAATGGCGGATACCGTCGGAAAAGTCGTGTTCCGCGACGGTGCGGCGGATTTTTTCGGCCACGACCCGAGCTGCGTTGGCATCTGCTTCCGGGAGGACAAAGACGAATTCCTCGCCACCGTATCGAGCCATCAGATCGTACTCACGGATGGTGGTCCGGGCAGCCTGGCAGAGTTCTTTGAGAATAAAATCACCCGTTTGATGTCCGTAACAATCATTGAATTGCTTAAAGTGGTCGATATCGGCCAGCAGCAGGGATATGGGCCGTCTGTTGTGAGCGGCACGGGCGATTTCGGTGCGAAGAAACGACTGGAAATAGCGGTGATTATGAATTTCGGTCAGGCCATCGAGATGAGCCAACCGCTCAAGGAGCTGGTTCCGCTCGGAAAGCTGCACGCGTATTGCCTCAAGCGCCTTTTTCGTTCGTCGCAGTTCCCGATTGATTTCCTCATAGCTAAGATGCAACAGGCTGAGGCGAATGTTGGCCTCTTGGATGATTTCTGCAACCGGCCGTACCGGTTTGATCGTCACTCCAAAAAAATGGGCTGATTTTTCAATTTCTTTATTGATGATGCGAAAGATCGTCGTAATCTGGGGTTTTTCAAGCCCAAGGAGTTGATAGGCTTTTTCTTCAAAATCGTTTTGACATTGTAGCGGGGTGGTGGAAACAAAAATTTGTGCAACCAGATTCGAGAGGTAGACAATTTTGAGTGCCAACGCATGTTGCGCATTGCCCTTCTCATAAAGCAGTGGGGTGTGATGGTACCGTAGTGTGATGACAATCGATTCGGGCAGTCCCCAAGCGCGTGCAACCTCAGATCCGGAAATGGTATGAGGCAGACCAAGGTATTCCTCTTCCAGTTCCACCTCCCGGTGTTCCTTATCGGTGGACAGTTGTTCAAGCAAGTGGTCGTAGCGGCAGGGCAGGGTGAGGGCAAAAATAAGCTGACCGATATCCTGCAACAAACCAAGGGTAAAGATCTCTTCAGGATTAGTCTGTCCGGTCTGTTCGGCAATCAACCGGGCGGCCGCGGCCGCGACCAGGGAGCGCTCCCAAAAGGTGTTTAAGTCAAAAATGGGTGTTTTTTTTTCTTGCCCCATGGACAAAAACGAAAAACTGAGGACCAGACAGCGTATGGCGTTGGTACCAAGCAACGAGACCGCCTGCTGTACGGATCCGATTTGCTGAGGGAAATTATAGAATGCAGAATTGGCGACTTTGAGAATTTTGGCCGAAAGAGCAATATCTTGAGTGATTAAGGTGATAACCTCGATAAGGGGAACCTCTTCGAGGGCGGTTAGTTCAAGGACTTTGGAAGCCACGGCAGGAAGAGTGGGGAGGTCTGCAGAGGTAAGAATATTCTGTAGTGTTCTATCCAGTGCTCGTGCCATGCAAGATGTGTCGAGAAGAATTAAGAGGTCGAAGTGTTTCCTGAGTGTAAATTTTTGAAAAAACCCTTGTATACCATAACCTCAAAGCGGATGCTGCTTACTTTTTAAGATCCTTTCTCGTTCGGCAAACGGTTAAGGGAACGATGCTTTCATGCGATGAAAAAGAAACCGCGAAATAGCTCGTATAGGGTATCCTGGCAAGAGGTGCAGATATGCAGAGAAAATGGCGTGATTTCAGGGGGAAGTTTGCCCGCATCCTGCGGGGAAATATCGTTTGTCTACAATTCAACCACCCTAATTTATATTGACAGTCGCTATGTTTGCTGGTAATTGACTTGCGGTCTTTAGCAGCTTGCTGTATAAAGACGACTCAAAATCGAGAAATAAAGCTGTAGGCGCGTAGCTCAGTGGGAGAGCGCTACCTTGACGTGGTAGATGTCGTCGGTTCGACCCCGTCCGTGCCTACCAATTTTTTTTACAAAGGCTAGGATGCAGAATTATCTGCTCGTTAGCCTTTCCTTTTTACAGGCATGATGGCAGAGATTCAGGTGGCCGTCCAAGACGGTGAAAGTAAAGCGTTTCCGCAAGGTGTTACTGTTGCAGACGCGCTCAAAGGGTTGGTATCGGGGAAGCAACGGAAACAGACTCTGGCCGTGCAGTGCAATGGCCGTTTGCTGGACCTGTCTACGCCTCTGATCGAAGATGCCATTATTGAACCTGTATCCGTGCAGTCCGAAGCAGGGCTCGTGATACTTCGCCATTCCACCGCCCATCTCATGGCGCTGGCAATTAAAGAGTTATACGGCGATAAAGTAAAGGTGGCTATCGGGCCGGCGATCGAAGACGGGTTTTATTATGACTTCGACCGAGAGAAAGCATTCTCGCCGGAGGATTTTGCCGAAATCGAAGCCAAGATGACCGAGTTGGTCAATGCAAGGGTTCCATTTGAACGGCGTGAAGTGAGCCGTGAAGAGGCTATCCATTTTTTTGAGGAGTTGGGTGAGGTCTACAAACTCGAGTTGCTCAAAGAGATGGATGTGGACACGGTAAGTTTATACACCCATGGTAAATTTGTAGACCTTTGCCGTGGGCCGCATGTTCCGGACGCCTCTTGGATCAAGGTATTTAAGCTGTTGCGTGTTGCCGGATCGTACTGGCGTGGCGATGAAAAACGGCCGATGCTGACCCGTATATACGGAACCGCCTTTGCCGATAAAAAAGAGCTGAAACAGTATCTTGACCGGCTGGAAGAGGCGCGTAAACGTGATCATCGGAAGTTGGGTAAACAGCTGGGGCTGTTTACCGTTCAAGATCAGATTGGCCCCGGGTTGATTTTGTGGCAACCGCGCGGGGCTTTGCTGCGTCGACTGCTTGAAGATTACTGGAAAGACGAGCACTACAAAAACGATTACCAATTGCTCTACACCCCGCATATCGCCCGCCAGGATCTGTGGAAGACCTCGGGTCATCTTGATTTTTACGGCGAGAATATGTACTCGCCTATGGAAATCGACGAGGTGATGTACCAGCTAAAGCCGATGAATTGCCCCTTTCACATCGGGGTGTATAAGGCCGACAAGCATAGTTATCGCGAATTTCCTATTCGTTGGTGTGAGTTGGGAACAGTGTATCGCTACGAGCGGACCGGTGCTTTGCATGGGCTGATGCGAGTGCGTGGCTTTACCCAGGATGATGCCCATATTTTCTGTCGTCCGGATCAACTTGAAGATGAAATCTTCAATATTATTGACCTGAACCTGCACATCCTCAAGACCTTCGGCTTTGATCAGTACGATGTGTATCTCTCGACTCGGCCGGAAAAATATGTTGGATCCGATGAGCATTGGCAACTTTCCACCCAAGCGCTAAAACAGGCGTTGGAAAAGAAAGGGCTTGATTATCAGCTAGACCCTGGTGAAGGTGTTTTCTACGGTCCGAAGATCGATATCAAGATCAAGGATCAGTTGGGACGTTCCTGGCAGTGTTCCACTATTCAGGTGGATTTCAACCTACCAGAACGGTTTCAGATGAGCTATACCGGTGTGGATGGTGGCGAGCACCAGCCAATTATGATTCATCGGGCATTGATGGGTTCTCTGGAACGATTTATCGGTGTATTGATTGAACATTATGCCGGAGCTTTTCCGCTGTGGCTGGCGCCGGAGCAGGCCCGGATCATGAATATCACCGATGATCAGGCCGAGTACTGTGAAAAGGTGTATGCTAAGTTACGGGCTCTTGGAGTGCGGATTGAAAAAGATCTCCGCAATGAAAAGCTCAATTACAAAATCAGAGAAGCACAAGTTATGAAGGTTCCCTACATGCTCATCATTGGTGAGCGCGAAAAGGAAGAGGGGACCGTCACTGTTCGTAGAAAAGACGGACAGAATTTGCCGGCCATGAGCCCGGAGGCGTTTGTTGATCTCGTTATTGATGAGTGTCGCCGGCGTGATGCCTGATTCGTCGCAATATTAACTGGAGGAACGAACATTAAAAAACGAGGCGGCAGAAAACCATCCCCCCAGCAGGAACTGAAAATAAAAATCAACGAAGATATCGACTATAGAGAAGTTCGACTTGTTGATTCCGATGGGACACAGCGTGGCGTTTTAAGCATTAAGGCTGCATTAGAAATAGCTCGTGAGCAAGGGCTTGATTTAGTCGAAGTTTCCGAAAAAGCTGATCCGCCAGTCTGTCGGATCATGAACTTCGACAAGTTCCGCTATGAGTTGAAAAAGAAGCAGCAGGAAGCGAAAAAGAAACAAACCGTTATCGAAACTCGTGAGATTAAATTCCGTCCGAAGACTGAAGAGCATGATCTTGCCTTCAAAATTCGGAAAATTAGAGAGTTTCTTGCGGAAAAAAATAAGGTCAAAGTAACCATGCGCTTCCGTGGTCGGGAAATTATTTATGCCCAGACCATTGGCATGGATGCCTTGACTAAAATTGCCGACACGCTACGTGAAGACTGTGTGATTATTCAGGAACCGAAGATGGAAGGGCGGCAGCTCGTGATGTTCGTTGGACCGAAGGCCTGAAATCCAATCATGATGGACTTGTAAAAAGTCAAAACCCGAAAAAAACGTGCATCGTAAGCTGGGTATGTTACATAGCACGGAACGTTGTTCTTGAAACTTTTGACGAGAGCAACAATCATGATGGCCTCGTACAACCCAAAAACGGGAAGTCAGGTAGATCAAGATGCTGACGTACGAACGAGGAACGTCATTCTCAGGGCTTTCGGCGAGAATGACAATCATTGATTTATAACCCCCATGTGTTCCGGCTCGTTATACGGCCGGCAGAGATGTAAGGAGCGTATACCATGCCGAAAATGAAAACCAATAGAGGCGCAGCCAAACGGTTTAGAGCAACCGGCGCCGGTCGGATTCGCCGTAACAAAGCGTATTCCTCACATATCCTGACTAAAAAATCAACCAAGCGTAAACGCAACCTGCGTCAATCCGCGCTGATCGCCGAAGTTGATGTCAAAGCAGTACGGAGAATGTTGCCGTACATGTAAAGGTATCGATTTCCGGCAGATAGGACCGGGATTGGTTATTGCCGCTTTCTGCCTAATCGAATGAGCGGTTTTACGAGTTTAGTTTGAACGGAGAATATAATGCCTCGTGTAACTCGCGGTTTTAAAGCACGCCGCAGAAGAAATAAAGTTTTAAGTCTGGCCAAAGGGTTTCGTGGCGGCAAGCATCGCTTGTTCAGAACAGCTGCTGAGGCTGTTGATCGCGCCCTGTGCTACGCATACCGTGACCGTCGTGTCAAAAAACGGGAATTCCGTGCCCTGTGGATCAACCGCATCAGTGCGGCTGCCAAACAGAATGGAGTCAACTACAGCCGCCTGATCAATGGCATGAGCAAAAATGCGATCGAACTCGACCGTAAAGTGCTCTCCAATCTGGCCATTGTCGATCCCAATGCCTTCACTGCAGTGGTGAAAGCTTCCGGACTGGCTTCCTGATTTTTCACGGACTGTCCTATGGAAAACGAGCTGCTCAGGCTCAAGCAAGAAGCCGGCGAGGCTCTGGAGAAAATCAAGGATGCAACAAACCTTGAGGCTTTCCGGATCCAATTCCTTGGTCGTAAAGGGGGACTGCTTACCGGTGTAATGCGGCAGCTGAAATCAGTGGCCGCCGAAGAGCGTCCCCGGCTTGGCCAACTGGCCAATGATATCAAGCAGGCTGTGGAAGAGCGCTTTGAAGAAATCAAAGTGCAGTTGGGAGCCGGCTCGCCCCAGGCAAATGCCGGGGCAACTGACTACAGCTTGCCTGGTCGATATTTACCCTTCGGCAATCTCCACCCTGTGACCCAAGTTATGGAGGAGATCTGCGCGATCTTTGAAGGGCTGGGATTTGCAGTCGCTGAAGGGCCTGATGTTGAGACCGATTATTACAACTTCGAGGCGCTCAACATCCCGCCGCATCATCCGGCCCGTGACATGCACGACACCTTTTATGTCACGGATTCGATCCTGCTTCGCACGCATACATCCCCGATGCAGGCCAGGATTATGGAAAAGCACGACCCACCGTTGCGGTATATCGCACCGGGCAAAGTGTATCGTTGCGACTCCGATATCACACACACACCCATGTTTCATCAGGTGGAAGGCTTTCTGGTAGATAAGGATGTTTCCTTTGCCGACCTTAAAGGAGTTCTGACCGCCTTTACACACAAGATGTTCGAACGTGAATTGGCCCTTCGATTCCGTCCCAGCTTTTTTCCGTTCACCGAACCTAGTGCCGAGGTGGACATCGCCTGCGTCATTTGTGGCGGTAGCGGTTGCAGGGTCTGTAAACGAACTGGATGGCTGGAGATCCTCGGCTCTGGTTTGATCGATCCCGAAGTGCTGAAAATGGTCGGGTACGACCCCGATGTCTATTCGGGATTTGCCTTCGGTCTAGGGGTTGAGCGAATCGCCATGCTCAAGTATGGCATCGACGATATTCGTTTGTATTACGAGAACGATCTCCGGTTTCTTTCCCAGTTTTAATATCGTTGTTTTGGTAAAAACGCTTGAGAACGATGGGCGTTGTTTCGCAATTAGCGATATTTGCAACACGTAACCTCGAATCTTACTTTTACGAGGCCATCAGATTTTAGGCGTATTACGAGGACAAAGATATTCGCCCTCGCTGTGACCTCTGTTCTACAGAGAACACGTGAGTTGAAGGCCGAAAGAGGTAGACCACACCGGAACAAAGTATCTTCCGGTGTGGTTTTTTCGCTTGCGGCCTTCATCAATTGGTTCGTTCAGTAGGGATTCACCCCCCCACGGTTTACATTACGATAACGCAGTTGCAGGATAGACCGTCATGAAATTCACACTCAGCTGGCTTAATCAGTTTGTTTCCACCCAAGGGTTGACTCCGGCCCAAATTGCCGACCGCCTGACCATGTTAGGTCTGGAAGTTGATAGCGTTGAGGAATTGTTTGCCGATTTGGCCCCGATCATCATTGCCCGGGTAACCGAGGTTAGCAAACACCCGGATGCAGATAAACTGACCATTTGCACCGTTGATACCGGTGAGGAATGCGTTCAAATTGTCTGCGGAGCCCCCAATGTGCGCGCCGGTATGGTAACCGCTTTAGCGAAACCGGGCGTTAAGCTCCCTGACGGGACCAAAATCAAAAAATCCAAGGTCCGTGGAGTTGTTTCGGCAGGAATGCTCTGCTCATCGCGTGAGTTAGGCATTAATAATGATCACGGCGGCATCATGGATCTTAATGATTCGTTGGTAGCCGGTTTGCCGCTGATTGACGCCTTGACCATGCGCGATACCATGATTGAGGTCGATCTGACCCCCAACCGTCCTGATTGCGCCAGTGTACGCGGTATTGCCCGCGAAGTCGTCAGTTTTGCCGGTGGACCCTTACAACCGTTGGTCCCCAGCGTTACCCCTTTGACAGGAAAAAACGTCGACTATCAGGTTGTCATTGACGATGCTGAACTTTGTCCCCGATATACGGCGAGAAAACTGACCCAGATCAAAATCGGGCCTTCACCTGAGTGGATGCAGCAGCGGTTAACCGCCGTTGGCATGCGGCCGATCAACAATATCGTTGATATCACCAATTACGTGATGTTGGAATCGGGTCAGCCACTGCATGCCTTTGATTTTGAGACCCTGATAGGGAAAAAGATTGTCGTTCGCCAGCCAAAAGCGACCGAGTCTGAAATCATCACCTTGGATAGCAACAAACGGCAACTTGATCCGGAAATGCTGCTGATCTGTGATGCCGAACGCCCAGTGGCACTTGCTGGCGTTATGGGTGGACTCGAAACCGAAATTACCGAAAAAAGCACCACCATTCTTCTTGAGTCGGCCTGCTTCAATCCCGTATCGATACGTCGTACCGCGCGTAAGCTTGGCATTCCTTCCGAAGCCTCGTACCGCTTTGAACGCGGAGTCGATCCTAATCTTGCTGACAAGGCATTGGAGCGCGCTGTCAATCTAATGGTTGAATATGCGGGCGCGGAACCGGAGGCCGACGGACTGGATATCTATCCGGGTAAAAAAGAGTTGATCTGTTTGCAGTTACGTATTGAGCGACTTTGCCGACTACTTGGTATGTCGCTTAGCCGTGAACAGGTGGCCTCATATCTTGAGAGCATTGAATTTATCGTTCGTCCCTTGGATGAGGGCACGCTTGAGGTGCTTGTTCCCAGTTTCCGCATCGACATCGAGCGAGAAATTGATTTGGTTGAGGAGGTGGCCCGGCTGGTTGGCTATAACGAAATTCCTACTTCCCAGCCTTTTATTCGCATGGATTACCCACAGCGAGATGCGCTGCGTAGCCTTCGACAGGAAACTGCACGGCTGTTAACCGCTCAGGGCTTCTCCGAGGCAATCAACTACAGTTTCGTCAGCGTGACCCATCTCAACCTGTGTCGCTTGGCTGAAAACGATTCCAGGCGAAAACTCACCCGTTTGCTTAATCCGCTTACTGAGGAACAGGCGGTCATGCGATCCATGCTTCTGCCTGGATTACTGGAAAATATTCGACGTAATATCAATTTTCAGCAGCCTGATATTCGTCTTTTTGAAATCGGCAAGACTTTCATCCAGGAAGAGGAGGGCGTTTTGCCTCTGGAGCGGATGTATCTCTGTGCGGTCCTTTGTGGTCAACGCTACCCTCAGGCTGAATCGCTGCATTTTTCTGCACAGAAAGGCGATTTTTTCGACATCAAAGGTCTTGCTACGAATCTGCTGCAGGTGTTGAGAGTAGACGAAGGGGAATCTGGAGCCATGTTCCAATATCTCCCGGAGGCTGTTCAACCCTATTGCGACCCGAATCAGGCGGTAATCCTCAGTCCGCAAAAAACGGTAGTCGGTTCGCTTGGAGCTGTTCATCCCGAAACTTTAAAGGGTTTTGATATCAAGCAACCAGTTTATTTTTTGGAAATTGATCTTGAGCAGCTCTTGAGCTTGGAAAAAACCCCAAAACAGTTCCGTTCTCTGCCGAAATATCCCACCGTCAAACGGGATATAAGCTTGGTCGTTCCCGATGCACTACCAGCCGGTGACCTACTCATGGCCATTCGGCGGCAATCGCAGAAATATCTTGAATCTGCGGAGATCTTTGATGTATATCGTGGCAAACCTATACAGGCTGGACATAAAAGTGTGGCACTCGGTCTGACTTATCGCTCCGCCACAGCGACCCTTGACGACCAAACCGTCGACAAAGTCCATCAAAAAATTGTGAATTCATTAATGGCAGATTTTAATGCCCGTTATCGCGAAGGATCCGAAGTATGAAGAAAAAGAATGTAACTCGCAAAGAATTGGCCATTTCCGTCAACGAAAAGTTAGGCGTTTCCCAGCGTAACGCAGCTGAGATTGTTGATACGGTATTTGCCACCATGAAAAATACCATGGTGGCCGGTGAATCGATCAAACTGGTCCAGTTCGGGACCCTGACCGTGCGCGATAAGTCCCCTCGACGCGGCCGTAATCCTCGGACCGGAGAATCCATGACGATTACCAAACGGCAGATGGTCTCTTTTCGCCCAAGCAAACGTTTGCGTGAGCGTCTCAACACCGATGAATAATGGTAAGGTTATCTAATTCGGATAAGAACTCTTTTGAGTATAGGGTAGGGGAATGAGGTGAGGCGAAACTGATGGCTCCGGATTTCTCCCAGATACCGGATAAAGTGTATTTCCGGATCGGTGAGGTTAGTGAACTCGTGGGGGTTGAAACCCACGTGCTCAGGTACTGGGAGTCGGAATTCGCCTTAATTAAGCCCCACCGCGGTAAATCAAAACAACGGTTATATCGCCATAAAGACGTACAAACCCTGCTAGTGATCAAAGATCTACTTCATAAGCAGGGCTACACTATTTCCGGAGCCATAAGGTTCCTGAAACAGGCGCAGAGATCGCATGATGGGCTGGGCAACTTAAGCGATGAACATGGGTATGTTCAAACGCAAACTGCCGACATAATCCAGCAAATTAAACAGGAATTGAGGGCAGTTTTACAACAACTTGGAGATGGAAAGATTCCAAGCGGTTAAAATGGGTTGACAGGTAAGGCCTTTCAGTGCTAAATACAGCCCACATTTTTCGGAACGTAGCGCAGCCTGGTAGCGCACCTGAATGGGGTTCAGGGGGCCGGAGGTTCAAATCCTCTCGTTCCGACCAGTAAAATCAAGGGGTTAGATGCTTTTTTGAGCGTCTAACCCCTTTTTTTTGTGCATAATCCTGTGTTTTCAATGCTTCCAGCCGTTTTCTCTCCTTAATATACCGTTTTTATTCAAATTAATTTGAGGTTGCACTCATTTTTAATCGTTGTATATCGTTGTTTATCGTCGTGTGTTTTGGAAAATTTACACAAAAAATTACACAAAAAAATTCATGGCAACGATACAGACTTGGAAAACAAAATACGGCATCAGCTATCGGGCTTCTGTCTACGTAAAAGGAAGAAGGGAAAGCGCGACTTTTGACAGTAAGGCAAAGGCACTTTTTTGGGCTGAAGAAACAGAAGCCTTGCTTCGTGCAGGTGAACCGCTCCCTGGAGAACTGCCTGCCAATGATATGCGGTTCAATGAGGCGGTGGAAAAATACACCATGGCGGTGGCGCCGAGAAAAAAGCGCAACACCCAACGGCTGGATCAGGAAATCGGTGGACGGCTTATCCACTACTTTGAAGGGAAGTCCTTACAAACCATCACCTCAAAAGATATTGCGTCTTATCGTGACTACCGCCTGCAGCAGGTAGGCCCCAGCTCAGTCATCCAGGATATGTCTTTCCTTACCTGCATGTACCGCATGGCCAGGGTCGAATGGGGGCTGGATGTCAATGATCCTGGCGCGGAAGTTCGCCGCCCCTCTGCGCCGAAAAACAGACTTTCCCTTCTTACCCCGAAGCAAATCGACACCTTGCTCGATTTCTGCTGCATTTCAAAATCCGAAAAACTCTACTGCTACGTGCTTCTTCTTTTACACACAGCCATGCGGCCCTCCGAAGGCGCCGGGCTGCGATGGGATCAGGTTCTACTTGAACAGGGGATGATCGATCTCACAGAGACCAAAACGGACCCAAGGCGCGTTCCTATGACGAAAACGATACGCAAGATGTTCGAGGCGATGCAAGCAGCAGGGAAGGGTGAAAATGGCTGTGTGTTTCTGCCGTCCGGTCAAGAAGGTCGTGATCAACCCCATCGCTACTTCCGGCGCTCATTTGATAACGCCTGCAGATATGCTGGGATTTCGAATTTTACCCTGTACGGCTTGCGCCATTCGGCGGCAAGCTATCTGATTATGCATGGGGTCGATATTCGGACTGTCGCCGAAATCATGGGGCACAAGAATATCAGCCAGACCATGAAGTACACCCACTTTCTCGATGATCATAAGCTAAACGCTATCGGGGCGATTGATAATCTTGGGCGGTAAAAAAACAATAAATATATCAGATAGCTGTTACATGCTTACGGTATTGACGGTTATTGGTGCAAACTATCGGCAAGCATGATAGTGAAACTTGATGAAGAACCCTCTACGAGTCCCAATCCTCGCTATCACCAGCGCCCGAAGCGCATCGTTGCCGGCAGCGGGTTCTAGAAAGTAACAAGTTGTTAAGCCTGGCTTAATAACTGCGTTCGACGGTATGAAATACTCGGTCAAACCTTACAATCCTGAGTCAACTCGTGGGTTCACCGCATGAACAAAAAATCACTCACTGAAGCGGACATCCGCACTAAGTTCATCACGCCTGCCCTTGCCAAGGACAAGAGGGGAACTTGGGATGTCATGACCCAAATCCTTGAAGAACACTACTTCACTAAGGGGCGAGTGATTGTCCGTGGCCAAACCGTTCATCGTGGTGAAGCGAAGAAAGCCGACTACATCCTTTTTTTCAAACCGAATATTCCCCTCGCCGTCATTGAGGCCAAGGATAATAATCACGCCTATGGCCACAAAATTCAGTTGGGCCTCGTAATATCAACATGTTACGAAAGCAGGTCGCGCCATACTTTGTCATGATTCCCTTTGGATTCATTGGACACACTAGCTTCTTACCGTCATGGCCAAG
>JAQUEZ010000027.1 GCA_028684915.1 Desulfobulbus sp.
GTTTGTGGATCGGCAGGGCGGTGATGTCCTCGCCGTCAAGGAGGATGGAACCTTTGGTCGGTCGGATAAAGCCGACTATGCTGTAGAAGGTGGTGGTTTTACCCGCCCCGTTGGGGCCAAGCAGGCCGACCACCGATGAACTGGGTACCTGCAGGTTGACCTGGTCGACCACCCGTCGATTGCGGTATTCTTTGATCAGTCCGCTGGTTTCAAGCAGTGCACTGCCGTTCATGGCTTCTTTTTCGATTCCGGATGGATCACGGCGCGCACCCTGCTTTTGGCATTTTCATCCTGCTCCACCACCGATCGTTTCTGGTCCAGGTAATAGGTGATGGTTTTTCCGGCCACCATATTCTGTCCCTGCCAGGCCTTGGCGTTCCCGCTCAAAACCACTTTGCGTTCCGGGGCAAAATAATCCATGCGGTCGCCGGTACCCAGCCAGTCTCCCTGACTGACCTTGACGTTTTTTTTGCAGATCAGTTTTTCCACCTTGTTGGTGGGTTTATCTGTATTGGTGCTGACGTTCTGCGGATTTTTGGTGCTGTAGTAGACGGTCATTTCATCGGCCCGGATGGTCAGGTTCCCTTGGCGGGCGTCAACCTTGCCCTGGAAAATGACGCTACTTTCTTTTTCCTGCGATACCATGCGGTTGGCTTCAATGCTGATGGGCTGATCAGCCTCTGCAGCAAAAGCTGGGGACAGCAACGCAAGTGTCATGAAGATAAGCAGGTACAGCATTCTGAGGCGAATGCCTGGTCCGTACTTCATGGTCATCTCCTCAGGAATGCAAGGGAAAAATGAGCATTTATTGTTTCGGGTTTATTTTTTGCAAGAATGGGCAGATATTACTTGGTTATCCCTTAAAAGTAAAGAGCCTTGGCCTGATGGAGATCTGCCTTTTTCCGGTAAAGATACGCAAGAGTTTACAGAGACGGGAAGCAGAGGTACAATGAATGCCTCGAATAAATTGGACGGCTCCAACGGCTGGAATGAGGGTGAGATACCTATGATGAGAGAAGAAGTAGCCAAGGCCAAGGTGTTGGTGGAATCGCTGCCTTATATCAGCGAATTCCGGGGAAAAACCGTGGTGATTAAATATGGTGGCCATGCCATGGTCGACGAGACGCTCAAGCGCAGCTTTGCCCTTGATGTGATCTTGATGAAATACATCGGCATCAATCCGGTGATTGTCCACGGCGGAGGACCGCAGATCAACCGTTTCCTGGAAAAGATGCAGATCACTCCTTCCTATGTCCAGGGCATGCGGGTCACCGATGGCGAGACCATGGATGTGGTCGAGATGGTGCTGGTGGGAAAGGTGAATAAAGAGATCGTCGGCCTGATTAATCACTGCGGCGGTAAGGCGGTTGGCCTTTCCGGCCGCGACGGTGATCTGGTGCAGGCACGCAAACTGACCATCCAGGGTAAGTCAACTGGCGAGGACCGTCCGCCGGAGTTGATCGATATCGGTCGAGTGGGCCAAGTAACTAGGATTAATCCTGAAATTTTGACCGCCCTGGATCAAAAAAATTTCATCCCGGTTATCGCGCCGGTGGGTGTGGGCGAGGATGGACAGGCCTTTAATATCAATGCGGATCTCGTTGCCGGGGCCATTGCGGCCGAGTTGAATGCGGTCAAGTTGATGCTGCTTACCGATGTCGAGGGTGTTAAAGATGAAAACGGCGAACTGATCTCCACCATACGGCGGAATCAGATCGACGGCCTGATCGAGTCCGGAGTTATCAAGGGCGGCATGATTCCCAAGGTTAACTGTTGCAAATCGGCACTGGACGGTGGCGTGGCCAAGGCACATATTGTAGACGGCCGACAGGAACACGCCATTCTGTTGGAGATTTTCACCCAAAAAGGTATCGGAACGGAGTTGGTAGCATGAGTAATCAAGACTGGGCAGATCGAGGTAATTCTGTGTTCATCGGCACCTATAACCGGTTTCCGGCGGCAATGGTCAAAGGCAGCGGCTGCAGGTTGTGGGATGCGGACGGAAAAGAGTATCTTGATTTTCTTGCAGGTATTGCCGTCTGTTCACTGGGCCACTGCCATCCTCTGGTCACCGAGGCCATCTGTCGCCAGGCCGGATCGCTGGTGCATGTATCGAACCTGTTCCACACCAAGCCGCAGATCGAGTTGGCAGAACTGCTGGTGAAAAATAGCTTTGCCGACCGGGTCTTCATGGGCAACTCCGGTGCCGAAGCCAATGAAGCCGCGATCAAATTAGCGCGTATCCATAGTGGCCCGGGTAAATATGAGATCATCTCTCTGTCGGGTTCCTTTCATGGGCGGACTTTGGCCACGGTGGCTGCTACCGGCCAGCCCAAATTTCATCAGGGGTTTGAGCCCTTGCCCCAAGGGTTTATCCATGCCGAATTCGGTGATCCCGCAACCATTGAGCAGTTGATCACCCCGCAAACCTGCGCCATTCTCTGTGAGCCGCTTCAAGGGGAGAGTGGGGTTCGGCCTCTTGAGGCCAAATACCTGGCGGCCATTCGTGCACTTTGCGATAAACACGGCCTGCTCTTGATTTTTGATGAAGTCCAGACCGGGCTCGGCCGGACCGGTTCCCTCTTTGCCTACGAGCAGTTGGGAGTCACCCCAGATATCATGACCCTGGCCAAGGCGCTGGGCAATGGGCTGCCCATCGGCGCTATGCTGACCACCGAGGAAATTGCGACCTCACTGGTTGTGGGCACCCATGCCTCTACCTTCGGCGGAAATCCGGTGGCTGCCGCAGCTGCGGTCGAGGTGATGAAGGTTATGCTCGCCAACGGTTTTATGGCCTCGGTGCAGGAGAAAAGCCGCTATTTCATTGCCAAGCTTGAGGCAGTGGCCACGCGTTACCCGCAACTGGCCACCGGCGTTCGCGGACGGGGCCTGCTGCTTGGGCTGATTCTCACCGACAGGGGGGTCGAGCTGGGCATGGAGATTGTGCAGCAGATGTTTGCCGAGGGCGCCTTGATCAATTTTGCCGGCAACAAGGTACTGCGTTTTGTGCCGCCGCTGATTGTCAGCGAAGAGGAGATCGATGCCCTGGTGGAGAAACTCTGCCGTGTGTTTGATCGTTTCTAGTCATGGGTTGAGGGTGTACGTGCCTCGTGGATAGTCTTTCTTTAATCGCCGTGGCTGTGGCCCTGGCCATGGACGCCTTTGCTGTGGCTCTGGCTGCCGGTGCAGTGTTGCATCCTCTGAGCTTTCGTCCCTGTTTCCGGCTGGCCTTCCATTTTGGTCTGTTTCAGGCCTTGATGCCTGTGGTTGGTTGGCTTGCCGGATTGACGGTGCAATCCTTTGTCGCCGCCTGGAGCCATTGGATTGCCTTTGTCCTGCTCTTGTATATCGGGGGGCGAATGATCATTGAGGCGCTTTCTGCAGATGCAAGCCAGAGGCGCACCAATGATCCCAGCCGGGGGCTGACCATGGTCGGGTTGGCAGTGGCCACCAGTATCGATGCCCTGGCAGTCGGCCTCACCCTGGCCATGCTCGATGTGGTTGTTTGGATTCCTGCCCTGGTCATCGGGCTGGTTGCCTGCGGATTTACCGTGCTCGGCTTGTTCCTCGGAACCCGTGCGGGTAAACTCTGGGGCCGCCGGGTCGAGGTGGCCGGTGGCGCTATTTTGGTCCTGATCGGGCTCAAGATTCTTCTTTCCGCCCTCTTTCTTGATAAGGCGGTCGCCGGTATTCTTTAATCCCTCTTCTCCTGACTTTGTCTGCAATCAGAGGCCTTCTGGCAAAATCCCTTTGCAAACGCCCTGTTTTTTTGTATCAATTATTTTTTTTACCCGGAGAGACAGCGGTAGAATCGGGCATGTGAGCCTGGGAAGCATGACATCGTTGTTGTTCCCGGATTACCAGGGATAGTAAGATGAAGAAACACCTGTTGGCATTAGGCGATTTTACGCGCGAAGAATTGCGCGCCCTGATTGATCGGGCGATTATTTTAAAGGCGGAGAGCAAGCAAGGTGTACGTCACCAACAGCTTGCCGGCCGCAAAATTTGTCTCCTCTTTGAAAAACCATCGACCCGTACCCGGGTTTCCTTTGAAGCCGCTATGTACGGTTTGGGTGGGCAGGTTATATTTATGTCTGCCAAGGAATCGCAGCTTGGCCGGGGAGAACCACTCAAAGATACGGCACGCGTCCTTGCCCGGTATGTGGATGCCATCGTTGTTCGTACCTTCGGCCAGCAGGTAGTGGAGGAGTTGTCCAAATATTCGGACGTTCCGGTGATCAATGCCCTGACTGATCTCCATCACCCCTGTCAGGTTCTCAGCGACATGATGACTGTGGTGGAAAAAAAAGGCGCGTTGGAAACCGCTAAAACCGCTTGGATCGGTGACGGCAACAACATGGCCAACTCCTGGATAGAGGCTGCCTCGGTTTTCGGGTTTCCGCTCAGTCTGGCCTGCCCCGAAGGTTTTACCCCCAATCAGACCATTTTTGACAAAGCGCAGGCGAGATGTCCGCAGCCGATCAATGTGACGCAGGATCCGGCCACGGCAATCCAGGGCGCAGATGTGGTGAACGTCGATGTCTGGGCTTCCATGGGCCAGGAGTCGGAGCAGGAAGAGCGTCTCGGGGTTTTCAAGAACTACCAGTTGGACGGAGCCCTGTTGGCCAAGGCCGATAAAGGCGCCATCGTCATGCACTGCCTGCCGGCACACCGGGGGGAAGAGGTCACTGAAGAGGTGCTCGAAGGACCACAAAGCGTTATCTTTGATCAGGCGGAAAATAAAATGCACATCCACGCCGCCATTTTGGAGCATTTTATTCTCGGCGCAAATCGATAAATACAATACAAACGATCCCCTTGGGATCTCAGAGTGGAATTATGTCGATCAACAAGATTGTACTCGCCTACTCCGGCGGGTTGGATACCTCGGTTATTTTAAAATGGCTGGCCAATGAATACGGCTGCTCGGTTATTGCCTATTCCGCCGACATCGGTCAGAAAGAGGACTGGGATGCGGTTCGTGCCAAGGGCATGGCCACCGGTGCGGAGAAGGTAATCGTCTCTGACCTGCGCGAGGAATTTGTTCGCGATTATATCTTTCCGGCCTTTCGTGCCAACGCCATTTACGAGGGCTCTTACCTCTTAGGCACCTCCCTGGCCCGTCCGCTGATTGCCAAGGAGCAGGTGCGGATTGCCCTTGAAGAGGGGGCCGATGCGGTGAGCCACGGTGCCACCGGCAAGGGCAACGATCAGGTCCGCTTTGAGCTGAGCTATCTGGCGCTCAACCCCAAGCTGACCATCATCGCCCCCTGGCGAATCTGGGATTTGAACTCGCGTGCGAAGCTGGTTGCTTTTGCCAAGGAAAACAACATCCCGGTGCCGGTGACCAAAAAAAATCCCTACAGTTCGGATGAGAACCTGCTCCACATCAGCTTTGAGGGCGGCCTTCTTGAGGATCCGTGGAACGAGCCGGATGAGGATATGTTCAAGCTGAGCGTCTCCCCGGAGAAAGCACCGGATACCCCTACTTATATCGAGATCGACTTCGAGCAGGGGAGCCCGGTGGCTATTGACGGTGAACGCCTGAGCCCGGTTGCCTTGATGACCAAACTGAACACCTTGGGCGGTGCCAACGGTATTGGTCGGCTCGATATGGTGGAGAATCGGTTTGTTGGCATGAAATCCCGTGGTGTCTACGAGACCCCAGGAGGGACCATCCTCCGTGCCGCTCATCGCGATCTGGAGACCATTACCCTGGATCGTGAGGTTTTGGGAATTCGTGACTCCCTGGTGCCGCGCTATTCGCAGCTGATTTATAACGGCTTCTGGTTCTCGCCGGAGATGCAACTGTTGCAGAAAACCATGGACGACACCCAGTCCACGGTCAACGGTACGGTTCGGCTCAAGCTCTACAAGGGCAACTGTATCCCGGTGGGGCGGAAGTCGGATAATTCGCTCTACTCCGAATCCTTTGCCACCTTTGAAGAGGATGAGGTCTACAATCAGGCAGATGCCACCGGTTTTATTCGGTTGAATGCTCTGCGCCTGCGAATTCAAGCCTACCAACGGAACAAATAAGCGTGGCTGGACAACAAAAATCAGAGAAAATGTGGGGCGGTCGCTTTGCCGAAGCGACCGCCGCTTCGGTTGAGGCCTACAGCGCTTCAGTTCAGTACGATGCCCGTCTGTACCACCATGATATCATGGGGTCCAAAGCGCATGCGCGGATGCTGTCCCGTCAGGGGCTGATTACCGTCGAGGAATGCGAGGCCATTGTTCAGGGGCTCTGTGAGATCGAGGCCGAGATTGATCGGGGTATGTTTGTGTTCAAGCCCGAGCTTGAAGACATTCACATGAATATCGAAAAGGCGCTGACCGATCGAATCGGGCCGGCGGGTGCAAAAGTGCACACCGCTCGGAGCCGTAACGACCAGGTCAACCTCGATTTTCGTCTTTACCTCCGCGACGAGGCCGACACCCTGGATGTCCTCCTCTGTGAGGCGCAGAAGGCCTTTGCCCGTATGGCGCGGAAATATATGGGCGCTGTTATGCCGGGATACACCCACATGCAACGGGCGCAACCGGTGCTGGTTTCCCATCATCTGTTGGCCTATGTGGAGATGTTTCAGCGGGATCGGGATCGTCTGGTCGGCTGTCGGCAGCGGATTAATATCCTGCCGCTCGGAGCTGCGGCCATGGCCGGAACCGGTCTGCCCATTGATCGTCAGTCCGTGGCCGATGAACTCGGCTTTGCCGCCATTACCGCCAACTCCATGGACACCAGCGGCGATCGTGATTTTGCCCTGGAGATGTTGTTTTGCCTTAATCTGATCCAGATTCATCTCAGCCGTCTTTCCGAGGAGTTGGTACTCTGGTCGTCCAAAGAGTTCGAGTTTGTTCGCATCGGCGATCGCTATTGCACCGGCTCCTCAATCATGCCGCAGAAAAAGAATCCGGATATTCCGGAATTGATGCGCGGAAAAACCGGCCGGGTTACTGGGGCGTTGATGGCGCTGTTGATGACGGTCAAGGGGTTACCGTTGACCTACAACCGGGATCTGCAGGAGGACAAGGAACAGGTTTTCGATGCCCTGGATACGGTCAAGGCCAGTTTGTCGATCACCGCAGAGCTCCTTGATAACACTGAGTTCAATGTGGAACGGTTACGGGCGGCCACCATTGGCGGCTTTATGACCGCCACCGATCTGGCAGATTATCTGGTGAAGCGCAACATGCCCTTTCGTCAGGCCCATGGCGTGGTTGGCCGTATTGTCGCCCTCTGCCAGGAGCGGGATTGTGAGCTGATCGATCTGCCCCTTGCCGAACTGCAGCAATTTTCCGACCTGATCGAGGTGGATGTTTTTGAGGTTCTTTCAGTCGATGGGTCGATCAACAGTCGGCTGTCCGCCGGCGGTACTGCTCGAGTACGCGTTGAGGAAGCGCTTGCGCGGGTGGAACAACAATTGGAAAGCGCATGATGAATAGGGGAGAACGGTTGGTGAAGGCCGCAATGGCGCTGGCGACGGCGGGTATCCTCGTTTGTGCGGGGTGCGGATTTAAGGATGATCCCGTGCCGCCTCAACATGTTCTTCCCCAGGCTGTTCCCGATCTTCGCGTGGAGTTGATCGATCAGGGGGCAACGTTGAGTTGGAGTTATCCCCGCAAAACAGTCACCGGCGACGAGATCGAGGAAATTGAAGGGTTCGAGCTGTTTCAGGCCGAAATCCCGGAGAAGGAGTTTTGCCCCTCCTGCCCCATTCCGTACAGAACCGCCATTGATGTTCCCGGCGGTTTCGTTGCCCCGGGAATCGGTAAAACAGCCATCTATGAGGTGCGCGATCTTCGCCCCGGGAACCTGTACTATTTCAAGGTTCGCAGCAAAAGCGGCTGGTGGCGTAAGTCCAAGGATTCCAACGAAGTGTCTTTTCTCTGGCAAACACCGCCCATGGCTCCGCAGGGTCTCTCTGTATTGAGCGGTGATGGAGTGAACACCCTTCAGTGGCAACCGGTTACTCTGCTCAAGGATGGTGTTGCCACCACTGCACCCATTCGTTACCAGCTTTATCGTGGGGTTGATGGAGGGGCGGTGACCACCTATGGCGCCCCTGTAACCGCAACCACCTTTGGCGATAAAACGGTGGTCAATGGTAAAAGTTATGCCTATCAGGTGCAGGCGGAAAGCACTTATAGCCACGGGACGGCGAACAGTGCGCTGAGTGAGAGTGTTGTCGCCAACCCCACCGATCGCACCCCGCCCCCTGTGCCTCTGCGAGTTGAAGCCCTGCGCACGGAGATTGGGATTAAGGTGTTTTGGGATGATGCTGCGGCTGAAGACCTGGCCGGATATCGGATTTATCGTCGAGTTGCTGGAATGGAGCCGGTCCTGGTTGGCGAAGTCAATCTGCCCTATACCTTGTTTATCGATAAAAACGCCCCGCGCGGCGATGTGTTGTATTCGGTAAGCAGCATAGATACGCGAAACCCGGCCAACGAAAGTGGACGTTCTGTCGAGGTTCGGCCGGAATAAAATCGTTTGAGGGAGCAAGCCTGTGATGCAGCGAATTAGCCTACCAATTCCGTTTTGGAAAATGAGTGGGGCCGGTAACGATTTTATTATCATCGACCATCGCCAGCCTCTCTTGCCCCAGGAGTTTATGGCCGAGTTTGCCCGTAGGGTCTGCCGGCGTAAATTTTCCGTGGGAGCTGACGGGTTGTTTTTAATCGAACCCTCGGACAAGGTCGATTTCAAGTGGCGTTTTTTCAATGCCGATGGTTCAGAGGCGGAAATGTGCGGCAACGGGGCCCGCTGTGTGGCTCGTTTTGCCTATATGCACGGTATTGCCGCCGCCCGGATGCGGTTTGAAACCCTGGCCGGAATCATTGATGCCACGGTTTCCGATACCCAGGCGACTATTAGCATGACCGCTCCCCATTCCTTCCGCTTTGATCGTCAGGTTGAGGTGGATGGGCAAATGTTTATGATCCATAGTGTGGACACCGGTGTGCCGCATGCGGTCATCTTTGTGGATGATATTCAATCAACGGATGTGGTGGGCCTTGGGCGCCAGTTGCGCCATCACCCGGTCTTTGCTCCGGCGGGCACCAATGTCAATTTTATCGGCCAAACCTCTGAGGGATTTCTCATTCGCACCTATGAGCGGGGGGTTGAGGACGAGACCATGGCGTGCGGTACCGGGGTAGTTGCAGGCGCCTTGATTGCTGCCGCCAAGGGCATGGCGGGTTCGCCGGTGGCCATGGTGACCACCGGCGGTATTGCCCTTACCGTGCAGTTCACCGGGAGCAAACATGGCAAGGTTGACCAGGTGGTTCTGAAAGGGCCCGCGCATCTGATTTACAAGGGCGAACTGACGGCTGAGGCCCTGCTGGATTAACCCCTGACCCGTAACGGCGGGATGGTTGGGCTGGTTCCTGTCCATTCTATCCCCATGCGGTCCTTCGGGACGTGCAGATGCAAGCTTGCGGATTCAGGTAACCGACCGGAAATTCGTTACCGGGCGGCAGACCTCTCCCCAGATGGGAGAATGAAATTGAGAGGAGAACAATGATGGAGCGATTTGAGGGAGCGATGACCGCATTGGTCACCCCCATGCGAAACGGCCGTGTCGATGAGCAGGGGTTGGTCGATCTGATTGAATTTCAGATTGCAGGCGGTATCCATGGCCTAGTGCCCTGCGGGACCACCGGTGAATCGGCCACCCTGAGTTTTGATGAGCATAAACGGGTGATCGAGTTGACGGTACAGACCGTTGCCGGTCGAGTGCCGGTTATCGCTGGAACCGGGGCCAATAATACTCTGGAAGCCATCGAGTTGACCGAGTCTGCCAAGATAAGCGGTGCCGATGCCGTGCTCTCCGTTGTCCCCTATTACAACAAACCCAGCCAGGAAGGATTGTATCGCCATTTTGCCGCAATCCTCGATGCGGTTGATATTCCCATGGTGCTCTACAACGTGCCTGGACGGACCGTTACCAACATGCTGCCGGCTACGGTGGCTCGTCTGGCAACCCATCCTAAGGTTATCGGTATAAAAGAGGCCAGCGGCAATTTGAGTCAGATCAGTGAGATTATTCAACTCTGCCCCAGGGATTTCATTGTGCTCTCCGGTGACGATTTCACTGCCATGCCCACCGTAATGATCGGCGGTAAAGGCGTTATTTCCGTGGTCTCCAATCTGGAGCCGGGGAAGACTTCTTCGATGATGGAAGCGGCAATGGCAGGCGATGTGGCCAAGGCCAAGACCCTGCACTACGAGCTTTTTGACCTCATGGGAGCCATGTTTTGCTATCCGAGTCCGGCACCTGCGAAGAAGGGGTTGGAACTGATGGGAAAAATGACCTCCGGCGAGGTCCGTTTGCCGATGACCGAAATTGATGAGGTCGGCCTGGCGCGTCTGACCAAGGATATGAAAAATTGCGGGTTGCTGTAACTCTTAGAAAACAATTGAGGATCACTGCATGACCAAGGTAATTGTGGCAGGTGCGGCCGGAAGAATGGGACAGCGGATTATTCACATGGTGCAGGCGCATCCGCAACTGGTGCTCAGCGGCGCTTTTGAGCGTGCGGGGAGTCCTGCACTCGGTAAAGATGCCGGATCCATCAGCGGCTTGGGAGAAACCGGGGTCGCCATTAGTGAAGGTATCGAGTCGGTGATTGAGAACGCAGATGTTCTCATCGATTTCACCTTTCATGAGGCAACGGTGCAGTTTGCCCAGGTGGCCGCAAAACATGGCGTTGCCATGGTGATTGGGACCACTGGTTTGACCGCGGATGAGTTGGCCACCATCAAGAAACTTGCCGAGGCAAACTTCCCCTGTGTGCAGTCCCCCAACATGGCGGTGGGGGTCAATGTCCTGTTTAAACTGGTGGAAAAGGCCGCCGGTATCCTTGGTGATGCCTATGATGTGGAAATTGTCGAGGCCCACCACCGGATGAAAAAGGATGCGCCCTCGGGAACGGCTCTCAAACTCGGACAAATGGCCGCTGGCGCGCTGGGCAGAGATTTGGCCCAGGTTGGAGTGATGGAGCGAAACGGCATCATTGGTGAGCGAACCGACAAAGAAATCGGCATTCAGACCATCCGCGGCGGTGATATTGTCGGTGAGCATACGGTCTACTTTGCTGGCGCCGGAGAGCGGTTGGAAATCACCCATCGGGCCACCAGTCGGGATAATTTTGCTCGCGGGGCAGCCCTGGCTGCGGCCTGGATCGGCAAGCAGTCCAAAGGTATGTACACCATGTTTGATGTCCTCGATTTGGCTAATTTCTAAGTTACCCCCTTTTGTCGTCTAACCCCGCTGGTGCCTTCAGTCTGTTCACGATGGACAACCGACACACGGCCGTTCTCGGGCTAGGTTCCAATAAAGGCCAATCAGCAAAAAATCTTCAGGATGCCTGGCAGGCCCTGCAGAAGATATCTGAGCTAGAGGTATGGCGGCTCTCTTCTCCTTACTGGAGTAAACCGGTGGGCATGGAGAGTTGCCATTGGTTCGTCAATGCGGTTGGTGTTCTCAGGACCAGTCTTTCTCCGCTTGCTTTACTTCATGCACTTCAAGCGGTTGAAATCAAATTCGGCCGCCGTCGTGATCCTGCAGTGTACGGGTACCAGGATCGGCCCCTTGACCTTGATCTTCTGCTGTACGACGATATTGCCCTTGAAACTCCAGAGCTGATCATTCCTCATCCCCGAATGGGGCAACGGCGTTTTGTTCTGGAACCCCTTGTGGAAGTCGGTGACGGGATAGAGTTTTCGCCTTTTGGCTCCCCTGTGGCGACGTGGGCTAAGCGTTGCCTGGAAGTGGTCGCCGAGCAGATGGTTGAACGCTGTTCATGGGATGATTTTCAGCTCGACTCCAGTGCGTCGGCCTCATTGCCTGAATTGAGTGGAAATCCGGGTCTTGCTGAAAAAAACATAGATTTAAGTGATGGACTCGTAAAAAGTCCATCACACCCTTAGAGGTGGCTAAGGAAAAACACAGACGTACAGGGAGTAGTGTTTTTTACGGCGCCATCAAGTAGGTCGATGGCAATTGAACAGGGCTGCCCCGAGATTGTCCCTGTCCTCTCGCGTTTTTACGAAGCAACTTTATTACAATTAGACATTTGTCCCCCCACGGATATAATGACACCATGTCGAGTACAGAAAATCAACAGCCAGAACAAGAGGCCAGCTAAACAGTCATGACACCGATTCGTCTGTTAGTCTTGGCCATACTCGTGTATATTGGCTGGCGCATGTTGCGACGGGATAAAAAAACAGCCGAGCGACCAGCCCCGCCGGACTCGTCCATTGAAACCGATCCTCAGGACGTCCTGGTTGAAGACCCGGTCTGTCACGTCCTGATACCAAAACACCAAGCCCTGCGTCTGCGCAAGGATGGGGTAACGTACTATTTCTGCAGCGAACGCTGCTGTGACCAATTTGCCGAACACTCGGAACAAGGAGAACAATGAAGTTTTTTATCGATACCGCCAATATTGACGAAATTAAGAAGGCCCTTGCACTGGGAATGGTCGATGGTGTCACCACCAATCCTTCCCTGGTAGCCAAGGAGCCACGCCCTTTTCTTGAGATTCTCAAAGAGATCTGCTCGTTGGTTGAGGGACCGGTCAGTGCCGAGGTCATCAGCCTTGATGCTGAGGGGATGGTCGCCGAAGCTCGCGAATTGGTGAAAATCGCCGACAACATCGTTGTCAAGATTCCGATGATCGAGGAAGGGTTAAAGGCGGTCAAAATTCTGAGCGGGGAAGGAATCAAAACCAACGTTACTTTGATCTTTTCCGCTGCCCAGGCTTTACTCGCCGCAAAGGCTGGTGCAACGTATGTCAGCCCCTTTGTCGGTCGCTTGGACGATATTTCCATTAACGGTCTGGATCTGATTGCCGATATAATGACAATACTTCGTAACTTTGGCTTTGCCACCGAGGTCATTGTCGCTTCGGTCCGCAGCCCGATGCATGTGGTTGAGTCGGCCCTCTTGGGTGCGGATATCGCGACTATCCCGTACAAGGTTATTGCCCAGTTGGCCAAGCATCCGTTGACCGATATCGGCATGCAGCAATTTCTGGCTGATTGGGAAAAACGACAAAAATGATCTCCTCGGAAAAGCCCTGAGAAGGGAACATCATGCCAACAGCAAAGCGTTGTAAACATGAAATTCCGCTTTTGGGCTTTTAGCGAAAACAACTAAAAAAAACAGGATGCCTATGATCACCCGCCTAAGTCTGACAGTTCTTCTCCTTTTGGTGATTACACTGCCGGTTTCCGCAGGCGCGGCGATGTATGCCTATGTTGATGCCCGGGGCATTTGTCATTACACGAATGTCCCGGGCACAGGTCGTTATAAGCTGAGCGAGCGTCCTCCACGGCGGGTTGGTTCTCCTGAAGACCAACTCGTTCGCACCATTACCCGTCGATCCAGCAGTGGCCTGGCCCCGGCAAACCTGGCCAGCAGGGGGTACCTCCGTCGTTCGGCCTATACCGGTCGGGCCTTCCGCTCCGCGCCCCAGACCTTAAACCGTTACATTCAACTGGCCGCGATGAATCATCAGGTTGATCCGCTGTTGATCAAGGCGGTGATTAAGGCGGAATCAAATTTTGACCCCAATGCCATCTCTCCGAAAGGGGCTCAGGGGCTCATGCAGTTGATGCCGGGGACGGCTCGTGACCTCGATGTCAACGACCCCATGGATCCCATCCAGAATATTAACGGCGGGACCAAGTATTTGCGCTACCTGCTTGACAACTTTAATGGAAATGTGGAACTTAGTCTTGCTGCATACAATGCGGGGCCAGGGAGAGTGGCTCCCTATGGCGTAATTCCGAATATTCCCGAAACCCAGGACTATGTTTCCAAGGTTCTGGACAACTACCGCTCCTATAAACAGAGCAGTAGGACGCCTCGTCCCGCAAATATCAATGTCCGGCAAATGGTAACCGTCAATTGAACCGTAGTTCAAAAATTTTTAATCTACCCAACCTGATTACAGGCAGCCGATTCATTCTTTCCGGCTGCCTGATGTTGCTTTTGCTCCTGGAGCAGACAAAAGGAATCGCTTTCTTTGCCTGGCTGGTGTTTGCCGTTGCTGCGGGATCAGATTGGATTGATGGCTATTTCGCCCGTAAGTACAAGGAAGTGACTGTGCTGGGCAAATTGATGGATCCCTTAGCCGACAAGGTACTGGTGACCACTGCTCTGATCATGCTTATCCCCACGGGCAAGTTGCCCGCCTGGTTAGCTCTGATCATTCTCTGTCGGGAAATCGTGGTCACAGGTTTGCGTGGGGTGGCTTCCTCTTCGGGCATCGTGGTTGCTGCGAGCAGCCTGGGGAAATGGAAATCCATCATCCAGTATATCGCTTTAGGCACGCTTATCTTCCCCCTCGGTGTTCTGCCAATTCCCCAACTCCACCAGATCGGGGTTGTTATCCTTTATTTGGCCTTAGTGCTCACTGTTTGGTCCGGTATCGACTATTTCTATAAGTTGCGTCGAATTTTTTTAGAGGACGAGCGCTAAGTTCTCGCCACAACCCCGCCTGCCTACTTTTTTTTCGACGTTGATACGCCTTTCAGACTTCCATCCTTGATGGCGTCGTAAAAACTTCGATCTCCTGCGTCGTAGCGTTTTTCCCGACACTCGACATACCTGATGTATGCCTTCGAGCCGTGAAAAACGCTACTCCTTGTATATCTGTGTTTTTACCTAGCCATCTTTAAGAGTGTGATGGACTTTTTACGAGTCCATCATCCTTGGTGGCCTTAGCATCAGGGCCGCTCACAGGAGCGGTCCCTTTGCCCTGAGTTCAGCAAATTCTTTGTTTCTTTCCATATACACCCCGACATAAGAACACAATGGGGCGACCAGCTTTCCTTGTTTGCGCGCGTCTTCTAGGGCGAAACGAGTGAGAATAGCCGCCAGATTCTTTCCACGCAATTCTTGCGGGACAAAGGTGTGAGTAAAGGCAAGCAAATCCGGCCCTTGTTGCTTATATTCAAGAATGGCAACTTTCCCCTCGACCTCAAGTTCGAAGCGTTGCATTAGTTCGTTTTTAATTGGTTGGTTTTCCATCAGGTTCACCTCGATATGAATGTATAATCACTGGCCCATAAATATTGTTTTTCCCGACAGTTGACATGCCTTATGCGTACCTTCGCCCCGTGAAAAAAGCTCTTCCTGGTACATTTTTATTTTTGCTCCGTCATCTCTTAGAGTGTGATGGACTTTTAACGAGCCCATCACCTTTATTAAGGTGAGATTATTTACTCACTCTGTCACGTGAAATTTTCAGTTACTTCAGGTTTTGACAGACAATATCCGCTCCAATTTTCTCCTTGCAAACGTGTACTGTAAACATGCCATTCTTCCACAAATCCACGGCTCGTCTGCGCTTAACCCGGTTACTTAATCGGATAAGGCTTCGCAGCGATATCATCCATTTCCCAGGAAACAAGGTTGAACTATTGCCGCATGGTGGCGACTTTTTCCCAGCCCTTTTTGCCGCAATCGACAGTGCTGTTACCCAAGTCTGCATAGAATTTTATATCATTAAGGCCGATACGACCGGCATGCTTTTTTCCAGTGCGGTCAAGAGGGCCGCTGTCCGTGGGGTTGAGGTCACTATCATCTACGATGCCCTTGGCTCCTTTGATACCCCAGAGTCATATTGGGCGGATATCCGCCGCGCGGGCGTCGAATGCCTTCCCTTTAATCCTCCCTCATTTGCCAAAATTCGATTGTTGGATATTCGCGATCACCGTAAGCTAGTTTTGATAGATGGGCAGACCATCTTTCTGGGCGGCCTTAATGTGGGTGATGAATATTCCGGATACGGTGATAGTTTTACCCGCTGGCGAGATGTCGGAATTCGTCTTGATGGACCGGCGGCAGGCGAACTGCAAAAGATTTTCAATGCCACCTGGGAGCGATTGAGCGGGCAGAGCCTCCGTATGTCTGTTGGAGAAAGCGTTATTAAGCAAGGTGAGGCTGATGTGGTGATTGTCAATGGCCGTCCCCATCTCAATAGACCGCTTATTCGTAATGCCTTCCGTATCGCCATGTCTGGTGCGGAAAAAACAATCGAGATTATCACCCCCTACTTTGTGCCCGGTCCACGAGTAGTTCGATCGTTGTTACGGGCGGTACGCCGGGGCGTGCGGATTCAGATCATTTTGCCTTCGATCAGCGACGTTCCGGTGGTGAAAATTGTTGGGCGCGCCTATCTGAAACCGCTTTTGCAGGCCGGAATCGAAATCTATGAACGACAGGGAACCATTCTTCATGCAAAGGTGATGTCGGTGGATAGTCGTTGGGTCACCTTGGGTTCGGCCAACCTTGATCTGCGCAGCTTTCACCGCAATTTCGAAATCAATGTTATAATCGCCAGTCGTCTGTTCGGCAGTCAGATAGAGGGCCTTTTCAGTGAGGAGTTGGCTAAATCGCGTAGGGTTGACCGGCAGGAATACGACGGTAGGGGACGATTCGAACGCTTTTGCGAATGGATCCTGGCGCCATTGGGCCGATTTCTCTGATCCCTGCTTGCTTTTCAAAAGAGCCGGTGTTATCCATCAACACTTTGGCGAATCACGGATGACGCCGGAACTCTTGTCTTCTTCACCCTGCACAAAAAAACAATAGGCACGCGGTCTCTTCTTCCTTTTTTTACAGGGAGACAGAGCTTTGCTCTGTTTTTTGCGCATTTATCATTGTTGATGGCGTCGTACAAATTTCGATTTCCTGCGTCGCAGCATTTTTCCCGACGCTCGACATACCTTATGTATGCCTTCGAGTCGGGAAAAACACTGCTCCTTGTATATCTGTGTTTTTACCTAGCCATCGTTTAGAGTGTGACGGACTTTTTACGAGTCCATCATTGTTTCAATGCATTTTATTTGTGAGCCCTATGACTGCCTATAGTATCGGCATAGATACCGGCGGCACCTATACCGATGCCGTCCTGATGGATATTGATTCGGGCAACGTTGTTGCCTGGCATAAAGAAAGAACTACTCCCCATGACCTGAGTCTTGGCGTGGGTAAAGCGCTTGCCGGGTTGCTGCACCAGTCGGTCAAACCGAGTGAGGTTCAGGGACTCTCCGTGTCCACGACCTTGGCGACCAATGCGGTGGTCGAAGGTCGAGGCGCCCGAGTCGGCCTGTTTGTCCTTGGCTATGTGCGCCATTTTAAATTACCGGTTGTGGCCAATATTTTTATCAAGGGCGGGCACGGGATCACCGGTGAGGAAGCCCAGCCACTGGACCTTGAATCCCTGATCGACACCATTCCGGGACTTTCCAAAGAGGTCGACAGCTATGCCGTTTGCGGGGCAATGTCGATTAAAAATCCGACCCATGAGTTGGTCGCCATGGAAGCCATCCGCATGCTCGATGCCAATAAACCGATATTCTGCTCCCATTTGGTTTCCGGACATCCCGGCATGTTGGAGCGTTCGGCAACGGCCTGCCTGCATGCCAAATTACTGCCGCTTATGGTCGACTTTCTTGCCTCGATTCAGCGTTCCATGGTTGGTGTGGGGCTTTCGTGTCCAGTGACTATCATCTGCGGGAACGGCAAGGGAAAATCTCTGGATAAGATTGCCGACCAGGCCGCGGTGACTATGGCCAGTGGTCCGGCGGCCACGGCCCGTTTTGGTGCCGGAGAGAACAAGTCCACCGCCCTGGTTGTTGATGTCGGCGGTACCACCACAGATGTCTGTCTGATTCAAAATGGCAAGCCGCTGTTGAACAAAGAGGGATGCGTGATTGGCCAATGGCGCACCCATGTGGAAGCGGTTGACATGTATACCGCCGGTGCCGGTGGAGACAGTCATCTTGTCTGTCAGCCCGATGGTCGGCTACAGTTGAAAAGTACACGGGTCCAACCCCTGGCCATGACTCCAGGCCTGCCGGATCCGAGAACCTGGTTAAAGAGCGGCCTGGACGAGCAACTGGTGGTTCCGGTGGAAGGGCTTGATCCTGAGATTGTTGCGGCTGATCCCATTCTCAGATTTTTGGCGCAAAACGGCCCCAGTAGCCCCAGCCTCATTGATCGGCAAACCGGCGTTGGCGGCATCGTTTTGGAAAAACGTCTGGAACGGCTCATGTTTCTGCAACAGCTTGTCCTGGTTGGTTTCACTCCCACCGATGCCCTGCATGCCTTAGGCGATCTGAACATCGGCAATGCTTCGGCGAGCATCTCCGGAGCGACAATGCTGGCAGGAGAGCTTGGTATAGGTGTTGACCAATTTTGCCGAAAGGTGGTCGAGGTGACCGAGGATGCGATTGAAACCATCCTGTTGACTTACCTCGGGCGGGCTGTTTGGCAGGGTGACCAGAGTGTGCCCTTTCTCAACCGTCGCGACAATAAATTTTTCGCGGTCAAGTTTCAGCTCAAACTCCCGCTCATCGGGATTGGTGCCGCCGCCCGCTGCTTCTTGCCAGGTGTTGCCCAACGTCTGGGGACAACGGTCAGCTTTCCCCAATACTGCGAAGTGGGCAATGCCATTGGTGCCGCTCTCATCGGACAGGGGGACGCAGAGTAGTTCTGGGCAGTCATAGGCCGGATCCGCCCTTGGCAACGCGTGCAGATCCGGCCCATAATACTTTCTCAGCGCTCCACACTGTTTAGTTATAAACTCCCGGTTTCTTCTTTACATTGAGAGCTCACTGGTTACTTTTGAGAAACAGTCTCAAAAGTTAACGGAGTGTAATCACTAACGGAGTGTAATCATGGAGTACCTGCTCAGCCAGTTTGATACCTACCTACAGTCCTCGTTGATTGCCTCGGTGCTCATTGCCTTTGCTGGTGGAATGCTGGCCAGTTTAACCCCCTGCGTTTATCCCATGATCCCCATCACCGCCGGTGTTATTGGCCATGCCAATATTGGTGGTTCCAGGTGGCGTGGATTTGGCCTTTCCTTGACCTATGTGGTCGGGATGGCCCTGACCTATGCCGCGCTTGGTGTTTTTGCGGCTGCAACCGGTCGGTTCTTTGGCGCGATCAACAGTAACCCCTGGACCTTTCTTGTGGTGGGCAATATAATTCTACTCTTTGGCCTTGGCATGTTGGATGTTATCCAGTTGCCGACGTACGCGGGTCGTTGGGGAGCACAACGTCTGGGGTTGGGAGGTATCTTCCTCGCCGGTATCACCTCCGCTCTGGTTGCCGGTCCCTGCACGACGCCGGTTTTGGGGACCCTGCTTGTCTACACCGCTTCCACGCACAGTTTGATAGCGGGTGGCGTTCTTCTCTTTGCCTTTTCCTTGGGCATGGGGGCTTTACTCCTGGGTGTGGGGACTTTTTCCAGTTTTCTTGCCTCTATCCCCCGATCAGGGGCTTGGATGGTGAAGATCAAAAAAGGTATGGGGCTGCTCATGCTCGGCTTGGCCGAATACTTTTTCATTAAGGCTGGAAGCCTCTTTTTTTAGCTTTTCTTTCCTCTTTGATCACTTAAACTCCATAATGGAGTGGTGAGAAATAGGATGCATGATGAATCTCATCGCAAAAACAGTCTGTTGCGAATCGGGGAAGGCCTCTTGCAAGGCTTTTCTGTAACAACGCAAATCAATGACATCGAGAATAGGCATGAAAAACGCTTTCTTGAAGACCCTGCTCTTTACCCTTTGTCTCTTAGTGCTTCCTGTCACCCTTTGGGCGGTTCAGGAAGGGCAACAACTGATCCCTTTCAAGGGGGCAGATCTCAACGGCAACCCGATTGATCTTGCCCAGAGTATCGGCACTAAACCGGTCCTTCTTGTTTTTTGGGCTTCTTGGTGCCCGAGTTGTCGTACTGAGGTGCCGAAGATTAATCAGCTTGCCGAGAAGTATCGTAGCCGAGGCATGGATTTTGTGGCGATTAATGTGGGGTACAACGATTCAGTGGAACGGGCCCAGACCTTTGCCCGCAAAACCGGGATGCAGTATCCGGCCTATTTCGACGGATCCGGTAAGGTGACGGAGGAGTATAAATTGATTGGGGTGCCGACCATTATCGTTGCCGATAAACACGGTGTGGTCCGTTTCCGCAACTTTATGTCGCCGGATATCACCGAGGAGACCTTTGCACGGTTGACAGCAGAATAAAAAATGGCTGGATACTCTGTCCAGCCATAAGCAAAAAAGTGACAGGCCTTGAGGAGCCTGCAAGAACAATCAGGGTTCATCCTCCGGTGCAATTATGGGATAGGCCTCCTGCACTTCGAGGGGAATGGAAATAGGCCGACCTTTTTTGAGATCGTAGAAGATAAAGACGGTTTCCGCGCTGGCGAGAACTACCCCATCTGTGGGGCGGATAAATTTATATTTTCGCAATGAGCGAATCTTGTGAAAATTGGCGACCCAGGTCAGTACATTGATGCCTTCACCCGCATACGCCGAATGAAAATATTCGATACGATGTGTGCGAATGATCCACGTTTTGTCTAACGATAAAAACCGTTCCGAGGGCCAGCCCAACGAAGCCGAATGGGCCATGGCTGCATCCTGCATCCATTGCACATACTGCACATTATTGACGTGGCCGTTGATATCGATGGCTGTTTCCGGAACCACTAAGATGGTTTTGCCAATCCCTTGCCTCATTTCCCCGTCAGATTCAATTCGGTCAAATTTCGTCCGGTGGCAGCCAACAAACGTTGTTTTTGCAACTGGTAAGAAACCAGCGCCTGGGCAAAGCGGCCATGGGTGGTGGTAAGATCACGCTGTGCCTCGTTGAGTCGAACTAGAGAAGATTCGCCAGCGTCATATTCGTTTTTGGCTAAATCCCTATTTTCACGAACTAGTTGCACCGTCTCTCGCTGCAGCCGCACCTGCTCCTCAGCTGAGGCTAATAACGCCAGGTTCTGACGTATTTCTGCGGCCACAGCATTGCGCATACCGGCTAGGGTGTACACTGCCTCTCGCTTGGCCTGCTCACTTTCAATCATTCGTGCTTTGTCGGCTCCGCCTGCGTACAGGTTCCAGCTCATATTGACGCCGACCGTGTGGCCGAAATCGTCGTTCCCAAGACCCATATCGCCCTCTCGAGCGCCATCCAGGGTCCCCGCCAACTGCACTTTGGGATAAAGGGGCGCCTTGGCCATCCCCTGGGCGGCATCGGCCTGTTTTACCATCATTTCCAATTGGCGAATATCTGGACGCGCTGCCAAGGCTTCTTGGATCAAGGGTTCCACCTTTTCCTTGTTGGCGGAGATAGCACAGTCTTTATCAAGGGATTTTAGGTGGATATGGGAGGGCAGGGCAGCACTGTCCAACCCCATGAGGGCCGCCAGTCCGTAACCGGCAGCCTCGAATTCACGTTGGGCGCCGATTAGTGAGGTCTTGGCGGAGTTGACCTGAACCTTGATGTTGAGCACATCTCCCCAAGGGCCGGCACCAACGTTGTAGCGATTCTGCGCATCCTCAAGCTGACGGAGGTAGAAGGTTTTATCCGCCTGGGCGATGTCTATTTTTGTCTGCGCCAATTGGGCGTTGAGGAAGGCCTCGGCCACGGAGTTGACCAGTAACCGCTGACTGTCGACCATGGCGGCCGCATTGGACCTTTGGTCGTAAGTGGCCTGCTGCTCTTTGAAAGTGCGATAAAACCCGTCGAACATAACCCAGGTGGCTTGGAGTCCGGCGCTGTAGTTTTCGAGGTTTTGCTCAGCGGTGCCGCCGTACAACTTGGATGCGAGGAAATTGTTGTATTGGTATTGCGAATTAGAAAGCCGCTGCCGGGATCCGGCTGCATTGAGGTCCAGGCTAGGCCACCAATTGGCTGCGGCTTGGCTGACCCTGGCCCTGGCCTGCTCTACCCGGGTTTGGGCGGCGGCCATATCAGGGTTGCCGCTCAGGGCTGCCTTTTGGGCTGTCTTCAGGTCAAGGATTGTGATCTGGCTCAGGTCCGCTGGCGAGTTTGAGGTTCCTGCAAAGGCTTCCCCGCCCTGCATGCAAATAAAGACGAAGAGAAGAGCAATGATGATCCGCTGCATGTTTGCCTCCAGTGCACGCACCACAAAAGATCGTGGGCGGGCTAGGAAAATCGTTTATGGGCTTTGGTGAAAGAGGTCGAGGCGATGTGGCCACGAAAAACATAGCCCCGTTGGGCGCCTAGGTCGATTGCGGTCTACTATAAACTACTTGAGGAGTGGAAACACAAAAAAAGAGCACGTTGCTGTTTTTGTGAAAAAGGGGATATTGCGGTTTTGAGCACATAACCGCCCCGGCAATGGCGAGCATCTGTTGTTCGCCCCCGGAGAAGATGCCGCCAAATTGGTTTAATAGTTCTTTGAGCCAGGGACAAAGTTCAATGCCGTATTCCTCCGCTTCTGCACCAGGTCGGCATTGCACACAGGTTGAAGGCCAGCGAGGCTACCGCCAACAACGAACAGAAAGAGAGTATGTGGGGGAGCCTACTTGAAAAAAATGCTACATATTTGTGATGCTGAAAGAGAGGGGGGAGGACGGACTTTAGTCCGCCTCCCAAGAGGCTTGACAACGTTAAGTTCCTACATTGTCGTGCTTTCGTCAACCATTTTAAATGGGGGGTGTACGCAGAGGGCCGTGCTCCCTGGTAGGCGTTAATAGAGCTGCAGCTTTTTTAGTAGGGATACGGCTGCAAAATAGGAGATGGCCAGTACAGCCACCCAGGCAATGGCGAGGAAGAGAGTCATAGGGAACACCTCATGAATGAATCAATGGGTCTGGAGAGACGATTTGCCTCTCCAGACCGTGGGAGAGTGGAATAGCCTTGATGGCCTTGTAATAACTTCGCTCTACTACGTCGCAGCGTTTTTCCCGACGCTCGACGGACCTTATGTATGTCTTCGAGCCGGGATAAATACTGCTCCTTGTGTATCTGGGTTGTTACCTAGCCACCTCTTAGATCGTGATGGATTTTTTACGAGTCCATCAGGCTTAGTACGCGGATCGATCGGCGGTATCCTCGATCTTAATTTTGGTTCGGTTCATCGCCCACCAGACATAGGCGATATAAGCCAGAACAACGGGGATGCCCAAGGCCACGTAGGTCATCACCTTGAGGGTGTACGGGCTTGAGGAGGCATTGTAGATGGTCAGGCTGGCCTGCAGGTCCGTTTTGGACGGGTAGAAGGCCGTGTTGTTATAGGCTGGGAGAAGAAGGACGGTCAGGCCGACCAAAACCGTGCCCAGGCCACCGAACCAGATGCCACTGGTTGCACTGGTTTTAGCCGTTTTCCAGGCGCTGAAGACCACAAGGGCAAGTCCTGCCAGCAGTAACACCAACAGCCAGGGGTTGGCCAACAGGTTAAACAGATACTTGAAGCTTACCACGGCAATGGTGCCTTGCTCGTCGACAATACCGTAGCCGCGCATGAACAACAGAGAGCCGACAACGATCAGGCAAAAGGGCAGGGAGAGGACCAGGTTCTGCCAGCAGGCCTTGCGCAGGCGTGGTTCCATTTCCGGAGCCTCGCCCAATTCAATATTGTTGAGCAGGTACATGGCCCCAAGCGTCCGGGAGTTGAAGACTAAAAACACACCCATGGCAATGTTGAAAATTGAGGAAAGCGAAGGGCTCAACGCCGCCTCCAATCCACGCAAGGGGTGGGTCCAGGTAACGAAGTTGTTACTGTCGAGCTGGAAGTTGGAGCCGGTGAAAAAGGTCCCGACCGCTGCTCCGATGAGGAGAATGCCGACCACACCGTTAATGAAGAGAAATCCTTCGTAGACCAGGCTGCCATAGATGTTCCAGGGTTTACTCCGAAACTCATAGCTGACCGCCTGGATGATAAAGGTAAAGAGAATGGCGATCCACACCCAGTAGGCTCCACCAAAGGAGGTGGAGTAAAATTTGGGAAAGGAGGCAAACAAGGCGCCGCCAAAAAGGACCAGTGTGGTGAAGGTGAGTTCCCATTTACGTCCCAGCGAGTTGATGACTAGGTCTTTTTCAGTCTGGGTCTTGGCCACCTGCCACAGCAGGCTCTGACCGCCCTGGACAAAGGTGAGGAAGAGAAACAGGGCACCGACCACGGAGCAGAGCAGCCACCAGAGATGCTGCAGGGTTGAGTAATCCAGTTGTTCAATCATCTTAGTTTTCCTCCGGTCCGATGTTGATCTGTTTCACCATGATACTGATTTCAGCAATGAGCAGCAGGGTGAAGAGGATCAGGAACATGAAAAAGGTGGTTTGCACCGTGCCACTGGTCAGGTTGGTACGGGCAACGGTGACCGGCAGCAGGTCCTGGATCGACCAGGGCTGACGACCGACTTCAGCCACGATCCAGCCGGACTGAGAGGCGATTATGCCTAGCACATAGGTGATGGTGCCAAAGCCCAGAAGCCATTTTTTCTCTTGCAGCTTACCCTTCATGGTGAAGTAGATGTAGCCCGCAAAAATCACCGGGAAAAGGCAACCCAATACAACCATCACATGGAAGGCGTTGAAGGAAAGAGCGACCGGCGGTACAGCCTCCTCCGGTTTGTTGAGATAGCCATAACCAAGGAAGTCTTTGTTCTCGTTGAAAGCGGCGAGGTGGGTGCCAGCAGCGGCACTATCACCCTCTTTCTTGGCCTGTTTGTAGGCATCAAGGCTAGTGACCGCCTTTTTACCGCGATCCATTTTTTGGGCAGCACCGAGGATGTTGTGCTCAGCGTTGCCATAGACCAAATCTTTCATGCCCGGAACAAAAGAGCCGAAGGAGCGATTGGCCATCAGGGAAAGGACTCCGGGGATTTTCATGTGGAATCCAATGAAAGGATCCTGGGTGTCGTAGACTTTTTTCTCCGCATTGATCAGGCCAAAGGCCACCAGGCCGGCGTTGGTCTCTCCTTCATACAGACCCTCAAAGGCGGCGAGTTTCATCGGCTGTACCTGGGCAATTTCATAGGCGGACTCGTCACCGTTGAAGATGGTGAAGATGGAGGCCACCAGGCCGATGATGGCTGCAACGGTGATGGAACGCTTGGCCATCACTACGTGGCGATTGCGCAGCAGGTAGTAGGACGAGATGGAGATTATGAACAGGGCCGCCATCAGCATGGAGGAACTGGTGGCATGGGTGAATTTGTTGACTGCATAGGGGGAGAAAGCCACCTCGGCAAAGTTCTGCATCTCAAAACGGGCCGTATCAGGATTGAAAGCTTGGCCGACCGGGTGCTGCATCCAGGCGTTGGCCACCAGAATCCAAACGGCCGAGAGGTTGGAGCCGACAGCAACCATCCAGGTAGCAAAGAGATGGAAACCTTTAGAAACTCGGTTCCAACCGAAAAACATCACCGCAAAAAATGTTGCTTCTAAAAAGAAGGCAAAAATGCCTTCAATTGCCAGTGGCGCGCCGAAAATATCGCCGACCATCCAGGAATAGTTGGACCAGTTGGTGCCGAATTCGAACTCCATGATGATGCCGGTGGCGACACCGATGGCGAAATTGATACCAAAGAGTTTCATCCAGAATTTGGTCAACCGCTTCCACTCTTCATTGCCCGTTTTCACATAAATGGTGTGATAAAAGGCAATGATCCAGGTTATGCCCAGAGTGAGGGGCACAAAAATCCAGTGGTACATCGCGGTGAGGGCAAACTGGGCACGGGCCCAGTTGACCATGCCGAGGTCCAGGTTTTCAATCATAGTTTTTCTCCTTTAACAGGGGTTTGTATATAACCTTGGGCGGACTGTGTTAGTTGTTCTATGACATAGTCGGCCCGTTGTGAATCGGTTGAAAACTGTGTGGCCAGAAAATCAGGAAAAAAGAAATATTTCAACACCGCAAAGAGAATAAAGAGCTTAAGCCCGATAATTTTCCACAGGGTACGGCCTACAGTCATCCGTTTGAATCCATCCCGGTAGAAATGAAAAACGCGAACCGCCAGCCCATGGACTGTTTGGTGATTGCCGGTCATTGCAGGTCACCTCGTGCAGCAGTGTTGGTTTCCAAAGGGTCGGGATCGAGCATTGCCTTGGGATAGGCGGGGAGGCAGGAGGTGTCGGTGATCAGTTGGTCAAAGGTAACCCGGCGCAGGGTGTCGCGCAACTGATCGCGAGCATCCAGCCAGACCCGGTGCACAGCGCAGTGGTAACTGACCTTACAGCCGGAGGGCCGGGCAATGCAATCGTTGAGGTAGATCTCACCGATCATGGTCTCGACTACATCCAAAAGGGAAATAGCTGCGGGCATTTTACTGAGGACGAACCCACCTTTGGCCCCCTGGCGGATTTCGATGAGTCCGGCCTTGGCCAGGTCTTGGGCAATTTTGGCTAGGAAGTGAATCGGGATGTCGGCATGCGCGGCAATTTCCTGACGACTGGTCAGCACCCCCCGGCCCTGACGGCTGAGGTAGATGATGCAACGGATGGCGTATTCGGCGGCTCGAGTTAATCGCATAAACAGACTCAAGAAGATAAATAAGATCAATATGGTCTTGTATATTTTAATTGAGAAAGGCTGTCAATACTAAAATGTGGAATTTCCACAAGAATCTGTTGCGTGGTGCTTGGGTGAAAAGAACGAAACAACAGCGGGCTATGAAGATGCTCCGGCCGCTGATCTTGATCATGCACTTTGATTCTGGCCCTGATTTTTCAGTAAACGATCGCGTCGCATGCCCATTTCCATCATGTCCAGCAGATAGGTATCGGCCCGATCGAGGTAAAAAGAGAGGGCTTTGGAGAAATTCCGACCGACCAGGCCATCGACAAAAACCTGAGAGATTTCACGATTGCGTTTCAGTACCAGTTGGGAGCGATAGAAAATAAGCCATTCCTCGGTGGACATGGTGAGTACAACCTGCTGCAGGGCTTTGCGTGCACGGGGTTTGTACATCCAGATGTACATGAGATCCAGGGCATTGATAATAAATATTTTTTTAAGGTCCGCTGCTTCTTCGTTGATGGCCTCGATTAGGGATTTGGGTGATTGGAGCAAATCCAGCACATCTTCTTCAGGAAAAAGGACATCCAGCCGGGCAAAAACGGAAAATAGCTGGGAAATCTTGGACTGATAGTCGGCCATGCGCATGCGAATATTACTCTGACGGTCGGCTAAGCCTTCGATGACCGCGGCCACACAGTCGGAGGCCAGTTTCGAAATTACTGCCGCCCATTTTTGCAACCCTTCCTCGACTCCCGGGATCGTGGCCATATGCAGACCGGCGGCCAGAGCATCGTTGAAGAAAAGCGCCAGAGGAATCGAGAGGATCGAACGGAAAAAATTGCCTATAGCCGCACTGCGGGGCAGACCGCGCAGGATATTATGGGTGGATATATAGATGCCATTGGCAAGGGCCATCACCGAATAAAGCAGGATGGGGCTGGTGGAGGTGGTAATGCCCAAATGGTGCTGGAGGAGGAGGGTCTTGACCAGGTAATCGAGCAAGGGCACGGAGAAACCGGTGAAAAAGAGGGAGTCGGCGATCCTCCCCCAACTGACCAGCGAGTTCCAGGGGAGCAAAGGGGAACGTTTGAGACCGCCACCGCCAAGGATGGATTGGATAATGTTGCGGATGCCGGTGATGCCGAACCAAATAAAAGCTCCGCAATAGGCGAGGACCCACCAATCTTTGGTCAGACTAAAGGTGAGAAAAGCGGGGATGAATCCGGCGAGTACCTTGAAGGTATTTTGTAGATTGGTGTTGAGGTAGCGGAAGGGCTTGCCGATGGTTTCATCGGTTTTCACCAGATCTGGGTGAATATCGATCTTGGGTGCCCTGCGGATACCGCCCAAGGGGACGACGTTGCCGTCAAGACCCGGATGGATTTCAAACCGATCCAGCGACCAGTCATGCCAATTAACCACCGTCTTATGGCGCATTCCCGCGAGCCGGTTCATGATTCGTTGTTTCCAGGTGGCGGTGACCGGCACGTTCAGGAGCTGATGTTGATGACTAATCATCCGCGCCGTGACCGGAATCAGTTTGCGATGGCCGCTGCGGTGTTCCTTGAGCACGGTCCGGATGGCACGGGGGGGGAGGGTGTCCAAGCTGACCAGACCCATACCGTACTGGAGTTGCGATTGGCCGGTGGATCCCGAACCGATGCGAGAGCCGAGGTAGCGTTTGTTGTAGTGACTATGGAAGGATTCCAAGTCGAAGAGGATACCCAACAGATCCATCTTGCGTTGGTTGGCCCCCTCCAGCTCTTGTTGGCATCTGGCCTGTTCATCTTCATCGCCTCTTTTTTTACGACTTTGCTCACAACGTTTTTCCGTCAGTACCCGGGTGCGTTCAAAATCCCAGATGATCGAACGGATCACCCGTTTGAGGGCAATGACGTTGTCTTCGTTCAAGGCTTTCTGCAGGGAGTTGATTAATTGATAATTGCGGGCCGGGCTGGTGATATCGACCGCTTCCCCCGCAAAGCCGCTACCCTTGGCCGAGGCAAGGGCGGTCATGCCATGGGAGGAGTCCTTGAGGTTGAAGGCTTCAATATGGGTGATGCGTCCCTGGCAGTGGTAGAGCAGTTCCAGGGTGTCTTGGATGGAGAGATTGCTCAGGTTGAGGGTAAAGCGGGAACTGGAATGCATTGAGGACAGCCGGGCCAACAACTCCGATGGGGTGAGCTGCAACAGCGGCGGCATCCCGGTTTCGTGGGGCACGGTCGGATCATGCAGCTCAGGATTTCGCAGAGGCTGGAGGAAACGGTGGATAATGGTTTCAAGGCCAAGTGACTGCATTTTATGCGAGCATTGCTTCAGCAGTTCCTCTCGTTTTTGCGTGTTGGCAGGCTGCTGTTCGTGGATTCGGCACACTTCCGCATCAAGCAGAGCGTGGTACTGATCTTGGATAAACTTGGCCAGATGGAGCAGAGAGGGTTGGCCGGCACCGACAAAGCGAAGAAAAGCCTCCGTTGCAAGCGGTGTACTTTGAATGCCGAGCTCGTTGTCAAGAATAGGGCGATGGCGGGCGTTGAATTCGGCAAGGACTCCGGTCACATACCGTTGCTGGTAGAGGGAGACCTCGCGGCCTTGGTCCATCATTTCTCGGACCGTATCCTCTTGGAGGAATTGGAGCAGATTGTGCTTGTCGAAAAAACCCTCCAACTCCCAGATAAAGCGGACAAATTTATCACGAAAATTGGCGGAGAGTTCAATGCCGATCCGGACATGGATGTCGAGAATAGCCCCGGCCTCCAGTAACTCCTCCACGACCTCCTGGTCCACATGGTTGTAGTAAACCACCGTCAACTGACGAATGCCCTTGATCCAGGCGTCCATCAGGAGGTGAGTCGGGGATTTGCGGCCCTTGGTGTTGGCATCGTGTACATGGTCGTCAAAGGCGAACTGGTTCCACTCCTCGGGCATTTCCAGCAGGTGGTATTTGGCCAGTTGTTCCCGTACCAATTTTGGCCTGCCGGTGAAGACCGTGCGAAAGTCGTGGGCCAGTTTGAGCTGTTTGAGTTCGTTACCCTGGCTCCGCACCAGTTCCTTCATAATCTGCATCAGGACCCGGGCGGTATTCTTGTGATAGAAGGTGGTGGCGGAACTGAACACGTCCTCGCACAGGCCGCGGAGGGCAATGATACGATCCTTGGCTTTACCGGCTTCCAGGGAACCGAGCAGACTGACGATGGCATAGGCGATGCGCAGGCCACTGGGGGCGGCCATCTCCTTGATACCGTGCGGATGCATGGTGGAGGCCATCAGCGAACTGAGCGACTGAGGCCGCGATCCTCGCTTGAGAACATCGTTGACGATGTTGAGCAACTTATAGTCGTTGCCGTCAAAAAACAATGGCGAGGGTTTATGGCTCATGCAGAAACTCCGCAGGCGTGTCGATAAGGGAAGAACGAACAAGGACAAGGCGCATCGGCCGGAATGGGCGGATGCATGGTGTCATTGACTGAAGTATCCCATTATAACCGGCGAAATAAAAAGAGAAAGTGCCAACACTCGCTGGAAATGAACGTATGATCTCTAAAGGGTGTTGAAAAGTATTTGTAAAATTATCGGAAAATCAGCAAATTGATAGTAGAAAAGGCGAAAAGCGATTTTGCAGTTAACATGCTGATTCTTCGTGGTAAATGAATGATCGTTTCAACACCTTTCTCTAGCGTTGGCCACGTGGACCGCGTTCAAACCTCATTTTCGGCAAGCAGATAGCGAAGTGTCTCTTTTTCAGAAACAGGACGAGAAAAATAATAGCCCTGGGCTTCATTGCAGCCCATGGAGCCGAGTTGGAGGAGTTGTTCTTCGGTTTCCACACCTTCAGCGACAACATTGAGATGCATCTGCTGGCTGATGGCAATAATGGTGGCGACAATACCGCCGTTGGCCTGGAGGTCATCGACAAATTGCTTGTCGATTTTGAGGGTGTTAACCGGCATCTTGTTCAGATAACCAAGCGAAGAATAACCGGTGCCGAAGTCATCGATGGAAAAGAGAAATCCCATTTCTCGCAGGCGATGCATGATTTTTAAAGTGTGCTCGACATCTTTCATTGCCGTGGTTTCAGTGATTTCGAATTCCAGGTATTTGGATTCCACTGTGTAGCGCATGAGCAAGTCCTCGATCATATCGACGAAGTCGGCATTGTGAAACTGGCGAGGGGAAATATTGACGCTAACCGGGACAAGAACACCCTGTTGTTTCATCTTGAGAAGGAAGCCACAGGTAGTCTCCAGGACGAACATGCACAGATCATCAATCAGGCTGGTTTCCTCGGCAATGGGAATGAATTGGCCAGGGCTGATCATCTTACCGCCCCGTTTCCAGCGGATCAGGGCCTCAAGCGAAGAGGTACGACGATTTTCGATATTGACCTTGGGTTGGTAGAAGACGACAAATTCCTTGTTCAAAAGGCCGTAGCGAATGCCGTTTTCGGTACGGAATTTTTCATAGAGTTCGTCGTGCATGGACTTGGTGAACAGTACATATTTGTTCTTGCCCTCGCGTTTCGCCTTATGCATGGCCATGTCGGCGCTGCGAATCATCTCCATTGCCGATTCGCCATCCCCGGGATAGGTGGAGATGCCAATGCTTGTACTGACGTAAATCTTTTTGAATTCAAGGAGAAAAGGTTTTTTTATAACAGCTTGGATTCGGTTGGCCATGAGGTAAATAGCTGACTCGCTTTCAATATTTTCCATGAGGAAGATAAATTCATCGCCCCCGATTCGACACAGGGTATCGTTACCACTTAGGAGTGGGGCAAAACGCTGGCTGACCTGGAGCAAAAGATCGTCCCCTAGATGATGGCCAAAGACGTCATTCACATTTTTGAAATTGTCCAGATCAATTAAGAATAAGGCTATGTGTCCACCATGTAGCCGTGTTTCCGCCAAATTTTTTGTTAGTTTATGTTCAAGAAAGGCACGGTTCGGTAATCGGGTGAGGATATCATGGTAGGCCATGAAAGCGATCTGTTTTTCGCGTTTTTTTAACTCCCCGATTTCGTAGAACATGGCAAAATAATATATAATGGTGCCTTTTCCATCGCGGATACAATTGATATTCATCCATTCGGGATAGATGGTGCCGTCCTTTTTCTTGTTCCAAATTTCTCCCTCCCAACTTCCCTTGCCGGTCAAGTTTTGCCACATCTGTCGGAAAAAATTATCGTCGTGCTGCTCTGATTTCAAGATACGAGGATTCTGGCCTACGGCTTCGTGGGATTCATATCCGGTAATTTCGGTAAAGGAATCGTTAACTGCCAGGATCTTCCCGGTGGCATCTGTGATAACAATACCTTCAGTGGCGGAGTCAAAAATCTGTTTATAGATTTGAAGAAAATTTTCTGCACTTTTTCGGAATTGGATTTCGGTCTGGAGTTTATTATTTGTTTGTTGAATATAATTGAAATAGCAATGGAATTTTGAAATGAGAAAATGGATTTCGCAACCGATACGGTAATCGTTTGCTTGCTCAGGCATCTTCAGTTCCAGGGCGAATTGACGAAGGGGCCTGGTAAATAGTCGGCTAAATAGAAAGGCTGTTCCAATAGCAAGTAGAGCCGCAATCGTGCCTAATGAAAGGACAACTGAACGTATTGAAAGTGAGCCCGAATATATCTCCTCGGTATAGGCTGTAACTCCGATAATCAGTCCCAACTGAGGAATTCGTTTGAATACCATCAGCTTTTCCTGGAGATTGGTGTCCGTAGGGTTTTTCCACTTATATCGAACGATGTGCTGTTTACCGGCCTCGGCATCCTCTATAAGCTTTAGGATGGGTTCAGAATATAGAGGTTTTTGTGCATCGTTGAGAAATGGGTGAGTAAGAATTTTTCCTTGCTCGTTGAGGATGAGAGCATATCCGGATTTTCCGTACCGGAAGGAGCCTAGCCGTTCTTCAATAGTGTTAAAATCGATGATATTGGAAAATTCTTCGCGGTAGCAGCAAACTGAAATGATCCAATCCCATGGTTTGAAATAGGTCATATAAAGTGCTTTTGGTTTCATGGAAAGTTCATCAGGATTTTTCCATGAATACTCAATATATCCTGTTTTTTTCTCGATCTGCTTTCGAATAAAGGGCCAGACGTCGTGGTAAGAGTCCCGTTGAAGGATCGGCATTCCCACTAATAATTTCTGAGGATGGAATATTGGCACCCCTTGGGAGTTCAACACATAGATGTACCCTGAATCGCCGATACGTTGAGAAGAGTAATCATTGAGGATGGTTTCCTGGGCTTGGTTTTTTGTCAATTCTCCCCGAAGTTGTTTTTGGTAGTACCAATTGGTGACTTCTAGATTTTTTTCCGCTACAGCACGGAGATAGTTGTAGATTGAGGTGTCAACCGAGATTTTGATCATGTCGACAATGGAAGATCCTGCAGCTTCCATGCGAGATTCGATGGTTTGGTTAATGCGATTAAAAGTGAAATTAAGGAGAATGGTAAATATCAATATCAAGGGAATGATTAGGATCAGTAAATTACCAATGAAAATTTTTTGGCCAATGGTGAAGCGATCAGAGAGACGATTATTTGCGAAATACCTGGAGATATTCATACTAAATGACCTTATATATCGTTCTCGTTTCTTGAAAAACACAACCTGGCGCGGCCAATGTTTGGATGTTGATACTTCCACGCTGAGCATAAGTGTATCGCAGGATTAAGGTGGTGACCAAATACTATTTTATACCTGGGAATATCTTATGAGGGAGGGGAGAGTGTTTTGCTGCTGAATAGTTTGGTTGAAAAAGAGCGATACAAAAGGATTTGACAGGATAAAATGGCTTCAGTATCGTGTAGAGATTTCAGATAATTATGAAAAATTTATAGGAGTTATCGAGTATCTATTTTTTGATTCATTGGTGGTTGAAATAAAGCAATTACTTTTGCGGGGTACCCCTTGGAGCGAAGAGCCGTGCCGATGTTATCCAGACGATGGTTGTTCATCTATGTCATACTCATCCTGGCCGTGCTTGTCGGTGGAGGTTGGTTTTTTCGTCATGAAGAGCAGCAGATCCGTCATCAGGTCACAGATCAACTTGAAAGTATTGCCCAACTGAAAATTCATCAGATTCAGCAATGGCGGGCAGAGCGCCTAGGCGATGCCCAGGTCCTGGTCGATGCGCCCTTTGCTGCAGAAATCGTCTCCCAATGGCTGGAGGCACCTACCCCGGAAACAACCAACGACCTCATCGTCTGGTTCCAGTCCCTGCAGAAAAACTATCAGTATTCCGATGTGCTCTTACTTGATGCTCAAGGCAAGATTCGGCTGCGTTTGGCTGAGGACTCCGGGCCAATTAAGCAGGAGATTCGTGATCAGGTAGAGGAGGCAGCCAAGCAACACAAGGCCCAGATGACCGATCTGCACAAGGTTGCGTTGCACCCTCCGCACCAGGATGTCATCAGCCCTCTTTTTGGCGGCAAAGGGAAGACCCGTGAGCATATTGGTACGATTTTGTTGCGGATCAATGCCAGTACCTTTCTTTACCCCATGCTGCAGAGTTGGCCCGTGGAAAGTGGCAGTGCGGAAACCCTATTGGTGCGACGGGTGGGGGAATCTGTCCTTTTTCTCAACGATTTACGGCATCAGCGAGACAGTGCCCTGCAGCTGAGCATTCCGATCTTACAGCACAATCTACCCGCAGCCATGGCTGTCGGCGGTAGGGAGGGGATTGTAGATGGCTTGGACTACCGAAACGTCCAGGTTATCGCCGTTGGCTATCCAGTAAAAGGCACCGATTGGTACATGATTTCCAAGGTCGATACCGCCGAAGCCTTGGCTGCATGGAATCTCCATGCAATCTACATTGCGACCCTGGTTGTGGGAGCCATTCTTGTTCTCACCACCGGCCTGGCCGTGATCTGGCAACGGTCCCGCAAGGAGCATTATAAACTGGCGCTGCAGGCAGAAGTGGAGCGGCGGCGTATCGAGGCCCGTTATCGGACCATTTTGTTGAGCGTGGGGGATGGCGTAATCGTCTGTGACGGTGAGGGACGAGTACAGCTCTTGAATCCAGTGGCCGAGGTGCTCACCGGTTGGATCAAGGACGATGCCATGGGGAGGCCGATAGAGGAGGTTTTCCATATCGTCCACGAGGAGACCGGGCAGCCGGTGGAAAATCCGGTCCATCGGGTGTTGCGTGAAGGGATCATTGTCGGTCTGGCGAATCACACCAGCCTCATTACCCCGGATGATGTGGCGTATCCCATTGCCGATTCCGGTGCGCCTATTTTTGACGAACAGGGACAGGTGAGTGGGGTGGTCTTGGTTTTCCGTGACCAGAGTGAGGAACGACTGGTAGCGGCAAAGCTTATGCGCACCGCCAACCTCCTTGAACGGGCTGAAGAGATGGCCGATATGGGGTGCTGGGAATTTGATTTCAACACAAAGATTGTGTGGGCCTCGCCTTCGGCCCGGCGCATTTACGGGCTGGGTGGCGAGACCTGGACCATTGATGAAATACAGGGGGTTCCCCTGCCCGAATATAGGATGGTTCTGAATCGTGCCCTAAAAGCCCTGGTGCATGACCATGCCCCCTATGATGTCGAATTCCGCATCCGTCGGCCCAGCGATGGCGTCTTGGTCGACATCCGTTCCCAGGCCGAGTACAACCCGGAGGCGCATAAAATTTTCGGTATCATTCAGGATATTACGCAGCAGAAGCGAGCCGCGTCCGAGATCCTGGAGAGCGAATCCCGCTACCGTAGCCTGTTCCAGAATAATCACGCCGTCATGCTGCTGGTCGACCCGGATACCGGTAGGGTGCTTGATGCCAATCCGGCGGCAGTCGATTTTTACGGCTGGAGTCGCGAGGAGCTTCTGAAGAAAAGTATCGGTGAGATCAATACCCTTACCGCGGAAGAAATTCAGGTGGCCATGGGAGATGCCCAAACCGACCAGCGTCACACCTTTGCCTTCCGTCATAGGTTGGCCGATGGCTCGACCCGCGATGTGGAGGTGATTTCCGGCTCGATTCTCATCGGCGGCCAGGAACAACTGTATTCGATTGTCCAGGATGTCAGTGGGCGGCGTCAGGCTGAAGAGCAACGGGAGCGATTGCAGGAGCAGTTGCTCCAGGCGCAGAAGCTTGAATCGGTGGGACGTCTTGCCGGTGGAGTGGCCCATGATCTCAACAATTTGCTCAGTCCCATTCTTGGCTACAGTGAGGTGCTCCAGGCGGATCTACCCACCGGCAGTGTCCATCACGGCTATGTCGAAACGGTGCACCAGGCCGCTCTCCGGGCCCGGGATCTGGTGCGGCAGTTGTTGGCCTTTGGCCGCAAACAGACGTTATTGATGGAGACAGTCGATCTCAACCAGATTGTCCGCTCCTTTGTCCCTTTGTTGCGCAGAACCATCCGTGAGGATATTCGTATTGACCTTTCGCTTTCCCCTGCCGCAGATCCGGTGCGGGTGGACGTGGGGCAGATCGAACAGGTTATCATGAATCTGGTGGTCAACGCCCAGGATGCCATGCCCGAAGGCGGCGCCATCATGGTGGAAACCGAGGCGGTTGTCCTGGACCGGACCTATGCAGACAGCCATAGCGATGTCCAGCCAGGACCTCATGTCCAGCTGACGGTCAGTGATACCGGTTGCGGCATGAGTGATGAAGTCCGCGCCCAGATTTTCAACCCGTTCTATACCACCAAAGAGGACGGCCAGGGCACCGGCCTCGGCCTGGCCACCACCTACGGCATCATCAAACAGCACGGCGGTCATATTTGGGTCTACAGTGAACTTGATCAGGGGGCTACCTTCAAAATCTACCTGCCGACGGTGGATGTTGGCGGCCATTGCCCATTGGAAGAATCGCAGCCCATGGAGGAGAACCGGGGTGCATACAGCGGCACCGTGATGGTGGTGGAGGATAATGCCATGGTGCGCGAACTGGCCGTGGATGTGCTCTCCCGCGTGGGGTATACGGTGTTGTCCGCAGAGAGCGGTGGCGAATGTTTGCAGCAGCTCAGAGGGCCTGTGGCCCGAATCGATCTTTTGCTCAGTGATGTGGTCATGCCTCACATGAACGGCAAGGAACTCTACAAGCAGGCGAGCGCACAGATTCCAGGGCTCAAAGTGCTCTACATGTCCGGATATACCGAAAACGTGATCGCCTCGCGTGGTGTGCTAGATGAGGGCATTCAGTTTATCCAGAAACCCTTTACCCCTAAAGCCCTGGTTGCCAAAGTTCAGGAAATAATAAACCCAGGGTAATTCACTCCGCAAGCGGTGAGACGATCAGCAGGCGCAGGTCGTTTTGAGGGATGAAGTTTTCGCGTACAACTTCGAAACGGGTTGGGCCGGTTTTGCGAATGCCGTCGATGCAGAGGGAGAGAATGTTGCTAGTCTTGCCTTTATCGATGCTCAGGTGAAATGTACCGATGGGGCCCTTCCAGGTATTAGCGGTGGTCAGTACATAATCGACAAATACGGCCATGCCGGTTCCAGCCATCTCGCCACGGCCAGGAGGATAAAGCCGTTTGACGATCCCTTGGCGGGTCGCGGGATCAATGCAGTAGTCGCGGATCAGTTCCTGTTGGTAGGGGGCGAGCTCCTTTTCTTGAGCCGGCCAGGTAAAAATGCCGCCGGGCGGTGCCGGATCATAGCTGTGCTCGATAAGCATATCTTTTCCGGCCGGGAACCGTTGCGGCCAGTGGTAACGGAGGATCACCGACCAGAGCGGGGTGGGCGCACTTTCCGCATAGAGTTCCACAAGGCCCAGTTGTTTGAGGCGTTTTTGCGTCGGTGCATCCAGGCCGTTGAGGAAGGCGTTGACCTCCTCAACGTCGAGTGACAGTGGGATGCCGAATTCTCCTAGGATCTCGGTGACGTCCTTACCCGGAGTGTCATACCTGTCTTTGGCCTGTTTGCGTTGATCATAGGGCGGTTCAATCACGGCTCTGCGGTCCGTGCGCACCGGGATGGAGAGGTCGTTGACCTTGGCGGTGAAGTTGACCGGATTTGGGGATCGCATCTGTTTTTCGTCCAGAGCATATCCCGCATTGTTTAAATCATTGAGCGAGATCGGCGGCAGGGGAAAGATCACCTCTCCTTCCACGGGCTGCGGCCCGTTGTTGTGGAAAAGATACCGGACTTCAACGTTATGCGTGCTGATGAAGAGATCTTCACGCACCATGCGTACCTGATCGGTGCGACCGAACTGCAGGCCTGTGGCTGTCAGGCCGCCGAAACCGTCATTGGCCAGGCTTATTGAGGGGAGCCACCACAGCCAGAGCAGGAACAGAAGCGTCTTGTTTCCTTTCATACCTTGCCTCCTTGGGGGTGTTTCAAGCGCATACGCGCATCCAGGGCCAGTACCCTTCCATCAAATCCAACGCGTACCGGGTTGATATCTATTTCTTCAATTGCCGGAAACTCCACAAGGAGCTGGCTCAGATTACAGACCGTCTCAATAAAAGGATCCGGGGCAACAGCTGCCTGGCCACGAATACCCGAGAGTAGGCGCCATGCCTGTAATCGTTGCAATTTTTCTCGGATTTCCTCCTGAGAAGATGGGCAGAGCACCCGCTCCACATCCGAAAGCACCTCAAGCAAAATTCCGCCATAGCCGAAGAAAACCACCGGCCCAAAGGAAGGATCCTGGAGGCCGCCGATAAAGAGGTCGTGGCCTTCTCCGGCCATGGCCACAACCCGTACCCCGTCAAGTCGGGCGCCTGGAGCATACTGGGCCAGGTTGGTCTGAATCTGCGCAAATCCCGCCTCTACCTGCTCTCGATTATTGATACCGAGGAGAACCCCGCCAGCCTCGGTTTTGTGCACCGCCTGGGGGGACATCACCTTCAGTGCCACAGGAAAACCTATGGTCTCAGCGAGATCGGCGGCGTGTTGGGCCGAATGAGCAACGGCAGCCTGCGGACTGTTCAGGCCGCACAAGTTGAGGAATTCAAGGGATTCTTCGCCGATGATCCCTGTATGCCGACTCAACCAGTTGTCAGGGGCTTCGTTATTGAGAATTGGGGTGGGGGAATCGGGCTGAAACCGGCCCTTTGCCCGGTGGCTATGAAAATGCATCTGTCGGTGTAGGGCAAGGATCGCCTCCTCAATGCCATTAAATACCGGAATTTTGCATCGCTCTTTCAATGCTGCCAAGGTCGGGCCATCGCCGTACAGGGCTAGGGCCAGGGGTTTTGCCGAGGAACGCACCGCGCCGGTCAGCTCGAGGGTGAGATCGGTGGTGAACATGGAGGTAAACACATCCTTGCCGCCGGTCGGCATGCGCGGCCATTGGCTGACAAAAACCGCGCCATCCACCTGGGGGCTGGCAAGCACATGACTGAAGATCAGGGGATATTTGTCGATCTGGTAAATATCGCCCATGTCAAGCGGGTTGGACAGGCGAATGATCCCGGCATTGGCGATCTCCCGCAGTTCCCGGTAGAAATCTTCTCCCGGATCGGCGAAGGCAAATCCTTGGCGTTCACAGAGATCGGCCATGGCCACGCCCAAACCTCCGGCCGGGCTCATGGCCATGATCCGTTTGCCGCGCATCGGTGGCAGCATGAAGGCTTTGGTGGTGGTGATGAAATCGTGGAGATGGTTAATGCGAAGGATCCCGGCCCGTTCAAAGGCGGTACCAATGATGGCCTCATCGTTACTGAGCGCGGCGGTATGGCTCATCGCGGCCTGATTTCCGGCTGCGGTGGTGTTGGCCTTGAAGATGATGATTGGTTTGTCGATTGCCTGGGCCGCCTCGATCAACCGTTTGCCTTGGGTGATACTCTCCAGGTAGATTCCGATTACTTGGGTTGCGGGATCTTGGCCGAAGTATTTAAGGAAATCAACCTCATCGAGATCCAGTTTATTGCCGATGCTGGCAAATTTAGCCATACCGACCTGCTCGTTTTCCAAAAGATTCCACAGAAACAGACCCAGGCCCCCGCTCTGGGTGATCAGGGAAAAGCCACCAGGTCGCAGCGGATGGGAGGGGACAAAGGGGAGGCAGAGGCCGCTTGTGGTGTCGGCCAGAGTCAGACTGTTGGGGCCGACAAAACGAATACCGTGGGTTTGGGCCAAGGCTCGGACTTGATCTGCCAGGCAAGTGCCTTGTTCGCTGGATTCGTTAAACCCACCGGATTGGATGGCTAAGCGCTTGATCCCGGCCCGGCCGCAATCTTCCACCGCTTGAGGCACAAAACGGGCGGGAACAAGCAGGGCAGCCAGTCCGGGCACAACGGGTAGCTCTGAGGCAGAGCGATAGACCCGGATGCCACTGACATCGGTCTCGGTACTGGTGGGGTTGATGCCGAAGATGCGGCCGCGGAAGCCCCAGCGCAGGCAGTTTTCGACAATGATGCGCGGGGTATTCTGGGCCTTGGAGGACAGGCCGTAAACCGCAAGGGAACTCGGGGCAAAGAATTGATCCATGTTTCTCCCTGGTGGTGGAAACAGGAGAACTCCTGTCGGGTTATTGGTGAGTGGTGATTATGGTAAACGCACAGTTTTACTGTCTGCGTTCTCTGCGCAATGTTGCTGGCAGCAGGCTGAGGATAAACCATCCGCAGGAAATGAGGATGATGGTTGCCCCTGTGGCGGTTCGGGCCCAGTCCTGGGCGGAAATAATCAGACCGCTGATTGAGGAGATGAGGCTGATCAAGAGTGCCCACCAGAACATGGCGCCTGCGGAACGGGCTAGGTTGCGGGCTGCGGCTGCAGGGACAATGAGCATGGCCGTGACCAGAAGAACGCCTACTGCCTGCACCGCAAACATGACGATCAGAGAGAGCAGGCCAGTAAAAATATACTGGTGAATGGCGACCCGGATACGGTGCGCCTTGGCCAACGTCGGATTGAGACCGATGTAGAGCAGATGGTTGTAGCTCTTTACCTGAAAGCTCATCAGGGCGATAAACAGTAGGATGAGAAAAACGATCTGCCCGTCGCTGATGGTGAGAATATCACCGTAGAGAAATCGCTGCAGGTCACGCGCGAGAGTGCGATCCCGGCTGACGATGGCCAGGCCGAAGGCCACCATGGCCGAGAAAAATACCCCGATGACGGTGTCACTCGACAGGCCGGAGCTGCGCTGCATGACCATAATCCCCAGGCCGACCAGCAGACCGAAGGCGGGCATGGTCCAGTTGGGATCGACCGCAAACAGCAAACCCAGGGCGACGCCGGCAAAGGCGGAGTGGCTGATCGCATCGGCAAAAAAGGCCATGCGGAAGTTCACCACCATAATGCCCATCACCGCGGCCATCGGTGCCAACAAGAGCAAGCCGACAAAGGCCTGCTGCATGAACCTTGCCTGGAGGCAGTCAAAGGGTAGGAGCGTGGCGACAAGGTTGTAGAGTGGCGAGAGATCAATCATCGCATCTTCCCTGACAGCAGGGCGCCGAGCAGACCGCACGATTGTCGGGCATGGAACGGGAACTGACCAGCCCCATGTGCATGCCGAAGATGTCGGTCAGGTTTTCGCTGGTCAGGGTGAGTCGGGGGGGACCCTCGGCGGCTACCCTGCGGTTGAGGCAAATAACGTGAGTGGCGTGGTGGGTCACTGTGGCCAGATCATGGCTGACCATCAACTGGGTGAAGCCTTTGCGGTTGCGCAGTGTATCGAGCAGCTCACAGAAGATGAGTTCTCCGCGGAAATCGACCCCGGCAGACGGCTCATCCAGAACCAGCAGATCTGGATCCTGGCGTAAGGCAAGGGCCAACAGTACCCGTTGCAACTCACCACCTGAAAGGGCGCCGATCTTTCGCGTGGCAAGATGCTCGGCCTTAACTTGGGCAAGTATTTCCTGCGAGTGTCGATGGATATTCGTGGCAATACCGAACCAGAGCGGTTTTTTCTGAAACCCCATGGCGAGAAATTCACTCACCGTCAGCGGCATGCCGCGATCAAAGGAAAGACGTTGGGGCACATAGCCGATGCGAGGCACCTTGACTCCATTGCCAAGGAAGATCTTGCCCTGGTAGCCAATTTCTCCCAACAGGGCCATGAGCAAGGTGGTCTTGCCCGCACCGTTTGGGCCGATAATAGCTGTGCAGCTCCCTTTGGGCACGGTCGCACTCACCGCATCAAGGATGGAGACACCCCCGCGTTCGACCGTTACCTGATCGAATCGGACCGCAACCTCGACCTTGACCGGATCCGGTTGGTAGAGGGGGATGGGATTAGCGACGACCAAGGATCTGTTCCAGGGTCTTGAGGTTGGACTGCATTACCTGCTGGTAATAATCAAGAGGCGCGTTATCCGGACCGTTTGCCGCTGGATCCAAACGGGCGGATTTGATACCGGCCTCGCGGGCAATGGTTTGGCCGACAGCTTGCGGATACTGGGGTTCGGTAAAGATGGCTCCCGCCTTTTGGGCCTTGATGTCGGCAACAAGCGCGAGAATCTCAGCAGCGGATGGATTTTGGCCAGCATGCGCTTGGACTACAGCCACCACCTCCAGCCCCATGTCGCGGGCAAGATAATCAAAGACCCCATGCTGGGTGACGATACGGTTATTGGCAAGTCCTTTCCCCGCCTCGGCCATGGTTGCCGCTAATTGCTGCATCTTTTGGCCGTAGGTCTTGCCATTAGCCACTATGGCTGGAGCGAACTCGGGCAGGCTATGCGCCAGGGCCTGGGCTATGTTGTCGGCAAGTAGGGCGGCCATGCGTGGGCTGGCAAAAAGGTGGGGGTTGGGCCCGGTGTGGTGCTCCTCTTCGTGCATGTGTTGCTCATGCTCTTTTTCTCTGTATTGGAGGATTTCGCTGATACCGCTTGAGCTGTCGATGATCTGGAGGGACGCGTTGGCTTTTTTCAGCGGTGCGCCCAAAAACTCCTCCATTCCCAGACCGTTTATGATCAATAGATCCGCCTTGGCCAGTTTCTGCATGTCCTGGGGCGTCAGGGCGTAGTCATGGGGGCAGCCGAGACCGGCGGGAATCATCAGGTCGATATCCACGCCCTCCACCCCTTGGATGACGTTGCGGGTAATCTGATAGATGGGAAAGGTACTGACCAGGATTTGCAGGGTTGCTTCCTTGGCCCAACTCCATGAAGGGTAGCAGGCCAGGAAGAAAATCAGGGCAATAAGAGGAAGTAAAGCGCTTCTTTTCTGCATGAAAACCTCCAACGAGCAGTGTCTCTGCGAGAGCGATAACCGAAAAAACAACAGAGACTGCACAATGAAAAATCAGGATTGCCCTTTCACCTGAAAGGGCGCGTGAGCCGCGACGGGAGTGTTCTTCTCAGGACAAGGTTATTTTTATCCCTCGATCCAGACCTCATTGAGGACGCAGACCTGGTCCTCGGGGCGCATGACTCGACAGCGAAGGACGCCTTCTTGGAAGGTGCCGTAGGTGGCTTGTCGCGGAATTTTTAGGGTGCCTTGGTCATCGAGTTCCACCATCACTACCACATCGCCGCCGTTCCCCAAGGTGAGTTCACAGGGTATCTTGCGCATAGGTATCTTCCGCTTTTTGCTCTTTGATTTGTACCAGATGCTGATGTCGGATGCTGCTGGCCTGTTGATTGCTGGGCTGCCCCTTGACCTCCGGGACCTGGGTGTTCAACTTGAGGGGCGAGGGCTGCGCATTCAAGGCTGCAAAAATACTGTTGTCGCGGTTGTAGAGATCGGGCTTGAACATTACCTTGCCGTCGCTAACATTGGTGGTCAGATACATGAGGTAAATCGGCAGGGGCTGTTTCAAAATGACGGTGGTGGTTTTTCCGGAGGCCAGAATACGATCCATTCTCTCCGGTGTAGTGGGGTTGCCCGGATCGTTGGTCAGAATCAACCGGCCCAGATCAAGAGGATTCTGTACCCGAATACACCCATGACTAAAGGCGCGACGTGTTCTGCCAAATAGCGATTTGCTTGGCGTGTCATGGAGATAGACGTGGTACGGGTTGGGGAAGAGAAACTTGATCATCCCCAGAGCGTTATCCCGGCCAGCGTCCTGACGGAGCGTATAGGGAAAGTATTTCCCCCGATATTGACTCCAGGGAATCGAATTGGAGTCGACTTCGTTGCCTTCGCGGTCGAGCACGCGCAACCGTTGCCTGGCGAGAAATGCCGGGTCGTTGATGATGCTGGGAACGGTTTCGTTCTTGATGATATCCGGGGTGATGGTCCAGGTCGGATTGAGCACGATATAGGTGATGGCCGAGCGGAAAATCGGCGTCTGGTGGTAGGGTTTACCAACCATGACTTTGCTCGTCCAGACCTGTTGGTTGTTGTGATAGTATTGCAGCATGAACCCCGCGATATCAACGATCAGGTTGGAGCTCGGCAAATCGTGGATAATCCATCGGGTCCGTTCGAGGTTGACTCTAATCTGTTTAATCCGTTCTTCCGCGGTGATGTTCATGGCACCTACCGTGGTCGTGCCGACGACGCCATCGGATTCAAGATGGTGACGTTTCTGGAAGGCTTTGACCCCATTAACTAAGGCTTGATCGTACAGGTTGCCTTTCTCATGGGCGGTGGCTGGGCGGTAGTCATCGGTTATTAAAAGGCGCCGTCGTAAGGCCGGGACTCTGGTATCGCGCATTCCAGGGCGCAGGCTGGGGCCAGACGGCACCTGGGGCCAACCACCACTACCGGCTATGTTTTTGTAGCGGCGGAGTGCTTCTTTCATCGCCACGTAGGCCTGGTGATGCGGAGAAAGTTGGTCTAGCGCTGCCCGGACGGTTCCGGTTTGTATGGCATTGAGGTAGGTATCCACCGGAGAGGTGCGGGGTGTAGTGGTCTCAAGATTCTGTTTTTCGTCGACCTTGCTGGGGTCGACCTTGCCGTAACGCTTGTGCTGCCCCAGGAGAATAAAGGCATCGGAGAGAAGGAGATCGTACTCGACCTGATGGGAGATCGACATCGTCTCTAAAGGTTCATTGAAATATTGGTTGATAGTTTTGAGGTGATAATCATCAGGAATAAACCCCTCTTCCGCTCCACCGATAATCGCGGAGATGAGCTGGGTGATATTGTTTTTGTTGGTCCATAGCGGAGCAAAATGATTTTTCCGATACAGATCAAGAAGGTAGGCCGCAGTGTAGATTGGTTCCTGATCGGTGGTGTCCACGGGCCCGTAATAGAGTTGCTCCAGGCGCTGCTGGATGAGCTGCTGTTCCGGGTCAGCTGAGATAGGCGCTGGATCTGCACCTTGATCATTCACCGCACCATTTTGCAGGCTGGGAATAGGTTGGATCGGGGTGGCCTCCTCAGCCTGAGCAGAACCTGCAACAGGAGAGAGAAGAGTGAACAGCAGGGCTATAAGCGCACAAAAAGTGGAACGTCCGGTAGGACTCAACAGCAACATGAGGGATTTTTCCTGGATCTAAACTGATTTGGTGTAGTTCTCGGCAAAAGCCGCGAAAACCATGTTCCGTGCTCTGGCACAGACTGTTAATGGGTTGCACGCATTTTCGTTTTTTGACTTTTGACGAGTCCATCATACATGGGATGGAATCAGGGAGTTGTTGGTGATTGGTTGGCGAACGATTGACAAGGTACAGAAACAGTTAGTTCATTTTTAAGGAACAACGACGATAAAGACAAGAACATATACAAATTTTTGAATAAAAATTGTTGTTTCCGTTAAAAACACAGGCACAACCACTGCTTTTTTGGGGGCCTTTGTTGGGGAGGGGTATTGATTTATATGGAATTTTCACCCTTATCACTCGTGGGATAGGTTGGGAAAAAAAGAGCACATCTTTCTTAACCTATTGTTTTGTCGCGTATATGTATGGTTTTTATGCTTTTGTCATTCCGCTAAAAAACATCCTCGCCTTGATGGACGTCAATGACCTATGGTAATTTGATTGAAAATGCTTTTAGGAGGTTTGCTTTATGGCTCTTGCTGATTTTTCTCCGGTCTTGCTCTGGTTTTTATGCGGAGTGTTTTTCTTTGCCCTGGAATTATTACTTCCTGGGTTGATTGTTTTCTTTTTTGGACTCGGCGCCTGGTGTGCGGCGTTGGTGCTGTATTTATTGCCTATGAGTCTGGCATCGCAGTTGTTGGTCTTTTTAGCTGCCAGTTTGCTCTTCCTGATTTTGCTCAGATCCACCTTGAAAAAGGTTTTTCTGGGGCGCACACTGGAGAAGGATGCGATGGACTCCTCCCTCTCCTTGTCTGCAACGGGTGAGGTGATCGAAGACATCCTGCCGCCGTCCATCGGCAAGATTAAATACGGCGGTTCGTTCTGGCAGGCCAGCGCAGATCAGCCGTTGGCCAAAGGAACGGTTGTCCGGGTATTGGAAAAAAAGAACCTGATCATCAAGGTCGGGCCTATTGACGCAGAAGGAGAAAAGTGATGGATAGTTTTTTAATCGGCGTTTTGGTTCTGGTTGGGTTTGCAGTCATTCTGCTGCTGAAAACTGCAGTTGTGGTTGACCAGCAATATGAATACGTGATTGAGCGGCTCGGGAAATATCGTACCACCTTAGAGGCGGGCTTTCACATACTTATTCCCTTCTTCGACAAGGTTGCCTACAAACGGAATCTGAAAGAGGAGTCGATTGACATCCCGGCACAGACCTGCATCACCGCAGATAATGTTACCATGGAGATCGACGGTTGCCTCTATATGCAGGTGATTAATTCCCATCTTTCAGCCTATGGGATTGAAAATTATCATTTTGCGGTGACCCAGCTTGCCCAGACCAGCCTGCGCTCGGCTATCGGCAAGATTACCCTAGACAACACCTTTGAAGCGCGCGAGACCTTGAACAGGCAGGTGGTGGAAGCCTTGGATGAGGCATCCCAGAACTGGGGCGTTAAGGTACTACGTTATGAAATCAAGGATATTCAGCCTCCGCGCAGTGTGCTTGATGCGATGGAAAAACAGATGAAGGCCGAGCGGGAGAAGCGAGCGGAGATTGCCAAGTCCGAGGGCGAGCGCCAATCGATGATCAACCGCGCCGAGGGCGAGCGCGCCGAGGCCATTGCCCGCTCAGAGGGGGAAAAGATGCGGCGCATCAATGAGGCCGAGGGGCAGGCGCAGGAGATCCTCAAGGTAGCGGAGGCAACCGCCGAGGGTATCCGCCGAGTGGCTGAAACCTTAAGTGGCCCTGGTGGACAGGATGCAGCCAACCTCGATGTAGCCAAGCGGTATATTGATCAGTTCGGTAAACTGGCCAAGGAAAGTAGCACCTTGATCCTGCCGGCCAACCTAGCCGACGTCTCCTCTATGGTGGCCACTGCCCTGACGACCCTTGAGCGGACCAAGAAAAAGGAACAGAACATCGTCTGATCTTCCCGTAGCTCAGCCCGTCCATCGCTGTCTTGGTGGGCGGGCTTTTCTTTGTGTTCCTGCCCCGTTTCTCCCTCTGATCCTCATTGCATTTAGCTTGCCCTCTTTTCAAGGGTGTGTCCCCTGTCCTGCGGGTGATGTCGCAATCCTGAAGGCACTGATCCTGGGGTTGACCTGATTTGGGATCAGGGAAAATGTATTGTCTGTCGGAGTTGTCGCGAAAACTCTCTTTGATGGACTCGTACAAAGTCCCTCACCCTCTTGCTGCGCTCTCGTCGCCGAGGCGGAGCAACATATCCCCGTTTAAGGCTGCTTGCTGGGGAAGGAGAGGGCGGCGGCTACTTCCGGGTGGATCAGGCGGGCAAAGGTAACCAGGGTTTCGGCAAAGGTGAGGGGGGAGGGACTACAGACCAAGTCCGGATCCATGAGATAGACTCGTTGGTCGCGAACCGCATCAATAGTGGTGAAGTTGTGCCAGCGTTTTTTTTCAGCGGCGCCGATCCCGTTTTCCGAACCCATCACCGCGATAATGATCACCTGCGGATTGAGGGCGATGATCTGTTCGACCTTCATCGCTCCGGAGCGTTGGTCACCGGCAAGATTGATCCCCCCACCCAGTTCGATAAAATCGTGGGTGAAGGAGCTCTTGACCGAGGAAAAAAGCGGATTGGCGCCAACCTGGAGGAAGACCTTCGGTTTTGCAAGTGGGCTCACTGCCACGCGAACAGCCTCCACCTTGGCCTGGGCCTTGGCAATGATTGCCTCAGCCTGCGATTCAAGGCCAAGCAAGACACCAAGACGGTGAAAGTGGTCGCAGATGTCAGAAAAAGAAGCCGGCTGACTGAAGGTCTCCACGCGTAGGCCAAGGTCACGGAGTTTGGCCACCTGCTGTTGGGGCGTCAGGTTGTTAGCCAGAACCAAGTCGGGCCGGAGGCTGACGATCTTCTCGATGCTCAACTCCTGCACCGATCCGATTTTTTCGATCAGGCGGGCGGCATCAGGCCGCTGGCAGTAGACCGTATTCCCGACTAGGCGATCACCGGCTCCGAGAAGGAATATATTTTCCGTCAGCAAAGGACCAAGCGATATAAGGCGAGCAGGAAACGATCCTTGCTGCAGTTCTCCTCCCCAGATGGGGGCGGCAACACTGAGCACCAATAAAAAAACGAGGCCAAACCACGACCTCGTTTTGGGGACCAATCGTTGCCGTAGCTGCTCCGGTGTCATCAAGAGCCCCATCGAAACAGAGGAAAACGGCAGCTCCGCAATGGCGGATCAGATGACATCGTCACCGTCGAGGTCGTCTTCATCTTCAATATCATCTTCTTCATCGAGTTCATCCTCGTTGTCGTCGATGTACACCTCCTCCTCCTCCTCTTCGTCCTCCTCATCTGGAGAAATATCCGGTGTGGAGTCATCTGGGGAGCGGACCGCTTTAGGAATTTTGGACTCGGGCAGGACGAATTCGCGAATCTTCTCTACCTCATCGGAGAGAAGCAGATCCGCCTGGCAGACCTTGCAGGTTTTAACATGCTGGTCGACGAATTGCATCATGCGGGCCGGGGCCATGGTTTCCTGTTTAACCCGGAGGTACCAGTCTTTGATAAGGCGAATTAAATTTTCACATTCCATGGAAAAGTCGAGGTGTGTGCTGTTGCGGGCAAAAGCCCGGATTGAGTGTTCAAACGTGGGGGAATCAACAAACAGTTGTTTTTTGTGTGAATAACTATTAAATATTACTGATCAACGGAAGTGGAAAGGGCCCTGGTGGCTCTCCCGGACTTCAAATCCGGTGTGTCGGGCTAATACCCCGGCAGGTGGGTTCGATTCCCATGCACTTCCGCCATTTTTTTAGTATTTTCAATATCTATTGCCTCCCTATTCTAGCCTGAAACTTTTTGAGCTGTCAATCTTCTTTTCCCCTGAATTTGTCAAGAAAAAAACGTCTTTTGATTCACGGAGCCTCCAACGGAGCTCCTAGAAGCAAGGATTAAGAGGTAAAGTGGACCAAGGGGAGCAGTACTGCGAAAAGCTTTCTGGTGCCCACATTGCTGGAGTAGTTCAACAAACCCGCAAGCAGTAGCGGGGTGCCCCCTCTCTCTGTACAGCTCAACTGCATCCGAACCACACATATTCTGCAAGTCGAAATCGTAGCTGCAATAGGCCGTAACCACAGACCTCCTGATCTCGACAATTTCGCCTGGTACCTCCGCTGAGCTTTAACCCTCAGAAATTAAATCAAATATCCAGAACAGCCCACAGAGGCGATTTATGACGGCAGCGGATTTCGATATGATAGCAAAAAATCCCCTTTCCCAGACACCCCGCATCGGACCGTTACCATGCCTCAACTTCAGCTCCCCATCTTTCCGGAAGGCCTGACCCTTATCAACCAAAATATCGGTTTTATCCGTAAAGACGCCTCTCTCACCTACATATACGGGAATCTTCCGGTGTTCACACACGCCATTGACGATCTGCCGAGTTTCCGGATGTTCACAAGTCAGTTGTATATCAATGGCAGCGCCAGCCAAGCCGAGATTTGCCGGGCCTTCGGGGTAAGTAAAATTTCTATGCTGCGGAGCGTGAAACTCTATCGGGAAAAAGGGATGGCCGGTTTTTTCGCACCGCGGAACTGTCGAGGTCCGGCAGTGTTGACACCTCCGGTACTGGATGAGGTGCAGGATTTGCTCAATGGCGGCTCGTCCATTACCAGCATAGCAGACAAACTGGGTTTAAAGTCCGATACCCTGCACAAGGCGGTACGTTCCGGCAAATTGCGCCTGCCACCAAAAAAAAACTGAGTCCGCTGCCTGACGGCAGCAGCAAGAGCGATTGGATTGCCCGGACTGTTGAGCATGGGACTGCTTGCGCATACCGAGCATTTTGAACTGCCGGCCGGTTATTACCGGCTCGACAGCATCTTTCTGCTGCTCGCCTTCATGGCTTTGGCCCGGGTCAAGACCATCGAGTCATTGCGGTACTGTTCTCCGGGCGAGTGGGGCAAACTGCTTGGTCTTGATCGGATCCCGGAGGCGAGAACCTTGCGGGGCAAGGTTCGGATACTGACGGAGAACGGACAGGCACAGCAATGGGGCGGCGCCCTGAGTCGTGACTGGATGGCAATGTTCCCGGAAACCACGGGTGTGCTGTATATTGACGGCCATGTTCGGGTGTACAGCGGCAGCCAGACCGAATTGCCCCGCCACTATGTTGCCCGGCAGCAACT
>JAQUEZ010000494.1 GCA_028684915.1 Desulfobulbus sp.
ATGGTTTCGATGATTGGGAAGTTGTCTTTGTCGGTGCCGACTTGCTGCGATTCCTTGATGCGGCCTGTAAGCCAAAGGGTTCCGGGTTTTTCGATGCGTTTATCAGTCATGATTTTTGCTCCTTGATTTTTTTTGATTTTTTGTTGGGCCTTGGTCTATAAGTTAGGCTGAGGCTACAAGTTCGGATTGTTTGTGCGTCTGAAGTCGAATGCTGGAAAAGCATTGCCAACATTGCAGGTATGTTTCGAGCTCGCCGGCCTCGTTGGTGGTTACGGAAATTTCATAGGGCCTATTGCATTTGCTGCACAGCATGTCGGAGATGTCGTAGGACTTAGGCCGCTGCTCGTGCATTTTTGCGAATCCGGATGGTCAGGTTTCGGTCTCGGGCTTTCATCTTGGCATCAACGAGGGTGAAGAAGCCGGAGGCAAGCGCGCCGGCGACGAGTTCTTCTTTCGAGATCGGTTCTTTGGGATTGTCATGGGTTGGGCTGGTAAGTCGCATGGTTTTGGGCTCCTCGTTTTGGATTCGCATTAAGAGAAAAACTTTTGATGCCGTGACATGACCCATCCGGCTCGGGTAGCATCAAAAGTGCCGGTATATCCAGACGGTCCATGTTATGTGGACATAGTACATTAATAACATACCGTGTCAAGGGGAAAAGCAGTGGATGTAGACCACGATGCAATAATTAATAGACTGAAAGAAATGACAGGCAAGACAACAGACAAAGACCTTGCCGAAATGTTGAATATGAAAAAAGGAAATTTTTCAGCGAGAAAACAGAGGGATAGCCTTATTGATGTTGTGGCAGAATGGGGTATAAAAAATGATGTTGATTTAAATTACCTGATGAAAGGAAAAAAAGCATCGTCCTTGAAATATGGATTTTTGTCGAAAATTAGCGAATGGATAGACAGTTTGTCCAAAGATGACACAAGAACATTGCCCTGGTTTGAATTACAATTTGAAAAAAAATTTCCTGATTTCAAAAAATGGAAAGAAGAAGGGGATGAAACAGAACGTCATCGATCTGTTTACCCAACGTCCAAGGTAGCATAAACACATAACATATTAAAAGTGTATCAAAATGGACACATCATTAGAAAGCCTCAACAAAGAGCCAGACAAACAGAGAGATGAATCAGATCGGGAAGGAAAAAAATCGATTCGCAGGATGAAAAATCCATTATGGGGATTCGCCTGGAGGTTTTTATTGTGTTGCGCGATGATCGATTTACCCTTTTGGGCCTACTTCCATTTTGTGAAAGAAGTACCGATCCTGGTAGGGCTTGAACAGATGCGGAATGAATTTCAAGCGAAGATGAGTAAACCGCAAGAGCCAGAGCCTTTCAAGATCGCCCAGGCCGATTCAACCCAGCCAATCAAAAAACCATCGTGAGGACTTAAAAAAATTTCTCTGGAAGAGAAAAAAGAAGCGGCGGAAGCAGCAGCAATGGCAAGAATCAAGGCAAGAATTAATTACCCGGAAAAATTCCAAGGCACAATATTCAGCTGGAGAAACACGAAAGGATACAAGGTGTATTCAAATACAGGATTTCCCCAAGACGAGCCATACACCGAAGGAAAAATCGAATACCAGTAAACCGGGGTTTAGCCATGTATCCCGGACGTATCCCAACAAACCCGGAAACCCTGAATATGTATAAGTGAACGCGGGTTCAACTCCCGGCGCCCCACCATTTCACAGTTCAGTAACATCTAAAGAAGTTGAAAAAGCCCGCAATCCTTAAGGATTGCGGGCTTTTTGTTGTCTAGGGTTATCCAGACGGATCCGCTTGAATCCAAGAATATTTGTTGGTAATATATGGCCAATATGCCAATAATCAAAAATTTGATACCAGCAAGTAGAAAAAGGTGGTTCCTCAGCAGAATCTGTGGGTAGCCCTAGGGGGCGGTAGGTCACCAAGCCCATGATATAAAGCTATTTTCAGTCCACATCGTACGTGCGAACTCCATAGGATTGCTTTGTGATCACCTTTGCCTTGTTGTTAAAGCCCTCCACGCAGCCCAAGGCAATGGTATTTTTTGCACGAAACCAGTTGAGCAGGAGGGTGGGATTCTCAACATTTTGGCGGCCTTCTTCATCGGTTTGATTTTGGATCGCATGGTTTGCGTGCACCAGGCATCAAGGAACTTTGTCAGCCCAAGCCGGAGAACTGTAGCCCGAGAACCGCTGAAAATCCTCTTTGAGCAAGTAGGCGCGGACGGTTCTGAGGTTGCCTGCGCGCAGATCCTTGAACCTGTCCACCTGCTTTTCGGTCAGATTTTCAGGTCGTCGCGTCAATAAACACCAGCGGCTTTTTGTCAGGAGGGGTTCTTTGCCGTTTTTCTTCAGCGCCTGGGTCTCATCGGCCCTGACCTCGTCAATTGCCTTGCTAATGTGACTCATGATATGAAACCGGTCGAGGATATTGACGGCGCCCGCTGCCTTTTCGACAATGACGGCCAGATAGGGTTTCCACATGTCACTGCAAGAAAAGCGCAAATGCCGAGAGCTTGCCGTGCCGAGCCAGTCGATAAATTCCCTGGAATTTTTGGCTGTACGGTCGGGGCCGATCTCAAGCAGGCGTCTTTTTCCCTGGTCAAGCTGATATACTAGGGTGACAAACTTGTCTTTGCGTTTGCGCCAGCAGATCTCGTCGATGCCAATGGCCGTGATCCCATCGATATTACGATGTGCGAGCCCCCAAGTGACTGCCATACCTGACGACAGTGTCCCAACTGGTTTTAAAGGCTTCGGCCACTTCCTTCCAGCTCAATCGCTTGCGCCAAGCGGCCGGAAACCAGACGTAAGAGATTGTAATTCGCAATTGCAATCAAGGTGGCACTCAAGAAAACCGCTCAACCCATGGCTTACGAGCGCTACGATGGATGAATGGTGTCATCTTGAAAGCAAATCGGAATAAGATGGCTTTTTCCTGCAGCCCATGGCAACTTTTCGACATTGACGCCACAAGTTGGGCACTGCACCCGCCTTGGAGCGTAGAGGAAAATACCCGGTAGCCCCATAAGGGGACAAAAGCAAAAGTCCTGACACGCAAGGTGTCGCACCTTGGTCGTTTCTCGCCGCACTTGGAGCAGATGGATTTGCTACCGGCTTGGGGGGCCGTAATGTTATCGCCAGTGCCGGCGACCCGGAGTC
>JAQUEZ010000165.1 GCA_028684915.1 Desulfobulbus sp.
ATGTACTCAGCAGTGCTGATTTTGGGCGGGCGTACTTATCTGAAGGTTGGGCGACAAGTTTCATTCGTGCTTTGCTCGGTAATTACACAGTTGTTCTGGTGGGCTACCAGGCAGAAGATCCACCAGTAAAGTACCTTCTTCAGGGGCTAAACCATGATGGTTTATCCGATAAATCAAAACTTTATGCCTTTGAAAAGGGACAAGCTGAGGAAATCGAAACCAAATGGCGTGACCGGGGTGTAACTGCAATCCCCTACGAAGATCATTCCTATCTCTGGCAGAGCCTTAATGCTTGGGCAGAGCGGGCCAGAGACCCCAGAAAGTGGAGGTCGGAAACTGTTAATCTGGCAATGCAGGGCCCCCGTCAGCTTGCTGCTTACGAGCGGGGCCAAGTGGCTCATCTAGTTCGTTCCACACCTGGCGCACGACTGTTTGCTAACGTCGATCCCGCTCCTCCCGCAGAGTGGCTATGTGTGTTTGATGCGTCATGTCGGATAGCCCAAATAAGCAATAGCAGGTTTGGCGAAGAAGCAGAAACTTTTGACCCCCTCGAAGTTTATGGCCTCGATGACGATCCCCCTCGGCCTCCAGAGTCTGGTCGACGCAATCATAAGATACATGACCATTTACTGGAATGGCGTCGAGGTGACACAAATCCATCTATTTCTCATAGGTTAGGTGGTCGACAGACAGTGGGATTTGAAGAGATGCCTCCAAGGTTATTTCATCTCTCTAGCTGGATCACCAACCATCTCGACAGCCCTATCGCTGCGTGGTGGGCCCTGCGTCAGAATGGATTGAACCCTAGATTGGCTGAAGGTATCTACAACGAATTAAGACAAAACAAAGAACTTTATCCGGAAGCTCGGCGCTTATGGAACCTCATTCTCGAATATCAGGCTGACAGTCGAAATTATTCCAGAGACTATGCCTGGTTCCGTCTGAAGGATATGATCAGAATCGAAGGATGGAACCTAGGCACGCTCAGGGAATTCGAAGCATTAACTGCACCACTCTTAACCCGTAGACTACCATTCGGCATAGGAGCATCGAAGCCGCCACTTAACTGTTGGGAGGAAACTGATCCCTTAGAATTGGCTAGCTGGGATATTAAATTTCCTGATCGGCACGGAGAGACAATCGATATTCCTAATGAGGTTCTCAATCCAGTATTCACTATCGTTGAGGGGCACCTTAGTAGAGCATCCAGGTTGCTGAAAGATTTAAAGATATCCTTTTTCAGCACCCCTACATGTTATCCGAACCGTGAGGTAGACGGCCAAGATCCTAATCGCGATACATTTTTCGAGTTGTTTTTGGACCTGTTCGCCCGGATGATCACGCATTGCCCGGCCAATGCTCGTGCCTATGCCATAATTTGGTCGCCCGAGGAAGAATATTACTTCAGGAAACTTAAATTTTTCGCATTGAACCAAATTGAGCTGCTTGAAGCCGATGAAGCTGCTGAGATTATCCTAAAGCTCAATCAGGAAAGTTTTTGGGATACGAAAGCTCGCCGAGAATTATTGTTCCTGATCTCCGACCGATGGGAAGATTTCTCAAAAGCGAACAAAATTGCATTGACCGACCGCTTGCTCAATGGACCCGACAGGATGAGTCACTGGTCGGAAGAAGAGTATACGAATATCAAGGTTACGTTGGCATGCCGGTACACAAAGTGGTTGACTCTTCAAGGGAGAGATCTATCTGCTGACCAAACAAAGCAATTAGATGAAAAAATCTCCAGGTTACCTGAGTGGAATGATGGATTGGCGTCAAGCATCGTTACGGAGCACTACGGGCGAGTGGGATGGGTTGGCATAGATGAGACTCCTGACACAATTATAGACTTGCCAATTAATGAGGTTATACAGCGGGCCCAAATTGACCTTCAGCGCGATTTCGACAGTTTTACTGATAAACGGCCTTTCACCGGATTAGTTAAGGCCAATCCACGCAAGGCACTGACGTCATTAACGCTCTCGGCCAGAAAAGGCGATTACCCACAAGAATTTTGGTCCGCCCTAGTTAACGAATGGCCAGAGGAAACTAGGCCTCGACTATTCAGCGTGTTTTTGAGGAGGCTGGGCCGCTTGCCAGAGAAAACGATCCGAGACCTTCAGGACACATTGGGGCGGTGGATCGAAAAAAAATACCTGTCCGCCTTTTTATTTGACAAGAAACTTGCGTGGAAGACATTCGATCATCTGGTATCAGGACTAAACTCCCAAGGGGGTGCTGCTACCAGGAGCGTGCTTGGTGAAACAAGCGTTGCCGGCGTAGTAGTAGAAAGGTCCCGGCGAACATATGGCCATGCGATCAACGGGCCAATAGGGGAAGCCGCAGAAGGATTACTGCATGCATTGAACTCCCTGAAACTGGCTCAGGGGCACGGGATCCCAGAGGAATTTAAGGCCCGCCTTGAGCGTCTCATTGCCTCTCTTGGGGAAGGAGGCGACCATGCTGTTTCCATCCTAACCCATCAAATTAGCTGGCTTTATTATCTCGATCCCGAATGGGTCATGGAACGTATCCTGCCATGGTTCAATTTCAAGCATTCTGCTTCAGAACCAGCGTGGAATGGCTACTTGGCTGCGGCACGGTGTCCTCATCAAGAGATCGGTACAAATTTGAAGCCGCTACTTCTCGAATTGTTCCCCAGGATTTACCGGTGGAGTTGGGAGCATAGTCTTGCAGAGATAGCCACGCAAATTGTTGTTGAACTTGCTGTTATCCGGAAAGATCATCCTGATGGGTTGAGCCCTAACGAAGCTCGACACTGCCTGCGCAACATGAACGACCAAAATCGACGAGAGGCTGTATTTAGGCTTAGCCTGATAGGTCAACGAGAGGACGATGGATGGTCCCTTTGCGTGATCCCATTTATCAACACGGTGTGGCCAAGGGAACGTAAGTTCAGGACATCTACACTGGTTTCGTCTTGGGTGTCTTTGCTAGAGTCGACAGGGGAAAAATTTCCATCGGTCCTGAGAGCTGTACGCAAATTCCTAGTTCCTGTAGAGGGTGAGAGTCATTGGCTCTATCGGTTTAGCAGGGATATGGGTGGTGATCCTCCTTTGACCGAAAAGTACCCCGAGTCCGTATTAGAGTTGCTTGACGCAGTTGTCCCAAATAGTGCTGAAGATGCCCCTTATGAGTTGGCCCAGATACTCGATCTTGTGGAGCAAACCGATCCAAGTCTTGTTCGGGACCGTAGATTTCTACGATTGATCAACTTGATTGAACAAACCTAGACCTCCAAGTGAGTACTTTCGTCATAACTTCGTGGAATCTTTGTCGACAAATCTATCTTTTGGTCAGAAGTTAATGCATAACAACCAAGAGCCGTTTAGCTGAGATGCTACATTCAGGTCATAAAGGCCCCTCTCTTCTCAACACCCTATTTGAACCACTGTGTCGCCGGGCCCCTAGTTACGATATCTCTGAACAATCTCGACTTTTGGAACGAGAAACATTGTCTGAACAGTGAAATGAGTTCGACGGTTTCTAGTTATCCTTAAAAACTGCATGGTAACCAGTTATCTGAAGCGTAAAAATTGCACGCTATTGGAATTATTACTGTCGACTCTGAGTAATTAACAGAAATATTATATCAATTTGTTAGGGCTACACGGTGAGTGACGCTGAAACAGCAATGATGGTTCAGAACGCTATACGCTGTTTAATTTAAAAACTATGATCGAAAGAACTTTTCAAAACATACGAGAAGGCGAACTAAGCGACGCAGATCAGCAGTCTTTTTTGGTCAGCCTGGGAAGGTCAAGAGGTACCACATGGGAGGGCCTGCTTCGGTCAAAGCGTGTGTTGATGATCTCAGAAGCCGGCGCGGGGAAAACGTATGAGTGCCGCAAACAGACTCAAAGCTTGTGGGATGCCGGGGAACCTGCATTCTTCGTTGAGTTGTTGGCCTTGGCGTCAACGGATCTTCGAAGCATGCTCGATGAAGAAGAGGAAGCTCGCCTGGACGCGTGGCTTTCATCGCAATCGGACGTGGCGACGTTCTTCCTCGACTCGATTGATGAACTGAAACTGAGCCGTGGGTCATTCGAGCAGGCCCTTAAACGCTTGAAAAAGGTCATTGGAAGCCAGCTCCGTCGCGCCCGAATCGTCGTAACAACCAGGCCAATCCCATTCGACGAACAACTTGTGCGCCGTGTGTTGCCCATTCCTTCGGTGCCTTCGGTTGAACCGAAAGAAGAGACTTTCGCGAAGATCGCAATGCACAATCACGTGAGCCAGCACGCAGAAGACAAAGAGGAGACTGCCGATTGGCGCACTGTCGCGCTGATGTCTTTATCTGATGCACAGATCGTTGAGTTCGCAGGCGGTCAGGGCGTCGAGAACCCTTCGGCGTTGATGGATGACTTGCGCAAACGGAATGCACAAGAATTTGCCCGGCGCCCGCAGGACTTGATCGAGCTCTGCGCAGACTGGCGAGAACATAAACGTATCAGAACTCATCGCGACCAAGTGGCGGCGAATGTACGCGTCAAACTGCAGCCAAGGGACGACAGGTCTGAGCCCACCGAGCTGTCCATCGATAAGGCCATTGAGGGAGCTGGCCGCTTGGCGCTCGCGATGCTCGTCACCCGCCGCCTGACGATCCGGCACAGCGCAGAGTCAGACGCCATTGTGGGTGAGGCCGCCCTCGACCCAGCAATCATCTTGTCGGATTGGAATTTGAATGAGCGAAAAGCTTTGCTTGAACGGCCGTTATTCGGATTTGCCTCTTATGGGCGCGTGCGCTTTCACCACCGCTCCGTCGCTGAATATCTTGCAGCGGAGCGTCTTCAGGCACTCAGCAAGCGCAGCATGCCTTTCCGCGCGCTTAAGCGACTACTGTTCGCGGAGACCAAAGGCAGAATAATAGTCCGTCCGTCGAAACGACCGGTGGCCGGCTGGTTGGCGCTTGCGGATGACGGAATATTCGAGATGCTACGAGACCATGAGCCTGCCGTGCTGTTCGATGAAGGTGACCCTGAATCGCTGACCCAAATGCAACGCAATCAAGCGATTCGAGCGTATGTCGAGCGCTATGGTCAGGGCGGTTGGCGTGGACTGAGCGTTCCTCATATCCAGATCCACCGTTTCGCCTCGCCGGAATTGGCCAACGAAGTCAACCGACTTTGGGATATGGGTGTCGAAAACCCTGATGTTCGGCAGACCCTTCTCTATCTCATTGAGACGGGACGTATTGTCGAATGCGTCGGTATTGCGCATGAGGTCGCCTGTGATCCAAAAACGTCGACAGTAGAGCGAGTGATCGCTCTCGACGCGCTGGTGGCACTCGAAGACCCAAAGCTCCAGGATATTGCGTGTGCAGTGGCCGTCGGTGATGCTCTCTGGCCAGACGAAATTGCACGCGGGGCCATCTTGAGGATGTTTCCGCGTGACCTTTCCGTTGACCAGCTCTGTCAGGCTTTGGGTTGGGTGAAGGTGCGGAAGCGTCGTGTCGGCGACCTTAACTGGCAGCTGCCCCGTCTGATCGAGAATGCCGAACTCGATCCGCCGAGCCTCGAGGCGCTTCGCAACGGACTGGTCGAATTAGTTTCTGACGGGCTCCATTGGCGCAAGGAATGGCCACACATTGTCAGCGACCGTCTGCATCTGAGCAGTGCGTTGGCAGCAACTTGTGTGCGTGGGCTTGTCGTGAGCAGAAGCGATGACTGGTTTCACGCGAGTGTTCTTGCGCTGCGTCTACATCATCGCGAATACAGCAACAACGATATGCACAAGGCTCTTCAAGAGCGACTAACAGGCCTGAATGCTGAAGAGAATGCTCGCCTCTTCTGGGCGGAGGATTCTTTGATGCAATCCCTCCATGTTGTCACCGATCCCTGTAGGCGCTTGACGGAAGTCATATTGCTTGATGGCCCCGTCAAGCTTCGAGCCGAGCGGGATCTGATCTGGATCAAAGAAGCTCTCGGCGACACGGCTCGTGCCGCCAACGATCGAGCTATGCTTTTGGAAGCTGCCATACACCTTCCGCTAAACCACGAACAATGGCAGGATCACGTGTCAGGACTTAAGCCACTGGTTGCCGATCGGGCAGATCTTCTTGCCGTTATTGACGAGCGCCTGAAGCCTTCGAAGCACGACAAGGAACAAAAACGCTGGGAGAAACAGGAGGCTGAGCGAAAGAAGCAAAGAGAGCGGAAGGATGCGAAAAACCGAGCGAGTTGGATTCAGTTCTGGCGCGAGGTTGCTGAGCATCCCGAAAGTGCCTTCTCTTCAGAACGCAGTAGGAGCACTGCGTGGAATCTCTGGCGGGCAATGAGCCACGATGGCGAAGATAGTCGAGCATCAGGGTGGAACCGACGCTTTATCGAAGAGCAGTTCGGAAAAGAAACGGCGGACCGGTTACGGCGCGCTCTGATGCATATCTGGCGCGAAGAGTATCCGACCCTCGCGAGCGAAAGACCGGAAGATGCACGCGGCACCTATCTTGTTTTTTGGCAGCTCGGGCTTGCCGCGCTCTATGCGGAGGCCGAAGATCCATCATGGGCCACCAAACTAACTGAAAAAGAAGCGAAGCTTGCGGCGCGATACGCCCCCATCGAGCTCAACGGATTGCCTCGTTGGATGGAAAGCCTCTTCAATGCCCATCCGGCACACGTGGATGCAATACTTGGTAACGAGCTGAGCTGGGAGTTGGAGAGTAAACCTGGTGCGCACGGTCATTCAATGCTGTTGCAGAGCATCAGCTATGCGCCGGGCCCGGTCGCCAGAATATTCCTTCCTCGTCTCGAGACATGGTTGAACGCGAACAGAGATATTGTCGATGATGCAAGCGACCTCACTGGGGCCGTCGAACGCCTTCGGCAGGTGATCGGAGCGATGCTGAAGCATGGCGACGAAGACGTGTGTGCACACTTGTTAGCGGTCGCGCGCCGGCGTCTCCAGGGTAGTTTGCCGGATAAACTCATTTTTGCTTGGCTCCCGACGCTCATGCGGATCGATCCCGAGCTCGGCATAGCTGCACTTGAGGATCGGATCCGTACGATCGAACCAGGAGAGCGTAGCGAAGCAGTCACATGGTTCAGTGTTCTTTTCAGTGATCGCTATGATGCAATTAATCTGAGGGATGCAGCATTCACGCCTGCTCTGCTGTTGCGGCTTCTTCGCCTGGGGTACCATCATGTTCGGCCTGATGACGATATCGAACACGAGGGCAGCTACTCGCCAGGCATCCGCGATGATGCGGAACGCGCACGAAACGAGATCGTGAGCGCGCTGTTCGACGCAAAAGGTGAAGAAGGCTGGGCAGCGAAGCTGGAAATGGCCGATGATCCACTTTGCGCACACTTTAAAGACCGCATTCTAGCTGTTGCCGAGGAGAATTGGGCCCAGGAAATCGATTCAGTTGCGTTCGACGAAGCACAAGCTGTTGCGCTCGACAAAACAGGCGAAGCACCTGCCTCTACCAATGAGACGATGTTCGCCATAATGAGTGATCGTCTGGCTGATCTTGATGATCTTTTACTACGTGACTCGTCGCCAAGGGACGCTTGGGCAGGGATTACCGATGAGAAGGTCATGCGCCGCGAGATCGCGAGGGAACTGAACCACGCCGCGAAAGGCCTTTACAAGGTGGACCAAGAGGCCGTTACGGCTGACGAAAAAGAGACGGATATTCGTCTGCGTTCCGTCCTATCCGACCACGAAGCAGTGATCGAACTCAAGCTCGCTGATGGCCGGTCAGCCCGCGACTTGCGCGACACGATCTATAATCAACTGGTCAAGAAGTATATGGCTGCCGAGAACAGCCGGTCAGGCTGCCTGCTCATAACGCTGGCGAAGAATCGGCGTTGGGAGCATCCGGACAGTGGTCAGCGTGTCGGATTAACCGAGTTGGAATCCCTGCTTCGCGACGAGGTAAAACGCGTTGAGAATGCTATGGGTGGCTCCGTTGCGCTAGCTGTGCACATCCTGGACCTGCGCCCGCGACTGCCCAAAGAGAAAGTGCGCGGGACTGGGGACGCGAGCACCTAGACCGGATAAGCGCTTTAATCTGCCGGTCTATCCTTGTGCCGAGGAAGGCGACCCGGAACATTTCACTTTTAGTTTTTCGGAAGCTCATTAATGATTCTGAACAAAGCTGTAAACTCGGACGTATTTTAGGTTCGCTACGCTCAAGACAAATGCACCGGTGACGGCTGGCGTAAAGTCAAACTATCTCCTGTAAATATTGACTTTACCCGTTTTGCCGGTGGCGGATTTGGTGGCGGTTTTCCTTCCGTTGAAACGCTATTTACGGCAACCGCAGCAAAAGGTGTGCTGTAACTTCAACAATATCGAAAAAATTTAGCCCAGCGCGACGGCCTTGGGAGCAGGGGGCTGCACCATCAATGGCGGATTTAACAGCGTATCCCGCTCGTGTCCCGGCACACTCGCGAAAGGCCTTCAATCCAAGGCGGACCCGGGTTCAACTCCCGCAGACTCTGGTTTAGACATTTTGGAAATATGTTGAGTGCGACCGGGCAAAATCGTGTAGTCCTGCGTGTGTGAATCCTGCTCCGGAAGGTAAGCCAACCACTGGGTAGCTAGCGAAGATAAATGAAAAAATCCATTGACATAGATACGGTTGCAATTGAAATACCATTCCTAAACGTCACATTCAAAATTAGTGATAATTTAGAAAAAGAAATCGTGACCGAAACCTTGATAAGGTCAGAAGATAAACGGTTTTTAACATCATGGCAATGCTGTGCCAATTGTACAGAAAATGCAATAAAGTCAGTTCTCGAATATAGAAAATTTCTAGTGGATCAAAAAGTAAAACTGTCGAAGATCAAAAATTCTCAATTTAATTCAATAATAAATTACGTGTTGGATCAGGTAAAAAAATTTCTCTCCGTCAGCGAGAGACATGACATAATTAAAGATCAAAAATATCTGTCACAACAATTAGAAATTTTGAGAAATAATATTTTGAATATCTTTTACAGGTTTTGTAATGATGCAAAAATTGAGTATCCTAAACAACTATTCGCAATGATTAAAAAATAATCTCTAACCACCGGCTCCACCCGGACCCCCGCAAACAGCGCGGGTCCGGAAAGCCGGAACGTTCGATTTTTTAAGATGATCGAGAAGATTGAAATAAAAAACTGGAGTGAATTTGACAGAAAGGTGGCCAAGTTACCTTTTAGGGTCTGGTTGTTTAGGGGGCAACCAGAGGCTGCTTGGGAGCTTGAAACATCTCTTTTTCGCCTGTTTGAAGACTTACAAAAAACTTTTGATATCTGCCGACCTGATAAACGAAGGCGATTTGCACGAGATCAGCATGAGATAGCAATGATAAGCCATTTTAAGGCCAATGCACATTTATACTTAAGATCACTTCCTCATAATCGAGAATCAAATTTGGAATGGCTGTCAATAATGCAACATTTTGGATGTCCTACACGGCTATTGGATGTTACCGCATCACCGTACATCGCGCTCTTTTTTGCTCTTGAACAAGGCCATTCAGATGCAGCTGTATATGGATTTCATCAACAAGAGTTGCGAAATACAGACATTGAAGTGTTGGGAGAAGAATATCAAAAGAATATTTTAAAAAATGTCAAGAAAGATAAGGCCTTTATTATACCCTACGAGCCAAAGCAAACTAATGAACGTCTTGTAGCTCAGCAAGGTGCATTTTTAGTCCCAAGCAACAACTATGAAACCATAGATACAATAATTAATTTGTATGACGATTCCAAAGGCCATCTTGCTAAAAAATTCATTATATCTGAAAAGTTACGCCTTGAAGGCATTCAAAAATTACGCAGAATGAATATTTCAGCAGCTTCACTCTTTCCCGGATTAGAGGGCTTTTGTAGATCCTTACGGGATCAATCAGAGAATATATCGCAATTAAAAAGGTTTGAAGAAATGGACTAATCGAATAACCGCTTTGAGAAGTATTTTTGCTAAGCTGCCGCTCCGCAAAAACCTCTCAAGCAGGCGATATGTTAACTTTGGGCAAGTGGACAAGAATCAAGAAAAACCCATCCTCATCACTTAAAAGCAGGTTAATCGTGGCTTAATAATGCATTAGATACAGTCTTAGTTGTGTGAAACCTCTTGATCTTCCAGATCATTAACAAAAAGGTGACTCAATTGCGCATTAAGAAAGCAGTGATAGAAAATTTCAAATGTTTTGAAGGGAGATTTACCGCTGAATTTAATAACGGAGTAAACATCATAGTTGGCGACAATGAAGCCGGGAAGTCAACCATACTGGAAGCTGTCAATTTAGCACTCTCTGGTATTTTAAATGGCCGCTATCTGAAGAACGAATTGAGTCAATATCTCTTTAATTATAACGTTGTTGGTCAATACTTAACAGAAGTTAATGAAGGGAAAAAACCGTCTCTTCCAGAAATTATCATTGAAGTACATTTTGAAGATTGCGATTTTCCACTTTTTGAAGGAAATAGCAATGTGTCAAAGACAAAAAGCACAGGAGTTTCTTATAGGATTGAGTTTGATGACACCTACCAAGGCGCCTATGAAGCCTTAATAGATGGGCCAGGTGAAATAACAACTATTCCAATAGAATACTATAAAGTTGCCTGGAAGTCTTTTGCCAGAGATTCTATTACAGGAAGAAATATCCCAATTAAATCAGTACTGATCGACTCAACATCGAACAAATTTCAAAATGGTTCTGATGTATATATTTCAAGAATAATAAAAAATGATCTTGAAGATTCAGAACACGTTGGTATATCACAAGCTTATCGAAAAATGAAGGAAACGTTTAGCAATGACCCCTCTGTAAAGGCAATAAATACAAAGCTTTCAACAAAGACCAGCATCAGTAAAAAGAAACTGAGCATATCGGTAGACCTTTCTACGCAAAACTCATGGGCCAGCACGCTCATGACCTACCTAGAAGAGATTCCTTTTCACCAAATTGGAAAAGGAGAACAATGTATTGTTAAGACAAATTTGGCCCTGAGTCATGAAAAAAGCAAGGAAGCTTCACTCGTGTTATTGGAAGAGCCTGAAAACCATCTATCGCACACAAAACTCAATCATTTGATTAAGGCTATTACTGAAAAATGTAGTAATAAACAGGTCATTATAACTACGCATAGCAGCTATATTGCAAATAAACTTGGTCTAGAGAACCTAATTTTATTGAATGACCAGAAGACCACTCGCCTTGACGCTTTACCAAAAAACACCTTTACATTTTTCAAGAAATTACCTGGATACCAAACTCTACGGATGTTGCTTTGCAGAAAAGCCATTTTGGTGGAGGGCGATTCAGACGAATTAATATTTCAAAAAAAATATATGGAGACGCACGAAGGTCGCCTACCTATCGAAGACGGGATTGATGTTATTTCTGTAAAACTCACATTCAAAAGGTTTTTGGACATTGCCATACAGATTAACCAACCAATTGCTGTCATCACCGACAATGATAATGACTACGATAATAACATCACGGAAAAGTATAAACATCACGTTGGTTATTCTTGTGTTAATATTTTTGCTGATGACAGAAATGAACTTCACACCCTTGAGCCGCAATTTGTGGATGCGAACAGTGCTAATTTAAAGGCTCTTCGCAAAGTTCTTGGAATAAAGGAAACTAAATATGGAACTAAAGCCGAAATATCCGACTACATTAAAGGACAAAAGACAACATGGGCATTGAAGGTCTTTGAGTCGAGCGAATCTCTTGAGTACCCTGACTATATCAACAGAGCTATCGAGTGGTGTGATGAATAAAAACAAACTAATTATCGCTGCTGCTGGCTCAGGAAAAACAACATTTCTTGTTAAGAAAGCCCTTGAGATTGAAGACGAACCCATACTAATTACCACATACACTGAATTTAATGAACGTGAAATTCGGAACAAATTCATAAAACGAAAAGGTTGCATGCCCCGCAACGTGACAATTCAGACTTGGTTTTCCTTTCTGTTGCAACACGGGGTTAGGCCATATCAAAGCGTGCTCAACGAATCTCTCCATAATAAAAATATTGGATTCTATTTAATTAATGAGAAATCGGGAAAAAGATTCATAGCCCCAGGACAGCCCATGCTATCAGGAGGAAGACCTGTTTACTGGGGACAAGCTGATTTTTTGAAGTGTTATTTCACAGCTAATGGAAAAATTTACTCTGATAAAATATCAAAATTTGTTTGTGATGCAAACACTACTACTGACAGCGAGGTGGTGAGGCGCATATCAAGAATTTTTCGACATATTTACATTGATGAAATTCAAGATTTGGCAGGATATGATCTTGATATTATAAAACAATTGTTTAAGTCTGATTCGAATATTATTCTAGTTGGGGATCCAAGACAAGTGACATACTTAACGCACCAGTCCCCAAAATACAAAAAATATGCTAGTGGACAGATTAAACTCTTTGTAGAGAATGAACTAGATAATGAAATACAGTGCAATGTTGATGAAACGACATTGTCCGCATCACATAGAAACAATCAAATTATCTGTGACTACTCATCAAAGCTGTACCCTCAATTATCGACACCCATGGCTTGCACTTGCCCAACATGTCATACTGAAGATGATCATACTGGAGTATTTGTGATAAAACCGTCAGATGTTGAACGATACCATGCGAAATATACGGACGTTATGCAGTTATGCTGGAGCTCTGCGTCGAATGTAAATCGAAAATATAAAACGTTAAACATGGGTGCTTCGAAAGGATCGAGTTTCAATCGAGTGCTCATCTACCCAACCAAGGGCATGGAAGCTTGGATTAAAGACAACAGTTGCAAACTAGAAGATAATGCAAGGGCAAAGTTTTATGTTGCTCTGACAAGATCACGTTTAAGTTCAACTATTGTAATTGATTATCAAGACCATGACACTTTTTTAAATGTTCAAAAGTATTCATTTAGTGACTGTGAATAAATCGGATAAGAACAGGGCTAAAAACAAAACGTAGGGCCAGGTACTGGCTTGACCCACTTCACATGCAAATGCCATAGATGTTAGTTTGCATAGTTCAGATATCTCCTGTTCATCTTGACTACTGGTACGTAACAGCTCAGACGCAGCCCCCGAGAATTTCAATGTCGAATTACGCCACCGCTGTCATCGGCTCCCCTGCCCCACCTCCTACGCTCTCGATCGATCCACAGATCACTGAATGGACAGTATTCAACGCCGACCGAGCTCACCGCTTTACCAGTGTAGAGGATAAGGATGAAACTGAATTTGCTTTTTTTCGTCATGCTGGGTTGTTTGCCAGCATTGCTG